>JAHEAY010000020.1 GCA_024642485.1 Cytophagaceae bacterium
CCATGATGATGGCGATGGCCATGGGCATGAGATAGATCGAGAGAAAACTTGCTTGCATCCAATAATTTTTAAACCTTGCTCAAAATATTGAAATTTTGCTTGTCATCCTAAAATTATTTGTCCGTCTAGGCCTCTGGATCTTCGTTCCAAAGGTCCATATTCGCAACAAAAGCCTCCTCAAAAAACAAGGACCTTTGTTGGTCGTAGCAAACCACCCCGATTCATTTTTAGACGCCGTCATCCTAGGTGCATATTACCCACGAAAAATGCATTTTCTCGCAAGGGGAGACGTTTTTCGAAAACCTTTGTTTGGCTTTTTATTACGCTCCATCGGGATGATACCTATCCACCGGGCACGGGAAGGTAGGGAACATTTGCACTTGAATGCCGGGACATTTGATGCTTCTGTGGATATCCTTGCCCAAGGCGGTGGCATCCTAATTTTCATTGAAGGTATCTGTTTGTTGACCCATGAATTGCAGCCCTACAAAAAAGGCGCCACTCGAATTTTGGAAGCCGCCCAGCAACGTGGTGTGGAACCGATGATTCATGTGGTGGGAATCGCATACAACGATTTCAAAGCATTTGGGAAAGTTGTGGAAATTCATGTAGAAGAGTTTGAGCAAGCTCCGACCTTGGAACATGCCAAACATCGCTTGGACTTTAACGCAGCGGTGCTCGAACAAATGCGCCGACTAATTCATGTCCCCACGAAGCACATCCGCATCAAAAAAAGCCTGTTTTACTACTTGAATCTGCCCTATTACCGTTGGATCCAAAAGTCTGTTGATGAGAAAACAAAGGGGACGGTATTTTATGATTCGGTACTGTTTGCTGCGCTACTTTTTAGCTATCCGATTTATTTGTTGCTGCTCGGAACGGGCTTATGGCTTGTGGGTTTACCGATTTGGTATGTGCTATTTTTTATCCTGATGTTACCTTTGGGCATCAAAATTCAAATGCAAAGCACATAAAAAAAGCCCCGGAATTTCCAGGGCTCTGATTAGTCTTGTATCGACGAAATGGGTTTCGTCGCGTGGTACAATTCATACCAATCTTCATGACTTAAATTGATTTGGAACGAATTCACAATGTTGCGAATGCGATTCTCTTCGAGGGTTCCAATTAAAGGCAAGGCGCCTAATTTCACCAACCAGGCTACGGCGATCGACTCGATATTCGCGTCGTAACGAGCCGCGATTTCCAATAATTTTTTACGCACCTTCAGGGCTAATTCGTCAGTACCGTGTTCGATACGACCACCCGCTAAAGGAGATGTCGCCAAGGGGCGCATGTATTTTTGCTTGATGTAATCGATGGCCCCGTTATCGAGCGCCGCGGTGTTCAACAAGTTCAAGTCAATGTGATTCGAAACAACCGGAATGTTCAAGTAAGAAACCAACAACTGATGTTGATATACAGAAAAATTCGAAACCCCAATGTTCTTCACTTTTCCAGAAGACTTCAATTTTTCCAAAGCCAAAGCTGTTGATTCCAAATCCGAAAGTGGATCCAATTGGTCTAACAAAAACACGTCCAAATAATCTGTCTGCAGATTACGCAGGGAGTTTTCCAAAGAAAGCGTAATGTGTTCCGCTGACGTATTTACGTGGTTAACGCGATACAAAGGCGGCGTGTTTACACCACATTTGGAGAAAAGAACGATGTCGGAACGTTTGAAAGATTGTTTGGCAAGCACTTCGCCGAAACGTTTTTCGCAGGTATAATTTCCATAGCGATCTGCGTGGTCAAAGGTATTCACGCCTAATTCCAAGCAAAGGTTGACAATTTTCTCCATGTCGCCCTTGCTCGCTTCCCAGCGCCAGAATCCGTAAATAGCAGGAGAAACTTTGGGACCTGCATCACTTAAATAGACCTTGTTCATGCTAATATAATTTTTGAAGCTGCTAATAAATCATCAACTAAATGGGTGGCTTTCGTTTCCGTTCCTTGCGGAGCCAAACGAATCGTCCGTAATCCGGCACGCGTTCCGGCAGTAATATCCCGCTCGTGATCGCCCACCATCCAGGAAGCATCCATATCCACCTCGTATTTGGCCGCGGCCTTTTCGATCATCAAGGATCCCGGTTTACGGGTCAAGGAATGACTATCAAATTTTTCGTGGTAAGGGCAGAAATAGATATCATCTAATTCCACACCTGTTCCATCTTGGATGGCTTGGTGAATCATGTAGACATCCTCCCGTTTGTAAACACCTTTAGCGATACCGCTTTGGTTGGTGATAATCACCAACAAATATCCGGCATCTTTCAAGGCACGCAAGGCCTCCCCTACACCCGGCGGAATGATGAATTCCTCCATGCGGTACACATAATCCACGCGGTCAACATTTAGAACGCCGTCGCGATCCAAGAAAATGCACTTATTCTTCATTCAAATTAAAATAAAAGCTTCCAAGGGATGCGGCTCAAGATTAAAACGAGCGCAGCCAAGGTGAAAATCAACGCGTTTTTATGTTTCGCAGCATCTGCGATCGCCTTCTTGTTTTTAGCATTATTCACGGTTGCCAAAACAACAGCAATTATGTTCACGGAAATATGTTCAACGGCAATTAAACGCGTAGCTGGATCCTTCATTGCTGCACCGAAATCGGTAAAAGCAGCCGCCGTAATCGGGCTTAAAAAGAAGTAAAGCGCGCATCCAATCAGCAATTGCGTATGCAAGGAAATCATAAAGAACAAACCTGCTTTGCGATCTGATTCAGTAAACAAAGCGTTGTTTGAGCGACCACGCAATGCGCGGGCAATCACATTAATACCTAAAATGAACACGAGTACAAAGAGTACGATGTGAACGGTTGAAACAATTGAATACATGTGATGATAAGTTTTAGTTTGGCGCAAAGATACAAAAAGCCCTTGGAACGTGACCTTTGTTACGAATAATCCTCCAATTTTCTTTACCTTTGGGGCTCAAAATACGCACAAAAATGTCTGATTCATCCAAGTTGAAAGCCACCATTAACGCCCGTTGTCCACAATGCCATGAGGGTCGATTATTTAAATTTAAGTGGTGGAATGTCTTCAATTTCGCACAGATGGAGGAGCATTGCTCTGAATGTGGCATGCGTTATGAAGTAGAACCTGGCTTTTTTTATGGGGCCATGTATGTTTCTTACGCCTTTACCGTGGGAATCATGCTTATGGGGGGAATCATTATTTTCAACTTTTTCAATGACCCCGATGCGATGGGCTATGTCGTACCTATCACGACGATTTCATTGATTTTGGTGCCTTTTAATTACCGCGTCTCCCGCGTTATTTTCATACATTTGTTTTCCGGAGTCAAATACCGGCCGAATAAATAATGAAAATCCTTGACCTGTACATTCTGAAAAAATTCCTGAAGACCTATGTCTTCGCGGTATTTCTCATTGTATTGATTGTTATGGTCATTGATTACACAGAAAAAATCGATGATTTTATTCGAAAAGAAGCGCCCATGCGCGCCATCATCTTCGACTATTATTTGAACTTTATTCCCTATTGGGCGAATTACATCAGCCCCTTGATGGTCTTCATTGCGACGGTATTTTTTACCGCCAACATGGCTGCCAAAACTGAAATCATTGCCATTCTCAGTTCGGGTGTTAGCTTCACGCGTTTGATGAGGCCTTATTTAATTGGCTCTTCCATCATTGCCCTAGGAACCTTCTTGATGATCGGTTGGGTCGTACCCAATGCCAATAAAATCCGCGTTCCCTTTGAACATGAATACATCAACGGAACCTACTTTTTCGATAAACGGGATGTACATATCAAGATTGCGCCGGATGTGTATGCCTACATTGAGAGTTATGACAACACGTCGAATACCGGCTATCGTTTTAGTTTAGAGCGGATTTCCGACAATGAAATCAAGCAGAAATTGATGTCGGACCGTATCACCTGGGATTCTGTGGCGAAGAAATGGACCATTCATGATTACCGAATTCGGACCTTTACGGGAAGTGGAAATGGGATTGTTTTTGGAACAAAGATTGATACGACTTTGAATCTGTTGCCCAAAGATTTTCAGAATAAACACTTGTTACACGAGACCTTTACATTGCCGGAGTTAAACCGACACATCGATTTGGTTCGGTCGCGCGGGGCAGATGGAATTGAGGTGTTTTTGATTGAGAAATACTTACGATTTGCCAATCCTTTTTCGATCATTATTTTGACGATTATCGGCTTCTTGGTTTCTGCTCGAAAAGCGCGAGGAGGCGTAGGGTTCCAAATTGCTTTAGGGTTTAGTTTGGCCTTTGTGTACATCTTGTTTTTCATGATGAGTAAAGGAATTGCAGAGGGTGGTGGGATGCCACCGATGTTGGCCGTCTGGTTGCCAAACATTGTCTTTTCAGGCGTAGGTCTCGGCTTATATTACACCATTCCGCGTTAAGATGAAGTCGGCTCCACGCTTACTGGATTACTTGAAAATCCATTTCATTGTGGTGCTGTATGCGTTCACGGCCATTTTGGGCAATGCAACGCAGGCGAATGCGCTGACGATTGTCTTTTTTCGTTGCGTGATTGCGGCGATGGGATTGGTCGGCATTCTGTATTATTCCAAAAGCTCTTTTCGCATCAGCCAAAAAGTCTTGAGCGTCTGGCTCTTGAATGGTGTATTCATTTCCTTGCACTGGCTATTGTTTTTTGGAGCTGCCAAAGTCTCTACGGTGGCAATGTGTTTGGCGGGATTATCCACACAAACCTTCTGGACTTCGGTGATGGAACCTATAGCGAAGAAGACGAAGATTTCTTGGGAGGAAGTATTCCTGGGTATTTTGGTAATTGTGGCATTGGGGATTATTTTTTCTGTCCAACAAGCCCAATGGCTCGGATTGTTGATGGGCATCGGAGCGGGATTTTTTGGCGCGCTGTTTTCAGTTATCAATGGCAATTTTACGCATACGCATGATCCGAAATTGATTACCGCTTATGAGATGACGGCAGCGGGTGTCATGACAGGATTGGTTTGGGCGTACGGATTGCTCGAAGGCGGAGTGGGTTATATTCCGCTGGAATGGGACTGGTTGTGGATTGGAATATTGGCGGTCGTTTGTACCGTATATGCCTATACGGAAACGATACATTTGTACAAGGTATTCTCGGTCTTTTCGATCAACTTGGTTATCACGCTGGAACCGGTTTATGGCATCTTGCTAGCCGTGTTTATTTTTGGCCAAAAAGAGGTGATGTCTCCGGGCTTTTATTGGGGCACGGCATTGCTGGTGCTGACGGTGATGGTGCAGCCTTTTTTGCAGAAGAAAAAGTAGAGACGCGATACTTCGCGTCTATTAGACGTTAGACATTGGACGTTTGAAAACACAAACTGTAGAGACGCGACACTTCGCGTCTGAAAAATAAAAGACGCAAGGTATTGCGTCTCTACAATGCAAAAAGACGCGAAGTATCGCGTCTCTACAAGACAAAAAAGACCCCCAATGTCCCAAGACCAACGCCCAAAGTCTAATTTTTTCTTATCTTGCCTCCGCAAACCTATTCAACATGAAACACCCCATCGCAATGAACCTGCTCGTTTTCGGGCCGGAGATGGATCAAACCGTATTATCCGAATTAGCCTTTATTGCCGAAACCGGCTATCAAGGAGTTGAAATCCCTATTTTCAACACGGATTTAGCGCATTGGGAGGCATGGAAAAACGAAGCTGACCGACTCGGTTTGCAGATTTTTGCCTGCGGAATTGCAGGACCTAGCGAGAATTTAATTTCCCCAGATCCTGCTGTTCGAAATGCGGGTTTAGCATACATCAAAGCCACAATCGACATCGCAGCGTATTTAGGATCTCCTTATATTTCAGGACCCATCCACTCAGCATTAGGTGTATTTACCGGAAAGCCCGCGACAGAACAAGAAATCAACTGGGCCGTGGAAGGCGTTCGTGAGGCGGCCAACTACGCCGCAGCTAAAAACCTAACGATTTGCCTGGAATACCTGAATCGCTTCGAGAGCTATCTGGTATCCTGTGCGGATGAATTGTATGCGTTGGTGGAAAAAATCAATCACCCGAATGTCCGCATCATGTACGATACGTTCCATGCGAACATCGAAGAAAAGAATACCTCGGAAGCGCTGAAACGGATCGCCGACAAAACGCCGCACATCCAAATTTCTGAAAGTACCCGTGGAATTTTGGGTCAAGGGCAGGTAGATATTGCCGGACTGCTACTTACTTTAAATGAATTGAATTACCAAGGTTGGATCGTCGTGGAATCCTTCGGGGTGAAGCTTCCGGCAGCCCATATTTGGCGTAAAATGTTTGAGAATGAGCGGGAGCTGATTCGTGAGTCGTATCAGCATTTGATGTCGTTATTGTAGAGACGCGATACCTCGCTTCTAATAGACATTGGACGTTAGACATTAGACGTTGGATGAAACTAAAATGTAGAGACGCGATACCTCGCGTCTAAAATATAAAAGACGCGAGGTGTCGCGTCTCTACAAAATAAAAAATAATGCGCCCAGCGCAGCATAACCTAAACCTATGAAAAAATACAACGTAGCCATCGTCGGCCTGGGATTTGGAGCGGAATTCATTCCCATTTATCTGAAACACCCTTTGGCAAATATGTATGCCATTTGCCAACGAAACGAAGAAAAACTCAATTCAATCGGTGATGCATACGGCATCGAAACCCGTTACACGGATTTTGAGCAATTGATTCAAGACCCGAATGTGGATGTCGTTCACATCAACTCCCCCATTCACTTACACGCGGAGCAAACTTTGAAGGCACTGAATGCCGGAAAGCATGTTGCATGTACGGTTCCCATGGCAACGACCGTGGAAGAATGCAAGGCGATTGTAGAAGCGAGCAAGCGCATGGGGAAAAAATACATGATGATGGAAACCGTGGTCTATGCCCGCGAATTTTTATACATCAAAGAACTTTATGAGAAAGGTGAATTAGGGAAAATTCAGTTCCTGAAGGCATCACACCAACAAGACATGGACGGCTGGCCGGATTATTGGCCGGGATTACCTCCCATGCATTACGCGACGCACTGCGTAGGCCCGGTAGCTGGTTTATTGCGTTTGGAGGCAGAATATGTGTCCTGTTTCGGTTCTGGAACGATCCGCGAGGAGCTGATCCAACATTACAATTCCCCATTCGCCGTGGAATCTGCGCATATCAAATTCCGGGATTCCGATTTAAGCGCGATGGTTTATCGTTCGCTGTTTGATGTCGCCCGCCAATACCGCGAAAGTTTCGAGGTATATGGTTCCAAAAAATCCGTGGAATGGCCATTAATCGAAGGCGAAGAATTGGTCGTACATACCGCCAAAAAACCGGAACCCGAGATTCCATCGAAAGTTCCTACACCGGATTTCGCCCATTATTTACCCGAAGAAATCCAACGATTTACGACCAAAGGCGTCTACGACGAGGATGAAAATACCCACTTATCCTTCACCCAAGGGGGCGGCCACGGTGGCTCTCACCCACATTTGGTGAACGAATTCCTACAGGCATTAGCCGCTGACCGCGATCCATTCCCGAATGCACCGCAATCGGCCAACTGGACTTCTGTCGGCATTTTAGCCCACGAATCTGCCCTACAAGGCGGTAAAATCATTGAAATACCTAAATTTTAAGCCATGCGTTTATTGCTATTTGCTTGCCTATTACTGTCTCAAGTTACGTTGAATGCTCAGACCGGGCGCCGACTAGAACTCCTCTTTTTGGGAGATAAGGGACACCACAAACCTTTCGATCGCTTGCCGGCATTGCAGTCGGCCATCGGTGTCAAAGGCATGAACATCACCTACACGGAATCCTTGAAGGATTTGAATCCGCAGTATTTGAATAAGTTCGATGCCTTGATCATCTATGCGAATCACGATTCCATTCCTGCCCCGCAGGAAAAGGCTTTGTTGGGCTATGTCGCAACGGGTCACGGTTTGGTGGCGATTCACTGTGCGTCCTTCAACTTCCGGAATTCGAAGGAATTTGTGAAGATGGTGGGTGGGCAATTTTGGCGTCATGGCATGGATTCCATTCGGGTACAAAATGAGGCCAATACAAATGTGCAAATTAAGACCGTTGACGAGACCTATTTACACGCCTATTTGCAACCCGACAATCAGATTTGGCAAAGTCGAATTTTGGGACCTGAACAGGCCAAAGATAAACCCGGCGTGAAGACGGAACCTTATACCTGGACGCGCACATATGGCAAAGGAAATATCTTTTACACGGCTTATGGCCACGATGAAAGAACCTGGAATACAACAGGTTTTCAAGACTTGATTACCCAAGGCATTTTGCATGCCGTAGGCCCCGAAAAACGGGCAATTTTGGCAGCGCTTAACTTGCCTACCTTGAAATACCGTGAGGCAAAATTGCCGAATTACGAGAAACGCGAAGGGCCTCAATTGCAGCAATTGCCCTTAAGTCCGGAGGAATCTGCTAAATTCATTCAGGTGCCGGTAGACTTCAACTTACAATTATTCGCCGCAGAACCGAATGTCATGCACCCGATTGCCATGGCTTGGGATCATAAGGGACGTTTGTATGTGTTGATTACCAAAGACTACCCGAACGAGCGCAAAGAGACGGGCGGAAGTGACTACATCTTGCTTTGTGAAGACACGAATAAGGATGGAAAGGCTGATAAATTTACCAAATGGGCGGATGGTTTAAGTATTCCAACCGGCATGGTTTTTGCGAATGGCGGGATGATAATTTCGCAGGCGCCACACATGATTTTCTTGAAGGATACGAATGGTGATGATAAAGCCGATGAGCGCAAGATTTTATTCACGGGCTTCGGCACGGGCGATACGCATGCGGGACCGTCGAATTTGCATTATGGCTTTGATAACTGGATTTGGGGATGTATTGGTTATTCCGGTTTCAAAGGAAAAATAGGGGCGGACTCCTTGCAATTTGCACAGGCATTCTTCCGTTTCAAACCTGATGGATCGAAAATGGAGCACATGACGACAACGTCAAACAATACTTGGGGATTTGATTTCAATGAAGCGGGAGATGTGTTTGGTTCTACGGCAAACAACGCACACGGTTGGTACATGCCCATTCCACATCGCAACATCTGGCATGCCCCGATGTCCTTAAACGGTTCCAAAAACACGGATACACACAAAGACATGCGGACGATCACTCAAAAAGTACGCCAAGTGGACGTTTTTGGTGGATTTACGGCTGCGGCTGGACATAATTTTTACACCGCTAGAGCCTTTCCAAAGAGCTATTGGAATCAAATTGCCTTTGTTTCTGAACCCACGGGACACGTGATTCACCAGAACCGACAAGTTGCAAAAGGTTCTGATTTTAGTGATCAAGAGGCCTTTAATTTGCTCGCTGGAGCGGATGAATGGGTATCTCCGGTATTTGCACAAGTGGGTCCGGATGGGGCGGTTTGGGTTGCCGACTGGTATTCTTACATCATTCAGCATAATCCGGTGCCACAAGGATTTAAAAATGGTGGAGGAAATGCGTATGATACGGATTTGCGCGACTTTACACATGGTCGTATTTACCGCATTGGATACAACAAAGCACCAGCCTATACACCTGTGGATTTGAGTACGCCAGCAGGATGCGTGGCAGCCTTGTCAAACAATAACTTATTCTGGCGCTTGACAGCTCAGCGCTTATTGGTTGAGCGAGGAAATAAAGATGTGGTTCCTGCTTTGGTGGCCCTTGTTTCATCGGCTCAGGTGGATGAAATTGGATTAGCACCGGGAGCGATTCATGCCTTGCGAACATTAGAAGGCTTAAACGCATTGCCATTCGATGTAACTGTCAAAGCCTTGCGTCATCGCAGTGCAGCGGTTCGTAAGCAAGCGGTGCAGGTATTGCCTCGCACAGAGGCGGGAGCGAAAGCGATTTTATTCAATGGCTTACTGAATGACCGGGATTCGTTGGTTGTTTTAAATTCCATTTTAGCATTAAGCGAAATGCCGAGCAGTCCGGCGATTGATGCTGCCGTGATGAAAAAAATTGCTGCAAACCAACAAAACGAGGACCGTTGGATTCCGGATGCATTAACGGCTTGGGCGATGTCGGCAAACCAAAAACGCATCGAAGGAATCATCCGTACGGAAGGAGCGAAATCGGCACAAACGGTCGCGGAAAAATTAGCGAAAGACTTGAAAAATCCATCGGTAGATGGGTCAACAAGTGGCATCGATTTAGTCGTAGAAGAAGTACAAGTGAAAGGTGGAAACTTCAAATTACGTGAGGGAGCCAGCTTTGTTATTCGGGTTAAAAATCGTGGGACACAGGCATTACCAAAAGAAATTCCAGTACCCTTAACCGTGAAGATTGAAGGCATGGGGAGTCGGGTCGACTTAGAATCATATACTTTCAAAGATGGCATTGCACCGGGCGAAACGATTTCCGTTGTTAAGAATAACAATGGTCCGTGGACAGGAAATTTAGGTTGGACCGCAGAAAATGCAGGTAACTATACGATGGAAATTGCCTTGGACCCGAAGGCGACTATTGCGGAATCAAACCGAGGAAATAATGCTTACCGACAAGCCATTACGGTAAATAACACGACGACTTTATCTACTTACATGGTGGAAAAAATCTTCCGTGCTGGAGCTACAGAGTGGACAGGTAACCAGGTTGTAGGCTATTTGCAATTAATCGGCAATCCCGAAAGTGAAGCCATGGGCGTTGCGTTGAAAGGAGCCGCTGGCACATGGAATGTAAAGCGATCTGCAGAATTAAGTGATGAAAGCAAGGCTTATTTTATGGCCTTGGCGGAATTAGTTCGTCCACAAGATTTGGTTATGTGGGAGCGTTTGGCGAATGCTTGGAAGATTGAAATTCCGAGTAGCGCTACCAAAGGCAATGTGGTTAAGATCACGATTCAAACCATCAAGGAAGCGATGAAATATAGCCCGGCGGAATTCAAGGTTCCTGCAGGTGCGACGGTGGAATTGATTTTTGAAAACGTGGATGCGATGCAGCACAACTGGGTATTAGGCGCTTTGGGAAGCCAAGAAAAAATTGGATTGGCGGCAGATAAGATGATCACGGCGGCGGATGGCGCAGCAAAAAACTACATTCCTTCGATGCCAGAAGTATTGGCATTTACGCCATTGGTTGAATCGGATGGCCGCGTGAAAGTGGTTTTCAAAGCTCCGAGTGTACCAGGTAATTATCCGTTCTTGTGTACTTTCCCGGGGCACTGGCGTATTATGAATGGGGTGATGAAAGTAGAATAGAGGTAAGAGTTGAGAATTAAGAGTTAAGAGAAGAGGACGTCCTTCGGACGGAAATTTATAAGCTTGGGTGTAGAGACGCGATACTTCGCGTCTAGTTCCCAGGCTGTAGAGACTTGATACTGCGCATCTTTGGCAAACCTTTAGGGATTGCCAAAGTTTGAGATGCTTTTTCAGCATCGATTCCCTAGGCTGAAGCCTAGGGTTATACTAAAAAAGAAATAGACGCGAGGTATCGCGTCTCTACATTATCCTTCGGACTTCGGACCAATCCCCTCCGAACTAACCCCCTCCGGACTTCGGACTGACGACTAGTGACTAGCGACTTGTGACTATTTTCGTACCTTTGCCGCATGAAATTCGAAATTGAAAAGCTAGACCCGAATTCCAAGGCGCGGGCAGGAAAGTTAGAGACAGATCACGGGGTCATTGAGACACCCATATTCATGCCGGTAGGTACCGCAGGGACGGTTAAAGCTGTCCACATTTCCGAATTATCAAAACCCATTAATGCCCAAATCATTTTGGGAAATACCTACCATTTATACCTAAGACCGGGCCTCGACGTAATTGAAGCGGCGGGTGGATTGCATAAATTTAACGGTTGGGATAAGCCCATCCTAACCGATTCCGGTGGCTACCAAGTCTATTCTTTGGCGGGAACCGGTCGGAAAATTCAAGAAGAGGGCGTCAAGTTCAAATCACACATCGACGGCAGTACGCACTTTTTTAGTCCAGAAGGCGTAATGGATATTCAGCGCACGATTGGTGCGGATATCATGATGGCCTTTGACGAATGTACGCCTTATCCATGTACCTACGAATATGCGCGCAAGTCGATGGACATGACGCACCGCTGGTTGGATCGTTGCATCACTCGTTTCGACGAAACGACTCCTAAATACGGCTACAATCAAGCATTATTCCCGATTGTTCAGGGTAGTGTCTATTCGGATTTACGTAAAGTTTCCGCGGAATACATCGCATCCAAAGGAGCATTTGGAAATGCCATCGGTGGACTTTCCGTGGGTGAGCCTGTGGAGGATATGTATAAAATGGCCGATGAGGTAACTGATATTTTACCCAAAGACAAGCCTCGTTATTTGATGGGTGTGGGAACGCCGGCGAATATTCTGGAAGGAATTGCGCTCGGAATCGACATGTTTGACTGTGTGATGCCTACGCGAAATGCGCGGAATGGAATGATTTTCACGACGCAGGGATTTATCAATATCCGTAACGAAAAGTGGAAAAATGACTTTTCGGTGATCGACCCACACTTTGCGGAAGATATTCATGGTCAATATACCAAAGCCTATTTACGCCATTTGGTTCGCTGTGAGGAGCTTTTGGGACCGATGATCGCAAGTGTATTTAATCTACGTTTTTACCTATGGATGGTAGGCGAGGCCCGCAAGGAAATTCAAGCAGGCACCTTTACCGCATGGAAAAATCGGATGATTCCGCAGTTCATGAACCGCTTATAGCCATCAAGGAATCGGTAAAACCTTGCTTTCTTTGAAGCTAGAAAGAATCACCATCGTGGATGTAGCAGCTACTTCTTCGATTTCGTTGATTTTTTCCAACATCAATTTTTGGTAGGTAGATATATCTTTCGAGATAATTTTCAACATAAAATCACCCGAACCTGTCACGTGATGACACTCGATCACCTCGGGAATTTGGTTGATTTGACGCACAAAAGATTCCGTTACTTGCTTCTTGTGACCTGTCAACGTTACCGTCACAAACGTGCTAACACCTAAGCCGATTTTATCGCGATCTACCTGAGCGTGATAGCTTTGTATGATTCCCAAAGCCTCTAATTTCTTCACGCGTTCCAAAGTTGGAGCCGGCGATAAACCGATTTCTTTAGATAATTGTGCATTGGTTATCTTCGCGTTTTGCTGCAGAATTTCCAATAATTTATGATCGATCTGATCCAGTTTGGTGATGCTCATTTGTTGATTTGAAAAAACAAAAATAAAGATTTTTTAAGGAAATTTTGCCTTAGGTCTTGCATAAATAACTTTAAGGTTCTACTTTTGTACCCACAAAACGCGAAAGTAGCTCAGCTGGTAGAGCGCGACCTTGCCAAGGTCGAGGTCGCGGGTTCGAACCCCGTCTTTCGCTCAAAACGAGAAGGCACCTCTAGGTGCTTTTAAGTTTTACAGGGCTGCCTGGGTGGTGGAACTGGTAGACACGCAGGACTTAAAATCCTGTGAGCCGAAACGCTCGTATGGGTTCGATTCCCATCCCAGGTACATAAATCGACTGAAAACCTTCTGAGGAAACTTGGAAGGTTTTTTTGTTATTAGACGTTGTAGAGACGCGATACCTCGCGTCTTAGTCGCTAGTCGTCAGTCCGGAGTCCTAAGGACATTTGTAGAGACGCGATACCTCGCGTCTTAGTCGCTAGTCGTCAGTCCGTAGTCCTAAGGACATTGTAGAGACGCGATACCTCGCGTCTAATTTAGTTAAGACGCGAAGTATCGCGTCTCTACAAAAAAACCACACCTCTTAACTCTAAACTCTTAGCTCTTAACTCTTTTCCCTTGCATCTCCCCCTCACAATCTGTAGTTTGCGATGTCATAAAAACCTATCCATGAAAAAAATTCTGTTTTTGCTACTGACGAGCTTTGCCGCAACGGCACAAATCCTCTCCCCCATTCAAAAATCACATCCGCAAATGGATGACAAACGTTTGGCCTACATCGATTCGGTGATGGAAGAATACATCCAAAAAAACTGGATGGTTGGCTCCACAACCTTAGTCATCAAGGACAATTCTGTGGTTTACTTTAAGTCGAATGGCTATGCCGATTTGGCGAATAAAAAACCGATGACCAACGAGGCGATTTACCGCATCATGAGTCAGACGAAAGCCATTACGAGTGTGGCGATCATGCAATTATTCGAGCAAGGGAAATTGCACTTGGACCAAGCGGTGGGCGATTTTATTCCAGAATTTGCGAATCAAACCGTAGTCAAAGACTTTAATCCCGCGGATTCTTCCTACACGACGGAGCCCGCGAAGCGCAAAATTACCATTCGCGATTTGTTGAGCCATCGCTCCGGAATCGACTACGCGGCGATTGGTTCTCCCAAGATGCAAGCGATTTATGCCAAAGCGGGGATTCCTTCAGGTTTAGGCAATTTCAATGCAGTATTATTGGATAAAATGAAAAGCCTAGGGCGTTTGCCTTTGGCACACCAACCCGGCGAAAAGTTCACTTATGGCTTGAATACGGATTTATTAGGATGTTTGGTGGAGGTCATCACAGGTAAAACGCTGGAAGACTATTTCAAGGCAAATATTTTTGAGCCGCTGGGCATGAAGGACAGCTATTTTACGGTTCCTTTAGAAAAATCATCGCGTATGCCAAAGGTTTACACGGAGAATGCCGACAAACAAATTATCCCTTGGGATCCTACTTTCCGCAATTTAGACCCGAATTATCCGCTTTATCCGCATACTTACTTTTCAGGCGGTGCTGGACTTTCCATGTCGACTTTCGACTACGCAACGTTCTTGCAAATGTTGTTGAACGGAGGCGTTTACAATGGAAAACAAATCTTAGGTCGGAGAACGATCGAACTCATGACGAGTCCGCAGATCAACATGGGCAATGATGATTTTGGCTTAGGTTTTAGCTTAACATCCAAAAAATCCGCGCAACTGAATGTAACTTCTGAAGGCAGTTACGGTTGGGGAGGTTATTATGGAACGACCTACTGGGTAGATCCCAAAGAAAAAATTGTTGCACTAATCATGACACAGCATACCCCAAATTCACATGGGAACTACGGCCGCAAAATCGAAAACATCATCTACGGCAGTTTGAAAAAATAGCCTTGTGTCACGCAGGCTTGGCGCCTGCTGGCCCGTGCGGTGGCGAACGCTGCCGGGGTCACGCCAGGCGCCAAAGCCCTAACGATTTTCAATTTACATTTCGTATTTTTGAAACTGATAATCTGAAGCATGCAAAAAATCGTCATCACCATCTGTTCCATTAACTACCTCGCCCAAGCCAAAACGCTCGGCGATTCGCTAATGAAACATAACCCCGATTATACGTTTTTAATCGGTTTGGTCGACAGAATTGATGCATCGCAGGTAGACAAGAACCTATTACCTCCCTACACCCTCGTAGAACTGCATACAATTGGCTTAGAAGACCTCGACGAGATGTGCGCGCGTTATGACATCACCGAACTAAATACGGCCGTTAAACCGTACTTTTTGGACTATGTCTTTCAACAATACCCTGAAGCACAATTTGTGCACTATTTTGATCCAGACATCATCATCTACCAACCGCTCACAGAAGTTGAAAAAGGATTGAAAGATCATAGCCTTTTCCTAACGCCTCATACGCTGCTAGCCTACCCGGATGACGCCTGTAGCCCCAATGAACGTGGGCTTTTAAACACGGGATTATATAATCTAGGTTTCATTGGAACCAAACGGAGCGATACAACGCATCAGTTCTTGCAATGGTGGAAGGACCGCCTGTTTGATCAATGCTACATCGATTTGGCCAATGGCATGTTTGTGGATCAATTATGGGTCAATTTCGCTCCCATTTTCTACGAAGATGTGTTCATCAGCAGACACCTTGGCCTAAATATGGCCTATTGGAACCTGCATGAACGGGAAATAACTAACGATAATGAACCTTATTTGGTGAACAATCAGTTCCCATTAATCTTCTTCCATTTCTCCGGCTATTCACCAGAAAAACCTACCGAAATATCCAAATACCAAGACCGTTACAGCTTCCAAGAAAAAGGTGACGTTGCCAGTTTATTCGATTATTATGCTCAAGCGCTCATCGCAAATGGCCACAAAGAATTAAAAAAATACAGCTGCTACTACATTAAACCAGTCGTTAAAGCGCCGGTTAAACGTTATTTGCGCGTCCGCAAATATGCTAGCATGCCCTTCCGCTGGATCATTCAGCTCATTGAGAACGCCTAGAAACAAGAAAGTCACGCGTTAAAAACGCATGACTTTAAAAACTCTGTGTTCTAAAATTTACTGTCTATTTCTTAGCCAAACGCACAAGCAAGGCTAGCACATGCGACTGACTCGTCATTTTATTGACTAGGTCGTTGACAAACAATAAAAAGTCCTTTAGTTTGTAGTGATGTTAAAAAATAGAACATAGGATTATTCCCACACAAATGTCATTTTTTGATAAGCAAAATCCGCTTTAAAAGTTGAGTACATGTCCTGTTTTTTAAAATCAGGACATCTCGAATGAAATATTCGGCAAATCTGATAACTTTGCAGAGTGGTATAATGCATTTATGTTCTAAAAAATATGTTCTTATTTAACTCCCTGTTGAGTTTATTTATTTCGGTCATTCTCGTTATCTATAACTGGAAGGAAAATAAAAACACCATTTATTTAGGAGGATTTCTATTTCTTATATCCATTTACAGTCTAACACATTACTTTTCGGTATTCGGAAATTCAGCTTTTTGGCTAGCCATCTTTTATGGCAATTTTTCCCCTTTCATGCTGTTGGCCGGCCCCTTATTGTATTTCTATGCACGTGGAATCATTCGTGATACCTATATTTTGAAACCTGCAGACTTCTTGCATTTCATTCCTGCAGCTATCGTTTTCGTCGGAAATATACCCTATTACCTGACTTCATTTGCTGCCAAAATGGCCCTTGCACAAAGTATATTAGATGATATAGACCAACTAAAATATGCGCGCGTAAATTTCATTTTTCCAATATCCGCGAATTACATGATGCGCGTTTCCTCGTTGATGATTTACACAGTCATTAGCTATTACCGGATTTGGAAATACAGACCTCAATTGAAAAAATCCATTCCAACCCAGCAATATTTATTGACCTATCGCTGGTTGAATATGTTTTTCATCACGCTGATTATCCTATTAATTGCTTTTGGGATGATCACATTAGATTTTATTGAAAAAACACCAAAGGAAACGTACAGTGCACTAAATCTCGTTCACAATGTAGGGGGAATTATGTTCCTGCTACTTTCCGTTAGCCTCTTGATTTTTCCTCAAATTCTATATGGATTCCCGATTTACAAAGAGACATCCGAACCGCCCAAAGAAAAAAATCCAACTCCACAGCCGCTTGAAGATTTCGACGAGGAAGATAATCCATTTATAGAATTAAGGGATCAAATCAACGTATATTTAGCGGAAGAGAAACCCTACCTAAATCCAGATTTCTCCATAGGAGACTTGGCGGCAGCGCTCAAAGCGCCTCAACACCACATTTCATACTGTATTCGGGTATTATTCAAACAAAGTTTTCCCAAATTAAAAACGAGCCTTCGAATTCAATATGCACTTCAATTGATGAATTCCGCTGAATTTGAGCACTTGAGTATTGAGGGTATTGGCCAAATGGCCGGATTCAGTTCCCGCTCAAGCTTTTATTCCGCATTTCAAGCTGAGATAGGTTGCTCGCCTGGGGAATACATGGAAAAGAGGGAAGAGTTGGGAGCAAAGAGTTAAGAGCTGTGGCTTTTTGTAGAGACGCGATACCTCGCGTCTTAACTAAATAGACGCAAAGTATTGCGTCTCTACAATCTCCTTCGGACTAATTCCCTCCGGACTCCAGACTGACCACTGACGACTAGCGACTGATGACTTACAAAATCGAAAACTCCACCCGTCTATTCTGCGCTCTTCCTTCATCCGTATCATTCGAAACCTTCGGACGCTTAGATCCATAGCCCTTTGATTGAATTCTTCCCGCCGGAATGCCTGCATTCAACAAATAAATCTTCACCGCATCTGCACGCGCCTGTGACAAGGCATCATTAATTACATCCGTACCCGTATTATCCGTGTGCCCACTGATCTCGATTCGCAAAGCCACATTGTCCAACATCACCTGAACCATTCGTTTCAATTCCGGCTCAGATTCCGCCGTTAAGGTTGCCTTATTCAGCTCAAAGAATAGATTATTAACCGTCACCGTACTTCCTTTGGCAATTGGCGACATCGCTAAATCCCGACCATCTAATTCCAAATACCGGCCGCGTAATTGGCTTAAATCCAAATGCGTCGAACTAGGTAAATAGCCATTCGCCTTCGCTGTAATCCCATAATTGGTTCCATAAGGCAAGACCAATTTATATTGCCCCGTTCCCGGATCCGGTGTCGCCTGGCCAATGATCTTACCCGTTTTCAAATCCTCATAACTCACCGAAGCACCCGAAGGCACCTTGCCTGCAGCATCACTCACTTTACCGGTTAGCAATACGACAGCCTCCGATGTCTCCGAAGAACCAATTCGTGGACTCGATTTAACATCTTGTTGCAAGATGGGCTTCGGCGCCTCCGCAACAACAGGCTCCGGTTCAGGCTCGATCGCAATCCGAAAAATATCCTTCTTGCCTGTCTCCGTAGATGATAAAAAATAAGCATAATCCCCTTTGGCAGCCAAAGTATAATAGGCATCATAACCGCTTGTATTCACCGGCGGACCGATGTTAACAGGCTTGCGCCACGATGTCCATCCATTGCCTAATCGCTTCGACATGTAAATATCCTGCAAACCTAGACCACCCGGTCGGTCCGATGAGAAATAAAGCGTCCGACCATCCGCCGCCAAAAATGGCGTTGTTTCCGAAAACTCCGTATTTATTCCGTCCCCTAAATTCTCGGGTTTCGACCAACCAGAATCCCCTAATAAACTCACATAAATATCATCCCGATCACTGTTTTTCTTCTCCGCGAAAGCTAATAAGAGAGCCTTCCCGTCCATCGCTAAATAAGCATATTCATTCTTACCCCGACTCAGCTTTTCATAGCCCGGAATGTTGATTTTCTCGGGAATCGACCATCCGGCGACAGTCTTTTTGGCTAAAGAAAAACCGCGCGATTCATAGACACCATTGATGTAGGCACCCTTCAATAATATCGTTTGGCCATCCGGAGAAATCGATAAAATCGTATTGTATTGATCACGATTCAACACATCCGGCATACGACGCGCCGTACTCCAAACATCCCCCACACGCTCACTAAACCAAATATCCTGTGACCCCGCCACCGTCTCCGAACCCTGCGTTCCAAAACGATTAGATGGATGATTCTTCCGACCAAAATACAGCGTCTTGCCATCTGGAGCCATAACGGGGTTCAACTCCGCGTATTCCGAGTTCACAGCAGAGCCTAAGTTCTCCGACTTTTGCTGCCCGAAACCCACAAATGACACCAATAAAAAAAGGCAAATTAGCCGCGATAAATCCATTTTTTCTCCATTTTCTCTGGCTCATAGGCCATGATGTAATCGACCAAAGCCTCCGGATTTGTCTCCACCTGCAAAGCTTCTAAATTAGGCGATTTCAAAAATCCTTCATCCACCATGTGCTGCAATTGCGCTAATAAATGATCATAATAGCCATTCGTATTCAGGATGGAAATAGGCATTTGATGTAAATCCAATTGCTTCCAAGTCAACATCTCAAACAACTCATCCAAGGTACCAAAACCACCTGGCAAGGCAATTACACCATCAGCCAGCTCAGCCATTTTCTGCTTCCGACTGTGCATCGTTTCCGTGACATAACATTCCTGAATACCTGTATGCTTCACTTCCCAAGGCTCCATAAACGACGGAATCACCCCGATCACATGACCGCCCAAACGTAAATATTCATCTGCCAAAACGCCCATGATTCCCACACTCCCCGCACCAAAAATCAATTTGCAATCGTGCTTCTTGAACGCCTGCATTAAGGCTTTTGCTTCTGCTTCGTAAATCGGGTTGTGCCCTTTTGATGAGCCACAATAAACTAAAATTGTTTTAGACATGTATAATTTGTGTTAACGCGTCCGCTAGACGCGTGTAAGTAAACGTAAAATTTAACTCTTTTTGTATTTTCTCCGAAGAAACAAAATTTCCTCCCGTCACTAAAACGGCCATCTCGCCCAGTACCAAACGCAATGCCCAAGCCGGAAATTGAGGCCACCAAATGGGTCTGTGATAAGCCGCCGCAATCTGTTTTGTCATCTCCGCATGTGTTACCGGATTTGGCGCCACCGCATTATAAACACCGTGTGCATGCTCATCCGTCAGCGCACATGCAAACATTTTAACTAAATCCTGAATATGAATCCACGATTGCCCTTGGGTCCCCTTACCTAAAATCACGCCGGCAAACCAACGAATCGGTCGGGCTAATACAGGGAATATTCCTCCATTCGCACCCAAAACTAAGCCAATACGCAATTTCACCACGCGTAAGCCTTGTATTTCATCCACCGCCTTTTCCCAAGCCACCGTACAAGCACTTAAAAAGTCGGCGCCTGCCGGAGTATCCTCCTTACAAAGTACATCCTCAGAATCCGCCCCATAATAACCAATCGCCGATGCAGACACAAAGGTGTGCACCTGATGATTTCGCGTTTTTAAAGCATCCGCCAACAAGCGAGTAGAGGCCACTCGCGAATGAATCAATTC
>JAHEAY010000194.1 GCA_024642485.1 Cytophagaceae bacterium
CCCCAACTCGAAAAATTACTTACTCGGAGATCAGAAGCAAGGTTTGGCGTTTGTTGGATTGATTCAATGGCTCCAACGGTCAAGATGTTTTTGGCAGTACCCGTCGTGGAGATGATGTCATAAGCATCGTTTTTTGAACGAATGACATTGCTGGAATCTTTTGTGTTTTTGAGGTAATAATATTCGCCTTTGGTGAAATCTGGGCCATTTTCGGAACGGCTATTCCCCGCTGATTTCGTAATGAGGTAGTACGGGGCATTGAAGGCAATCTTGTCCAAGGCTTGCGCGTTGCTGTCATAATACCCGAACTTATAATCTTCCAGTGTGCTGATGGCATCATTTCCCCACCACTGCCATTTGTTTTTCGTCGAGTCATATACCCAGCCCGCCTGATACCCATAGGAATGATTACTGATTAATAAATTCGGTGATGCCGAACTAATTTCTGAATTGTCATTATTATAATCCCAAACCTTTAAATCTGCCCCAAAAGCCATTCCGCGTGCCGAGGCGATTACGCCGCTAGCAATCATCGTTCCCGCAACGTGCGTTGCATGCAGGTCGGACGTTAATGCACTCTCTTGTGATTTGATGCGACCACTTAATTCCTGATGCGTCGTCATTGCACCTCCGCCATCCCAAAGCGCCATCTTGCCCGCTAATGTGTCAGATTTTCCCGTCAAAGAAAGGCCTAATCCACCCGTGCTATATAACTGATCTGTTCGTGTGATTTGTGCCGACCGGCGATTCGACTCGACCCCAAGATATAGGGCTTCTCCAAGTGAATTGATCTGTTGTAAGGTAATTTTTTTATCCCCGATTTGGTCTTGGAGTTTAATGCCCTTCTGTTTGGCGAGGGCTTGACTCTGTAAATACTGCTTGTTTTGCTCCCGACTGAAATCATCCGCAAATTCTTGCATGCGTTGTTTGTTTTCACCCCTGTACAATTCATGTTGCGCATGAATGCTCATGGAGAAAATAAGCATCAAGAAAATGATATTTAGTAGTTGTAGGGGGCGCATTGCATAGAGCTAAAGCACTAATTTAGGCTTTTTCCTTTAATTCTACACGAAAGGTTTTTCGGTGGATTTCCGTAGGGCCTATGCGAAGTACAGCCTTTCGATGTTCCAAGGTCGGATAGCCCGCATTTCGCTCCCATCCGTAGCCTGGGAAGCGTTCTGCCGCTTTTTGCATCCATTCATCTCGATATGTTTTGGCTAATATGGAAGCTGCCGCAATGGAAAAATACTTGGAATCCCCTTTCACAATGCAGGTGTGCTGGACAAATGGGTAGCTGATAAAGCGATTTCCGTCGACTAATAAATGATCAGGAGTGGTTCGTAATTTGTCCACAGCTTTGTGCATCGCCATGACACTTGCTTTGTAAATATTAATCTGATCAATCGTCTCATGGTCAACTTCTGCAATCGCATAATCAATGGCGTAGGTTTTGACGACTTCGATTAATTGTTGCCGCTGTTTGTCATTCAATTGTTTGGAATCAGTCAATAATTTATCGTGAAAATCTTTGGGTAAAATGACGGCAGCGGCAACTACGGGTCCTGCCAAACACCCCCGACCGGCTTCATCTAGGCCAGCTTCTATTCCTTCAGGCTGGAAATAAGGTAGTAAAGCGTGTTTAATTATTGACATTATTCCGTTGCGTACAATAAATTTTGTTGGTGTTTCCACAAATATGGCTTAAAATTGCTAATTATTTCCAATGATTCCACCTATGATTAAGCACCTAGTTTGTAGTTTTTTGTGTATTTCGCTACTTGTAAATACAGCATTTGCTCAAAAAAATCGCTCTAAAAAGATTTTCCATATCGAAGCGAAGTCGGCCCGTTTCAGCGGTGATGGTGTAGGAGGGGAAACCTATTTTTTTAAACCCGCCTTCGAAGTTGGTTTCGGTATGCAATATCCACTGACATCCCGCGTCAGTTTTAATCCCGAATTAACCTTGTCCCAAAAAGGATTTCATGGCAAAACGAATTTCTCGGATTCTACATATACAGAACGAAACTTATCTTTAAATTACCTAGATATTAGTCCCAATTTCGAAATTAAACTGGGTTCAGTTTCTGAATATGCCAGTGGGTTTTCTGTTTGGGGTGGCCCTTACATGGGAATTGGACTATGGGACAATGCAACTTACAATATCCGCTCAGCAAATGTGCAAAAACCGGGGACTTATGTGTTGACCTCTACGACGGGTGAAAGCTTTTCGCGTGATGTTCGCCGACTAGACCTAGGTTTTAAAGTGGGTATCGGTGTTATTTCCCAAAACTTTGTATCGGTAGGGTTAACGTACCAAGCAGGATTAATCAACATTGCAACTGATACAAAATCATTGTATAATCAGTCGCTCGGTTTTTACATGCGCGTTTTCTTTGACGAGATTCTCTAATCCTAACGATTAAAAAGTAATCGTTCCCCTTTTTTACTCATATCAAATTGGCCATTTGCATAGGCCAAATGGCCTGAGACAAACGTGTGTGTAATGCTCGCTGGGAATTTATGTCCTTCTAAGGGTGACCAGGCACATTGATAATGTAGTGATGATTTTGTCACTTCGTGCGATTGCTGTAAATCAACAATTGCCAAATCTGCCCAATAACCCTCTCTGATATATCCGCGATCTTGAATTTGGAAGCATTCGGCCAAATTATGTGCTGTTTTTTCAGCAATTTGAGTAAGGCTCAATACGCCCTCTTGGCTCATTTCTAATAACATCAATAAGGGATGTTGAACCAAGGGCAATCCTGATGGAGATTTCCAATAGCCTTGTTGTTTTTCTTCCCACGTGTGAGGAGCATGATCCGTGGCAATGACATCAATAGCTCCTGTTTGAAGCGCTTGTCGAATCGCAGCACGATGTCTTCCATCTTTGATGGCAGGATTACATTTGATTAGATTTCCTAACGTTTCATAGCTTGTGGCATCAAACCACAAGTGATGTACACAAGCCTCTGCTGTAATTCGTTTGTCTTTAACAGCCTTCCCAGTTTCGAATAAGGCTAGTTCTTCCTCCGTGCTAATATGTAAAATGTGTAATCGGGTATTGGATTTTTTCGCCAAATCTACCGCCATCGATGAAGATAAATAGCAAGCTTCTTCATTTCGAATTAAGGGATGAATAAAAGCGGGTGCATCTTCCGTTGGGTATTTTTCTCTGAATAATTCCAAACGCGCACGAACTGTTGCTTCATCCTCACAATGCGTCGCAATCAACAATTCGCTGGAATTGAAAAGGGTTTCTAGGGTTTTGGTATTATCCACTAGCATATTACCCGTGCTAGAGCCCATGAATATCTTGATGCCACAAACATTGTTTTTATTCGTCTTTAATACTTCTTCCAAATTGTCATTGGCAGCGCCCATGAAAAAGGAATAGTTTGCCAAAGAGTTCTCGTGTGCGATGTGGTATTTGTCTGAAAGTAATTCTTGCGTCAGTGCATTCGGAACGGTGTTCGGCATTTCCATGAAACTCGTTACACCGCCGGCTACTGCCGCGCGCGCTTCGCTGGCAATGGTTGCCTTATGAGTTAATCCAGGCTCTCTAAAGTGGACCTGGTCGTCAATCATACCCGGAAAAACATGTTTACCTTGTAAATCAATAACCTGTTCGTTGCCTTCAGGGCTAATGCTCGTCCCGATTTTCTCAATCCGGCCGTTTTTTATGCGAATATCACTAGTCGTGATTTGCCCTTCGTTGACGATTTGACCATTTTTTAATAAGTATGCCGACATATTATTACTAATTTATTTGTATGATTTTAAACTCTGTCCGACGGTTCTGCTGATGCATTTCCTCTGGGCAATCTACGCCGTCTGAACATTCATTGATTAATTGACTCTCGCCATACCCTTTCGGTTTGATTCGGTCTTTGGCGATGCCACGCTGTAAGATGTATTTTACCGCAGATTCCGCGCGGCGTTGTGATAATTTCTGATTGTATGCGGCCGTTGCACGGGCATCTGTGTGGGCGCCTAATTCTAAGTTCACTTGAGGATTGTC
>JAHEAY010000203.1 GCA_024642485.1 Cytophagaceae bacterium
CTTCCTTAAATACTTTTATGCCGATACAAACGATTTTTTTAGCGCTACTCATCCTGCCTTGGCTTTCCGCCGGCTTGATTGCGTTGCTCCCTAAAAAAGTCCAAGTCAATGTATCCATCCTGCTCGCGGGCCTTTTCACCTACCTCGCATTTCAAGTAGGCCACATGCCTGAAAACATCATAAGCTATCCTTGGTTCAGCTTAGCTGGCAAGGACATTTTGGCGAGTTTCTGGATGACTAAATCTGCGCAATTATTGCTTTTGTTGGTGAGCATTGTCGCACTTTTTGTTCAGATTTTTTCCAAATCTTACCTCGCAAAAGACCCTAATATCGGTCGATATTACAGCTATTTACATCTGTTCATCGGGTCCATGACATTGCTTGTTCTCACCGACCAGCTATACATTTTTTACGGTGCCTGGGAATTGGTAGGAGCTTGTTCCTATTTATTGATCAGTTTCTGGCATCAAAAAGAAGCAGCTATCAAAGCCGCCAAGAAAGCGTTTCTATTGAATCGAATCGGCGATATTGCATTGCTTTTTGGCTTAATTGGCCTTGCCAATCATTTCGGAACTAGCGTATTTTCAGCGATGCATGGAAGTGCCCCAGCCCTCGTCGGCATCGCCGTGATTCTCGGGGGAATCGGTAAATCGGCCCAATTTCCATTGATGTCCTGGCTACCCGATGCCATGGAAGGACCTACGCCCGCCTCCGCATTGATTCACGCGGCGACCATGGTGGCGGCCGGGGTATTTGTAGGAATTCGTGTTTACCCCTTCATCGGCGAAGAAGCCCATTTGTTCATGGGAACAATTGGTGCCATTTCCTTAGTGGCAGGCGCTTTTTTTGCCTTATTCCAAAACGACATCAAAAAGGCTTTGGCCTATTCGACGATTTCCCAACTCGGCCTAATGTGGCTCGGGATGGGCTCAAGCGCATCGCTTTTTCACCTCTATGCACATGGTATTTTCAAGGCGGGACTTTTCCTGACAGCGGGCTCGGTGATTCATTATTTACACCATCAAAAAGCGACGCATCATTCAGATGCACAAAGCCTTAACCACATGGGTGGCCTACGAAAACAATTGCCCATGAGTTTTATTGCCTACCTGATTTTTGGCGCGGGGATGTTAGGTATTCCCTTCACGAGTGGATTTTATAGCAAGGAAAACATCGCAGGGTATTTGTGGGATACGGCACAGCATAGCGCCTATGCGAATTATTACTTTGTGCTGTTAGGAGCATTGGCCCTCGGAATGGTATTAACGGCGACTTATATGTGCCGACAAATCTATTTGATTTTCTTAGGCCAAAACCGTGGCGGTCATAACCTAGAAAAATCACACAACGAATGGCTGCAAGTTATTCCTATCAGTTTACTGATATTTTTGAGTCTATTTTTTTGGATATCGACCAACCCGCTTCACGTTAATCACTCGACATTTTTTTCCTTTTTCCACATTGAAAATTACCACATTCCAGAATTTTGGTTGGGAATTACCGCAGGTTCATGGATGGTTGGCTTAGGCACCACCTACCTAACTCGCCGCTGGGTACCGGCCAAAAACTATCAATTTCTTGGCTTTATTTGGCCATCCGCTTACCGATTGGCTTGGTATATCGGCACTCGCATTCATCAATTTGATGCACGGGTCATCGACCGAATCGCTGTTAAATTCACAGAATTACAAGTTATCATCGCGCACCTGAGTGCATGGACCGACCGTCATTTGGTGGATGGTTCGGTTAGCTTCATTGCAGCTACAAGCAGAGCTTTGGGTCGTCGTTTGTCCACCTGGCAGTCGGCGCAATTACACCGTTACTGGTTCTGGGTATTCTTTACTTTGGTTTTCATCCTAATTTACCTTTTGTATTAATGGGAAACTTATCATACATCATTCTATTGCCGCTCATTGCCTCACTCGTTGTTGGGTTTGGGAAATTAGGCGCAGGCTACGCAAGGCTGATCGCCATCGCGATCACAGGAATTCAGCTTTTGCTTTTGGCCAAAATCGCCTTGGTTTTTGACCCTACGCAGGACGGATTTCAATTGACAGAATCTTTTGATTGGATTCACTTAAACCTGGGAAATCTTGGGCATTTTGTCTCCCATTATTCCCTCGGTGTAGATGGATTAAGCATCGGATTGATCCTATTGACCGGAATAGTAAGTTTCGTGGCCTTGTGGAACTCCCGTGACATTCATGATAAAATGGAAGGCTATTACGCCTTGGTATTGCTATTGAACGCTTCCATCATGGGCTGTTTTTTAGCGCGGGACATGTTCCTGTTCTATGTCTTTTTTGAATTCATGTTATTGCCGATGTATTTCTTAATCGGTATTTGGGGAGGACCCCGCCGGAATTATGCGTCGTTGAAATTCTTCATTTATACCTTAGTAGGCTCATTATTCATCCTGATTGTGATGTTGGGAATTGCTTTGGCCTACATGGACCCGAATGAAACGGCATTAGCATTTCCCAACTTAGGGTTTCATGATTTGTCATCGATTCAAACAGCCTTAGCGACTCATGAAATCGCACCTAATCAAATCGTACATAGTTTTGATTTACAGGTATTAAGTGATCCCCAAAACTGCCAACCAAATAACATTTTTAGCCCACAATCGGGATTCTTATTAGGGGGCTTGTCGGGGCGTGCCTGGGGATTCTGGTTATTGTTCATCGGCTTTGCGATCAAATTGCCTTTAGTTCCCTTGCATACTTGGTTACCTGATGCGCACGTGGAAGCACCTACACCCATTTCGGTTTTATTGGCCGGTGTTTTATTAAAAATAGGAGCTTACGGTTGGTTGCGCATGGCCATCCCCTTCTTTCCTGCGGAGGCCGTAGACGCGGCGAGCATCATGGCAGGATTAGGCGTATTGTCCATCATTTATGGGGCTTATAACGCCTTAGCCATGACGGATTTGAAGAAATTAGTTGCCTATTCATCCGTCTCACACATGGGTTTTGTGTTGGTCGGAATCGCATCCTTCACACCAGAAGGCTGGCAGGGTGCCATCTTTCAATTGCTTTCACATGGGATTTTATCGTCCTTATTATTTTTGATGGTAGGCGTGTTGTATAGTCGGACAGGCAATCGCCAAATCGATAATTTCTCTGGCCTAGCGACAAAAATGCCCTGGTTTACGGTCGTATCTGGCATTGCGATTTTCGCTTCCTTAGGCTTACCTGGATTCTCTGGATTCATTGGCGAATTCTTCAGTTTGATGGGCGCATTTACTAGCACCCATTTAACTCCCGTTTATGCCATTTTGGGCGGATTAGGCATTTTATTGGGGGCTGGTTATTTATTATGGACCTTCCAAAAAATCTATTTAGGCACCTATTTTGTGCGCGACAATGCTTGGGAATTACCTGATTTGAACCTTCTCGAAAAGTTTAGTCTTTTTGGATTAGGCATATTGAGCATCATTTTTGGAATTTTCCCGGGAATCATTTTTGAGCTAAGTGAAATTTTCGTAACTAACAGCTTGAATCTAATTTTTCACTGATGAACTCGAACATCCTTCCCCAATTGGCTAGTTTAGATTTGGCGGAAGCTAATGGCCTCACACCGATTTTACAGGGGATGTCGGAGAATCAGCAAACCCAATTCATGTCGATTTACATGAGCAAGCGTCGGGATCCTGTGTTGATTTTAGTTTGCACTCTCGCAGGCTTTGTTTGTTTTGCGGGACTTCAACGTTTCATCACGGATCGAATTGGTTTAGGATTGCTCTATTTTTTTACCGGTGGATTTTTGCTGATTGGCACGATTATTGACTTATTTCGTTACAAATCCATCGCGCGTGCATACAATGAAAAGATTGCTTACCAAACGGCGAGCATGTTGGCAAGTTTCAATTAAACCTATCAAACAAAGACTATGAAAAACAATTTGAGTCGGAGAGAAATCCTTAAAAGCTCGGCGGGTTTAGCCGGATTGGGATTATTCGGTTCATCCATGGAGGACCGTTTCAAGAAAGCGGATATCGCTGTGGGTGCAGAC
>JAHEAY010000025.1:0-16440 GCA_024642485.1 Cytophagaceae bacterium
CCGTTAATGTGCTAGAAGCTTTTTCCTAGCGATTGGGAGTGCAAAGATGTAGGAATAATTTATAAATACCAACACACTCCACAAAAATATTTTACAATAATTCGTAATTCGCTGAAAATCAGCAAAGATAAAAAACAAAAAACCTTGCAAATTTTTCATCTGCAAGGTTCCTTACCATTTATAAAGCTCAATCTAGCCCAAAAATGGATATCGAAAATCTGTTGGCGAAACAAATACTTCCTTCACCGTACGTGGCGAAACCCAACGCAATAAATTCAAGTATGAACCCGCCTTATCATTCGTTCCAGATGCTCGCGCACCCCCAAATGGCTGCTGACCCACAACGGCTCCCGTACACTTATCATTTAAATACAAGTTACCTGCTGCATTAACGAGTGAAGCCTTCGCCTCCTCTAATGCATATGCATCCTGCGCAAAAATAGCACCTGTTAATGCATAGGCAGATGTCTCATCAACCAAAGCCAAGGTTTGCTTCCATTCCGAATCTGGATAGACATAAATCGTCAACACCGGCCCAAAAATCTCCTCCACCATTGTTCTTGATTTAGGATTCTTAGTCAAAAGAACTGTAGGCTCCACAAAATAACCCTTCGAATCATCACAATTTCCACCCGCAACCACAGTCACATCGGCGTCCTGTTGAGCATCCGAAATAAATCCAGAAATCTTCGCAAAGGCCTTCGCATCAATCACCGCATTTACAAAATTTCCAAAATCTTCCGTTCCACCCATGCGAATCGCCGCCAAATCTTCTTTTAAATAGGCTTCAACCTTTGGCCATAAAGATGCGGGCACATAGGCACGCGATGCCGCCGAACATTTTTGACCTTGGTATTCAAATGCCCCACGAATGATGGCCACCGACAAAGCCTTTGGCTCTGCAGAAGGATGAGCAACCACAAAGTCCTTGCCACCTGTCTCACCCACAATCCGAGGATAAGATTTATAATTCGAAATATTGTTACCTATATTCTTCCAAATCGTTTGAAACACCGCCGTAGAACCCGTGAAATGAACTCCTGCGAAATCGCGGTGATTAAAAACCACATCTCCCGCCTCAGGACCATCCGCAAATACTAAATTGATAACCCCAGCCGGTAATCCTGCTTCCGTTAATATATCCATCAACAACCCAGCTGAATAAACCTGACTAGGCGACGGCTTCCAAACTACCGTATTCCCCATCAAAGCAGGTGCTGCCGGCAAATTTCCTGCAATCGCGGTAAAGTTAAATGGTGTCAATGCATACACAAAACCTTCCAATGCGCGGTATTCCACCCGATTCCAAACGCCTGGCGATGAAATAGGCTGATCAGCATAAATCTGAGATGCATAATGCACATTGAAACGTAAAAAATCTACCCACTCACAAGCAGCATCAATTTCCGCTTGGAAGGCGTTTTTAGATTGCCCCAACATTGTTCGAGCATTTAAATCCATGCGGTATTTGGTTGCCGACAATTCTGCCGCCTTCAAAAAGATGGCTGCGCGGCGCTCCCAAGGTGTTGCCGACCAGGCTGCATGTGCCCCTAAAGCAGCATCAATCGCTTGGCCAACTTCCTTTTTTCCTCCTTCATAGTAATGACCCAATACATGTTGGTGATCATGCGGACAAGTCATCGCAACTTTTTGCGCCCCTTGAACTGATTTTCCGCCGATATACATCGGAATATCAATTTGTTTGGCACGAAGTTCGGCTAACTTATTTTGCAATTGCTCCCGCTCTTTCGATCCGGTCGCATAAGCTAAGATAGGCTCATTAATAGGAGTAGGTACTTGAAAGAAACCTGTTGACATGGTATATGTGTATTTGTTGATGTGTAATTGTTCCGCAAATTACGGCTTTTAAGATAAAATTCAAGGCTCAAAATTTAAGTAAGGCCTTAGTCGCTCCCAAACCGTCGGTTCAATTAATTTGATTTGTATAAGCGAAGTAAAATCAGGGATAATTCCATGTTGTTTGCGAAAATTCAAAACGACTTTGGCCTGCGCATACGGTAAATAGGGATGACGGAATTCATTCCAAATCGCCCGATTCACATACAACGGCCGATATACACCCTTACCTACCTGAAACTTTCTTAGATTTTGCCTGATCCAAATCGAATCGATTCCATACACTTCTGTCAATTGTTCCGCGGCAGCAAAACCACCCAAGCGCTCCCGAAAAGTCAAAATTCGTTTAGCGAAACCGGGTCCAATACCCGGCAAGGCCACCCAAGCTGTAGAATCCGCCTCATTAATATTGATCTTCCAATCTTGTGATTTTTTGATGTAATGCGGATGGGTAAATGTTCGCTTATATATAGGATAGCTTTTATGGACAAAATTCGCCTTTTGATGAGCGGCCTTTTGGGCCATGTAAATTTCATCAAATCGCTTCGGCTCAATCATGTCAGCATCTGCCTGCAATGCAACATATTGATAAATCGCGTGCACCCCCATCCCGAGCACGATCAAACCTAACATTATATAGATACCTCGAATTTCTTGCCGGGTCATTCCTAAGGTAAAGCGGAGGTAGAATTTTAGTCGGGGGAGCATAGGTTAGGGGGCTTTATCAGTGGGCAGTGGACAGTCGGACAGTCGCTAGTCGTCAGTCACTAGTCGCTAGCAAATGTATTTTAATTTTCATGTCAAAATAGCTCATGTAGAATTTTATCAACAAGTTGATGTACAAATCATGAGTTGAGATGATAGGAGAGAGTTGAGAAGTAAGAGTGTAGAGTTAGGAGATGGGATCCCAAAGACACAACAATAGAGAACAACTTACTCACACCAATTTCCCTGCGGACTAATTAAGAGTTGAGAGTGAAGAAGTAAGAGTTAAGAGATGGGATCTCAACTGAGAACACTAGACTCAGACCAAATATCCCTTCGTACTCCGAACTTCGGACTAATTCCCTCCGGACTACGGACATCTCACTCAGGACTATTTCCCTCCGGACTGACCACTGACGACTAGCGACTGAAAAAAATCCCCTCCCCTATTTGTTCGGTAAAAAACTTTTCTTAATTTTGCAGGCTATTTTAGGATTAACGCCTCCGGGCGAATCCGCAGATTGTTTTTCTGAAACACAAATCTCTTATCGTAGGGGAGGCGCAAAGGGAAATTCGATCTGATCTCTACGAGGCATTCAGCTTTTAATTTTCGTCGGAAACGGCGAGAAATTGCGCCCACGGGCCATTTTTCATTTTAATTTAAAACGTATAAAGCCTTGAGTAACATCACTGCCACAGGAAGACACAGCTTTGCGAAAACGCAGTCTGTGATCAATTATCCAGATTTTCTGGATATCCAAGTCCAATCCTTCCAGGATTTTTTCCAGCTTGAGACAGCTGCAGAAAACCGTACAGACGAAGGTTTATTTAAAGTGTTCGCTGAAAATTTTCCTATCGCGGATTCGCGTGAAAATTTCGTTTTGTCGTTTGTCGACTACTCAGTAGATCCACCGAAATATTCGGTAGATGAGTGTATCGACCGCGGTTTGACGTATTCAGTACCTTTAAAAGCGAAATTGCGTTTGATCTGTAACGATACAGACAACGAGGATTTCCAAACCATCGAACAAGAGGTTTTCTTAGGAAACATCCCTTACATGACCGAGCGTGGATCCTTCGTGATCAACGGTGCGGAGCGTGTAATCGTTTCTCAGTTGCACCGTTCACCAGGTGTATTCTTCGCGCAATCGAAGCACACAAACGGAACGAAATTGTATTCAGCACGTATCATTCCATTCAAGGGTTCTTGGATTGAGTTTGCTACGGACGTTAACAATGTGATGTATGCGTACATCGACCGTAAGAAAAAATTCCCAGTAACAGTATTGCTTCGTGCGATTGGTTACGGAAATGACAAGGATATCTTGGATTTATTTGGCTTAGCTGAAGAAATCAAGGTTGATAAAAAAGCTGTGAAAGGCATCGTAGGTCGTCGTTTGGCGGCACGTGTTTTGAAAACATGGCAAGAAGACTTCGTAGATGAAGATACAGGTGAGGTAGTTTCTATCGACCGTAACGAAATCTTGATCGAACGTGATACAGTTATCACAGAGAACGAAGTTGAGACGATTTTAGAATCAGGTTCTGCAACGGTTATCTTGCACAAAGATGACGTGAACGTTTCTGACTACAACATCATTTACAATACGTTGCAAAAAGATACTTCAAACTCTGAGAAAGAGGCCGTAGAAGTTATCTACAAGCAATTACGTAATACAGATGCTCCCGATGAGCAAACGGCACGTGACATCATCCAAAACTTGTTCTTCTCAGACAAGCGTTACGATTTGGGTGAAGTAGGTCGTTACCGTATCAATAAAAAATTAGGTCATGATATCCCAATGGATGTTAAAGTCTTGACCAAAGAAGATATCATCTCTATCGTGAAATACTTGATCGGTTTGATCAACTCACGTGCAGTAGTCGATGATATTGACCACTTATCTAACCGTCGTGTTCGTACCGTAGGAGAGCAATTATATGCGCAATTCGGTGTAGGTCTTGCACGTATGGCACGTACGATCAAAGAACGTATGAATGTTCGTGATAACGAAGATTTCAAACCTGTTGACTTGATCAATGCTCGTACATTATCGTCGGTAATCAACTCATTCTTTGGAACGAACCAACTATCTCAATTCATGGATCAAACGAATCCATTGGCTGAGATTACGCACAAGCGTCGTATGTCGGCACTAGGGCCAGGTGGTCTTTCTCGTGAAAGAGCTGGTTTCGAGGTTCGTGACGTTCACTATACGCACTATGGTCGTCTTTGTACGATTGAAACTCCAGAGGGACCAAACATTGGTTTGATTTCATCTCTTTGTGTTCACGCGAAAGTAAACTCAATGGGCTTTATCGAAACACCTTATCGTTTAATCGATGGTGGTAAAGTAGATACAACGAGCCGCGTAGAATATTTAACTGCAGAAGAGGAAGATGGTAAAAACATCGTTCAAGCGAATGCGCCAATCGACATGAAATCAGGTAAATTCTTATCTGACCGTGTAAAGGCTCGTTTTGAAGGTGATTTCCCATTGGTAAATCCAGCAGATGCACAATACATGGACGTTGCTCCTAACCAAATCGTTTCGGTTGCCGCTTCATTGATTCCTTTTTTGGAGCATGATGATGCCAACCGTGCTTTGATGGGATCCAACATGCAGCGCCAAGCGGTACCATTGTTGCGCCCAGAAGCACCTATTGTTGGTACAGGTCTAGAGCACCGTGTGGCGATTGACTCACGTACCTTAGTTGTAGCCGAAGGTGATGGTGTGATTGAATATGTTGACGCATTGAAAATTGTTGTTAACTACGATCAAACTGAATCTGAAGCGTTGATCAGCTTTGACGGATCATTGAAAACATACGAATTGATCAAATTCCGCAGAACGAACCAAGATACAACGATCAACTTAAAGCCGATCGTGTTCAAAGGGGAGAAAGTGAAGAAAGGTCAAGCGCTTTGCCAAGGTTATGCAACAGAGGCAGGTGAATTAGCATTAGGTCGTAACATGAAAGTGGCGTTCATGCCATGGCAAGGTTACAACTTTGAGGATGCGATCGTAATCTCAGAAAAAGTTGTTCGTGACGATATCTTTACTTCGATCCACATCGAAGAATTCGAATTAGAAGTTCGTGATACAAAACGTGGAGAAGAGGAATTGACATCTGAAATTCCAAACGTATCGGAAGAAACAGTTCGTAACCTAGACGAGAACGGTGTTGTTCGCGTAGGTGCTGAAGTGAAAGAAGGCGATATCTTGATTGGTAAGATTACTCCAAAAGGAGAATCAGATCCGACACCAGAAGAAAAATTATTACGTGCCATCTTTGGTGACAAAGCGGGTGATGTGAAAGATGCTTCGAAGAAAGCGCCACCATCATTAAAAGGTGTGGTAATCGATACGAAATTGTTCGCCCGTCCTAAAAAGGATAAGGAAGAGCGTGAGAAATCGAAAGCTGAATTGAAGAAGTTAATGAAGGAATACAGTAAAGACCTTTTGGAGATTCGTCGCCAAATGATCGAGAAGACTGTTGCTTTATTAGCAGGTAAAACTTGCGCGGGTATTAAGCACAAATTCGGCACGGTGATCGTGGAGAAGGGTGTTAAATTCTCAGCGAAGAACATCGAAGAATTATTATTCCCAGATAAAAACTTGTACCGTGATGAGTCTACTTATGCTGTTCAAGAAGAAGCAAACTTGCTTTCTGACTTGATCGTAGAAGAAGCTACATCGGATGCAACGTTGAACAAATTGTTCATGGCTTTAATTAAGAACTTCAACGTGAAGCGTAACGAAATCGCTGGTCGATTCAAGCGTGAGCGTTTTGTTCTTGAAGTAGGTGATGAATTACCTGCAGGTATCGTGAAGTTGGCGAAAGTCTACATCGCGAAGAAACGTAAGTTGAAAGTAGGTGATAAGATGGCGGGTCGTCACGGTAATAAGGGTGTTGTAGCTCGTATCGTACGTGAAGAAGATATGCCATTCTTAGAAGATGGAACACCGGTAGATATCGTATTGAATCCACTAGGGGTACCATCTCGTATGAACTTAGGTCAAATTTACGAGACTGTATTAGGTTGGGCTGGTCAAAAATTAGGTAAGCGTTATGCGACACCAATTTTCGACGGTGGAACTGAGGCAGAAGTTGCGGCAGAATTAACGGCAGCTGGTCTACCAGATTGGGGTCGTACTTACCTATACAATGGTTTAACGGGTGATAAATTTGATCAACCGGTCACTGTAGGTATCATTTACATGTTGAAACTTGGTCACTTGGTAGATGATAAAATGCACGCACGTTCTATTGGACCATACTCATTGATTACACAACAACCATTGGGTGGTAAAGCTCAATTCGGTGGTCAGCGTTTCGGTGAGATGGAGGTTTGGGCATTGGAGGCCTTCGGAGCAGCGAATATCTTGCAAGAGATTTTAACTGTGAAGTCGGATGACGTGATCGGCCGTGCCAAAGCGTACGAGGCAATTGTGAAAGGCGAGAATATGCCTAAGCCAAACATTCCAGAATCATTCAACGTATTGATTCACGAATTGAGAGGTTTAGCTCTTGAAATCACACTTGAGTAATCATTTATCGGGCCGCTAACCCCGGCCCTTAAAAAGAAATCATTTTCCAATTAAATACATCGAAAATGTCATTTAAAAAGACGAGAAAACTGAACAGCGATTTCCAAAAAGTGACCATCTCATTGGCATCACCGGAGTCGATTCTTGAAAGTTCAAACGGTGAGGTAACTCAACCGGAGACAATTAACTACCGTACCTACAAACCCGAAATGGGTGGTTTGTTCTGCGAGCGTATTTTTGGTCCAACAAAGGACTGGGAGTGTCATTGCGGAAAATATAAGCGTATTCGTTACAAAGGCATCATCTGCGACCGTTGCGGTGTGGAGGTGACTGAGAAAAAAGTACGTCGTGAGCGTATGGGCCACATCGAATTAGTGGTTCCTGTAGCACACATCTGGTACTTCCGTAGCTTACCGAACAAAATCGGTTACATGCTTGGATTGTCTACCAAAAAATTAGACCAAGTTATCTACTACGAACGCTATGTTGTTGTTCAAGCAGGTATGTACGCGGAAGAAGGAAAGATCGGTAGCCAATACCTTGATTTCTTAACAGAAGACGAGTACTTAGATATCTTAGATAAATTACCACGCGAAAACCAACACCTTCCTGATGAAGATCCACAGAAATTCATCGCGAAAATGGGTGCTGACGCGTTAAATATGTTGTTGACGCGCATCGACTTAGACAGCTTATCAGCTGATTTACGTCACGCGGCTGACACAGAATCTTCTCAACAACGTAAAGCTGAGGCTTTGAAGCGTTTGAAAGTGGTAGAAGCATTCCGTGAATCAGTAGGTCGTATCGACAACCGTCCTGAGTGGATGATTATCAAAATGGTTCCTGTAATTCCACCAGAATTACGTCCATTGGTGCCATTGGATGGAGGTCGTTTTGCAACATCTGATTTGAACGATTTATACCGTCGTGTGATTATCCGTAACAACCGTTTGAAGCGTTTGATCGAGATCAAAGCGCCAGAGGTAATCTTACGTAACGAAAAACGTATGTTGCAAGAGGCTGTAGATAGCTTATTTGACAACTCACGTAAAGTAAATGCGGTTCGTTCTGAAGGTAACCGTGCCTTGAAGTCTCTTTCTGATATGTTGAAAGGTAAGCAAGGTCGTTTCCGTCAAAACTTATTAGGTAAGCGTGTCGATTATTCAGGTCGTTCGGTTATCGTCGTAGGTCCAGAATTGAAAATGCACGAATGTGGTCTTCCAAAAGACATGGCGGCTGAATTATTCAAGCCGTTTGTGATCCGTAAGTTGATCGAACGCGGTATCGTGAAAACGGTAAAATCTGCGAAGAAAATTGTTGATCGTAAAGATCCAGTGGTTTGGGATATTTTGGAAAATGTGATGAAAGGACACCCAGTTCTTTTAAACCGTGCTCCTACCCTTCACCGTTTGGGTATTCAAGCTTTCCAACCGAAATTAATCGAAGGAAAAGCGATCCAATTACACCCATTGACATGTACGGCATTTAACGCCGATTTTGATGGTGACCAGATGGCGGTTCACGTTCCACTAGGACATGAAGCTATTTTGGAAGCCTCTTTATTGATGCTTGCATCGCACAACATCTTGAACCCAGCGAATGGTGCGCCTATTACGGTACCATCTCAGGACATGGTGTTAGGTTTATATTATGTAACAAAAGGACGTAAGTCGACGCCAGATCATAAAGTAGCTGGTGAAGGATCTCGTTTCTACGGATTTGAGGAGGTTGTTATCGCCTTGAACGAGAAGAAATTGTCTAAGCACGCGAACATCGTGGTGAAAGCTACCGTTCGTAAGGAAGATGGTACATTGGTTCAAGAAATGGTGGAAACTGTTGCGGGACGTGTATTGTTCAACTTATGTGTTCCTGAGGCAGTAGGTTACATCAATGAGTTATTGACGAAGAAGAAGTTGCAACAAATCATCTCACATGTTCATAAGATCTGTGGTATGGCTCGTACAGCGCAATTCTTGGATGATATCAAAGAATTAGGTTTCCAACAAGCCTTCCACGGTGGTTTATCGATGGGTATTGGCGACGTTCAAATTCCTGCTGAAAAAGCTTCTTTAGTGAAGAAAGCACAGGAAGATGTTCAAGCAGTTTGGGACAACTACTTAATGGGTTTAATCACAGATAACGAGCGTTATAACGCAGTTATTGACATCTGGACAAAAGTTAACTCGAAAATTACCGAGACTTTGATGAAGCAGATGGAAGAAGACAACCAAGGATTTAACGCGATCTACATGATGATGCACTCTGGAGCCCGTGGTTCTCGTGAGCAGATTCGTCAACTAGGTGGTATGCGTGGTTTGATGGCGAAACCTCAAAAGAACTTACAAGGTTCGGTAGGTGAAATCATCGAAAACCCAATCCTTTCTAACTTTAAAGAAGGTCTTGACGTATTAGAGTACTTTATCTCTACACACGGTGCGCGTAAAGGTTTGGCGGATACTGCCTTGAAAACAGCCGATGCGGGTTACTTGACTCGTCGTTTACATGACGTAGCGCAAGACGTTATCGTGAATGAAGAAGATTGTGGTACCTTACGTGGTATCGAGGTGTTCCCATTGAAAGACAATGAGGAAATCATCGAACCATTATCAGAGCGTATCTTAGGTCGTGTTTCTGTACATGATGTGATTGATCCAGTTTCAGGTGAATTAATCGTTGCTTCTGGTGACGAAATCACAGAGGTGGCTGCACAAAAAATTGATGAAACTGCGATTGACTCTGTAGAAATTCGTTCTGTATTAACTTGCGAAACACGTAGTGGTGTTTGTGCGAAGTGTTACGGACGTAACTTGTCTACAGCTCGTATGGTGAACATCGGTGAGGCAGTAGGTGTGATTGCATCTCAGTCAATCGGTGAGCCAGGAACGCAGTTGACATTACGTACATTCCACGTGGGTGGTACAGCACAAAACGTTTCCTTGGATGCGAGTGTGAAAGCGAAATTTGATGGTGTAATCAACTTTGAAGAAGTTCGTTCGGTAAGTTCGACAGATTCAGAAGGTAACCCAACAGAAATCGTGATGGGTCGTTCAGGTGAGGTTCAAATTGTAAACCCAGCGAACAAGCAAGTATTGATTTCAAGCAACGTACCTTACGGTTCATTCTTGCGTGTGAAAGATGGTCAAACCATCAAGAAAGGCGAAGAAATTTGCGTTTGGGATCCATACAATGCGGTAATCTTGTCAGAAGCTGAAGGTAAAGTTGAATTCGAGGCAATCGAAGAAAACAATACATACAAAGAGGAAGCGGATGAGCAAACAGGTATGCGTGAGAAGGTAATTATCGAATCGAAAGATAAGACGAAAAACCCATCTGTATTAGTTGTTGCAAAAGGCAAAGAAAACCTAGTTTACAACGTACCAGTAGGTGCGCGTTTAGCAATCGACGAAGGAGATAAAATCAAAGCGGGTCAAATCATCGCGAAGATTCCACGTGCGGCAGGTAAAACGCGTGACATTACGGGAGGTCTTCCACGTGTAACGGAATTATTTGAAGCACGTAACCCATCGAATCCAGCAGTTGTTTCTGAAATCGACGGTGTTATTTCATATGGTGTGATCAAACGTGGTAATCGTGAGATTATCGTTACTCCGAAAGAAGGATCAGAGCGTCGTTACTTAGTACCATTGACTCGTTTCATTTTGGTACAAAACAATGACTTCGTACGTGCAGGTATGCCATTATCAGATGGAGCAATTACGCCATCAGATATCTTGAAAATCAAAGGACCTACAGCGGTTCAAGAATACTTAGTAAATGAGATTCAAGATGTATACCGTTTACAAGGTGTAAAAATCAATGATAAGCACATCGAATGTATCGTCCGTCAAATGATGCAGAAAGTGGAAATCTTAGAACCTGGTGATACGCAATTCTTGCAAGGCCAAAACGTAGATCGTTTTGTTTTCCGTCAAGAAAATGATTTGATCTTGGATAAGAAGGTGATCACAGAAGCAGGTGATTCTGATAAATACAAAGCAGGTATGATTATCTCGGCGCGTACATTACGTGATGAAAACTCATCATTGAAACGCCGTGACTTGAAGTTGATGAAAGTACGTGATGCGCAAGCAGCGGTATCTTCTTCTAACTTACAAGGTATCACACAAGCTTCATTAGGTACAGATTCATTCATCTCGGCTGCATCGTTCCAGGAAACAACGAAAGTTCTTTCTGAAGCATCGATCCGCGCGAAACAAGATACCTTAGACGGCTTGAAAGAGAACGTTATCGTAGGTCACTTGATTCCAGCAGGTACAGGTGTTCGTCGCTACCAAAACATTTTAGTAAACTCAGCTGATGAGTTGAAACACTTGGAAAAAGCGACTGCAACGGAAGTTGAAGAAGTGAAAGAAACAGCAGCGAGCAACTAATTCCTGCTTGTAGCTTACGATTAGAGAACCCCGGACGGCAACGTTCGGGGTTCTTTTTTTATCAGCATCCTGATAAATGCTTTTTTCGAATAAGGTTTCATTGTTTTCCTAACCAATTTCAGGCATGGTTAAGATCAAACAACAAGATGTCAAGGATTGCGGGATCGCATGCCTTGCCTCCATCGGACAACATTATGGATTGCATGTGTCTTTTGCAAAAATCCGGCAATGGGCCCAAACGGATTTGCAGGGCACGAATCTCATGGGCATGTTACATGCTGCTTCATGCATGGGTTTTGAAGCGAAAGCTTTGCGCGGCACACGTGAAAATTTAACGCACATCCCACTGCCTGCCATAGTACATGGCGTACTTGAAAATAGACTGACCCACTTCATGGTCATGGACCGGTTTAATGAAAATCATGTATTTGTCATGGACCCAACGGACGGGCAAAGCCGGAAAATGTCCTGGGAGGAATTCAACCCGTTTTGGACGGGGATTATAATCTTGATGAAACCGGGTACAGGTTTCGAAGCATACCAGGAACAAGCTGGATTGAGTGGACGAATTTGGGAACTCATTCGACCTTTTAAAACGCGTTTTTTGACGACTTGGGTCATGGCTTTATTGTACACGGTGTTGGGATTATCGATGAGCTTATTCATCCAACAGATTTCGGATGTGATTATCCCCTTGAAGCAGTATGCGGAATTACAGATCTATGCCCTCGCCATGCTTGGCATTTTACTTTTACAATTCGCTTTGCAAGCTTATAAAACGCGGAGCATGCTGGATATCGGACAAGCATTAGATCAAGGAATTATGCAGGGTTATTTCAGCCATATTTTCAGGCTTCCTCAGCGATTTTTTGATACGTTTCGCGTGGGGGAAATCATGTCGCGCGTAAGCGATGCCGTAAAGATCCGCCAGTTTATTAATGAGGTTTTAATCGAGGTGTTATTAAATGCGAGCATCGTTCTGAGTGCGTACGCCCTCCTATTTTGGTGGGACAAACGATTAGCTTTATTGATGCTGCCACTTATTCCGTTGCACGCGTTGATTTATGCTTGGAGCAATCGCTGGAATCGAAAACATGAGCGAAAGATCATGGAAAAAACGGCCCAAATGGAAAACCATTTAGTTGAGTCTATTAGTCGGGCCAAAACCGTCAAAATGTATGGATTACATGATTCCCTCCAGTCGCAAACTCAGGTATTATTGAACGAATTTCTGGGTACAGCCTATCAATCGAAACAGATGAATTTTGTAGCGGATTGGGCGGTACAATTCATGCGGGCGATTTTTTTGTTGGCATTACTCTGGCAGGGAGGTGCATTGGTGATGCAAGAACGCTTAAGTATGGGAGAATTATTCGCGCTATTTGCCTTGTACAATTATTTCTCAGGGCCCATGGCCCAGCTTATACAAGTGAATAAAGCATTTCAAGCAGCCAAAATAGCGAGCGAACGCCTATATGATATTCTAGATACAAACATAGAGGACATGGGAAGTAGGCCACCGAAACAATTACGTTCAACCTTAGCCTTCCAACAAGTAAGTTTTCAATATGGGTTTCGAAAAATGATACTCAAGCATGTCAATTTAGAACTGAATCAGGGAGAATTTACGGGTATTGTAGGGGAAAGTGGTTCTGGGAAGAGTACATTGTTCCACCTGATTCAAAAACTGTATCCCATTCATTCGGGACGAATTACCTGGAATGGAGAACCGATGGAACGTTTGTCGACGGAGGTGCTCCGACAAAAAATCGCCTGTGTTCCGCAAGATATTGAATTGTTCAATGGAAGTATTGCAGCTAATATCGCCTTAGGGGATGGGAATCCTCATATGGGACGCATCAAAGAACTCGTCCAGACTTTGGGCTTAGCAGACATGATCAAGCATTTGGACCATGGACTAGAAACGCTTATTGGGGACCATGGAATCGCTCTATCTGGAGGCCAAAAACAACGAATAGGGATTGCGCGGGCTTTATATCGCCAACCCGAAATAATATTGCTTGATGAAGCCACCGCGGCATTGGATGTTGTGGCAGAGCAAGAGGTATTGCGTGCAGTTCGGGATTTTGTACCCACGGTGGTATTGATTAGTCATCGGATGCAAAATTTTCAGTATGCCGATCGGATTCATGTCATGCAGGCTGGAACCTGTATCGAGACAGGCACCCATTCAGAATTAATGCGGGAAGGAACAGCCTATTTTGCTTTGCAAGCAAAACAAAATGGACAATTGGTTTAATCTCTCCTTGCACTTTAGTAAATTCAAAGCTTATAACAAATGATCATGGAAAACCCTACAGAAGAGAACCAACTGAATATTGAATTACCTGAAGAATTAGCGGAAGGCGCTTATGTAAATTTGGCTTTGATTGCACACTCCCCATCTGAATTTGTCATGGATTTTATCCGCATTTTGCCAGGAATTCCCAAAGGAAAAGTGAAGTCACGCGTTGTCATGACACCGGATCATGCGTATCGCTTATTACAAGCCTTGCAAGAAAATGTTCAACGCTATGAAGATAGTTTTGGACCGATCAATAAAGATGGAAATGATTCAGGATTCCAATTTCCGATGAGCTATAATGGCCCAATAGGAGAAGCGTAATCGTTTTAAAAATTATATTCTTACCCAAGCCCGAAAAACTTCGGGCTTTTTGGGTAAAAAAGGGTTTAATGAGCCTTTTAAGTGGAAAGAACAACAATCGCATCAGGCATGGCCATATTAAATAGACAAAATTTAGCTGCAGGATTTAGCTCCAAGATATCAGTCCAAACCCCTAACCCAGCCGTTTTCGACTACCCTGAAAAAGTATTGCAATTCGGGACGGGTGTTTTATTACGCGGTTTGTGTGATTTCTTCATCGATAAAGCGAATCGTGCAGGCCAATTTAAAGGACGCGTCGTGGTGGTTAAATCAACTGACCGACCAGGAGCTGATGCGTTTACAGAGCAAGATGGATTATTTACCCACTGCATCAAAGGGATAGAAGATGGTGTGGCCATTGAGGAAACAGTTATCAATACATCTATTTCTAGGACCATCACTGCAGCTACAGCTTGGAATGAAATTTTAGCATGCGCTACGAGTAGCGACATGCAAGTCATTATTTCCAATACGACAGAGGTTGGCATTCAATACCATGCCAATGACCCGATCGATGCGGCATGCCCTAAATCATTCCCTGCGAAGCTTTTATCATTTCTTCATGTCCGTTGGCAACATTTTAATGGGGCGAATGATGCAGGTATGGTCATCATCCCTACCGAATTAATCATCAATAATGGCGATGTATTAAAGGACATCGTGTTGAAATTAGCAGCAGATCATCAGTTACCAGCAGGGTTTATTTCTTGGTTACAAGAAGCAAATCATTTCTGCAATTCCTTAGTAGATCGCATTGTACCTGGAGCGCCCGATGCGCAAACGTCGGCAGCAATCTGTGCCGATTTAGGCTATGAGGATAAGAACTTAATTATCTCGGAAGTGTATCGTTTATGGGCCATTCAAGGTGGTTCTAAGGTTCGTGAAATTTTGAGTTTTGCAAAGGCGGATGCAGGTGTTGTGATTGCAGAAGACATCGAAATTTACCGTGAACTTAAATTACGCTTATTGAATGGAACGCATACTTTAATGTGCGGAATGTCCTATTTATTAGGTTTCCGTCTCGTAAAAGATGTCATGGCAAATGGCTATTTGAGCAAGTTGGTGATGAACCTAATGCTCAGCGAATTAGCACTAGCCATTCCATATAAAATGGATTTCAAGGTGGCCGACCGTTTTGGTCGGTCGGTGCTGGATCGCTTCCGTAATCCATTTATCAACCACAAATTAATCGATATTACAGTTCAATACACGACGAAAATGCGGATGCGCAACATTCCATTGCTCGTTCAATACTACCAGGAATTTGGGAAAGCACCCGAATTATTTGCGATGGGCTTTGCGGCCTATTTGCAATTCATGCATGCGGTGAAGGAAGAAAATGGCAAGTATTTTGGTGATTCGAACGGAGAAATGTATCCGATAAACTGTGATTACGCGGCCTATTTTTATGAGGCGTGGAAAGATTTTGATTTGAAAAAAGTATTAGCAGATACGAGTCTATGGGGCACCGACCTAAGCGCATTACCAGGATTTGAAGCAGCAGTACAGAAATACATATAACAAACCTATGAAGGCTTTTTTAAACGAAGATTTTTTATTGCAATCGCCTACGGCGCAGACGCTTTATCACGATTTTGCGGCGAAAATGCCCATCATCGATTACCATAATCACTTGGTTCCTCAGCAAATTGCGGAAGACAAGCAATTTGATAACATTACCCAAATCTGGTTGTATGGAGATCACTACAAATGGCGTGCAATGCGTGCCCATGGCGTTGATGAAAAATACATCACAGGTAATGCAAGCGATGAAGAAAAGTTCATGAAGTGGGCTGAAACGGTTCCTTATACGATGCGTAATCCTTTGTATCATTGGACGCATTTGGAATTGCAACGCTATTTCGGTGTAACGGAATTATTGAATAAAGATTCGGCGAAACGTATATATGACCATTGTTCGGCATTACTTCGAACGAAGGAATTTTCTGTGCGGAATTTATTGCTAAAAATGAACGTGAAGGCTCTTTGTACGACGGATGATCCGATCGATAATTTGAGCTTTCATAAGCAAATCGCAGCGAGTGGATTTTCGATTAAAGTATTGCCAACATTCCGTCCCGACAAAGCGATGGGCGTAGATGATGAGCTTATTTTTGTTGAATATGTGAATGCATTAGCAGAGGCTGTGGGTCAATCGATTCGTAATTTAGCCGATTACAAAGCTGCCATAAAATCACGTCACGATTTCTTCCATGAGGCAGGTTGCCGTTTGAGTGATCATGGCTTAGAGCATATATATGCAGAAGAA
>JAHEAY010000025.1:16540-20454 GCA_024642485.1 Cytophagaceae bacterium
GGGTCAATCGATTCGTAATTTAGCCGATTACAAAGCTGCCATAAAATCACGTCACGATTTCTTCCATGAGGCAGGTTGCCGTTTGAGTGATCATGGCTTAGAGCATATATATGCAGAAGAATTTACGAATGAAGAAATTGAATTAATTTTCGAGCGATTAATCACAGGAAAATTGATCAGTAAGAAAGAGAAATGGCAATTCAAATCTGCCATGCTCGTATATTTTGCTCATTTAGATCATGCACGCGGCTGGACCCAACAGTTCCATTTAGGTGCAATTCGTAATAACAATGCTCGTTTATTAGGTTCTTTGGGACCTGACACAGGATTTGATTCCATCGGCGATTTTGAGCAAGCGAAACCGCTTTCTGCATTTTTAAACCACTTGGACTCCACGAACCAATTAGCCAAAACGATTCTATACAATTTGAACCCGCGCGATAATGAATTGCTCGCAACCATGACGGGGAACTTCCAAGATGGGACCATCGTGGGCAAGATGCAATTTGGATCGGGCTGGTGGTTTTTGGATCAAAAAGATGGTATGGAAAAACAAATCAATGCGCTTTCGAACATGGGCATGTTGAGTCACTTCGTGGGGATGTTGACGGATTCCCGCAGTTTCTTATCTTTCCCGCGCCATGAATATTTCCGCAGAATCTTGTGTAATTTACTCGGACAAGATGTGGAGAATGGAGAATTACCTGCCGACATCGCTTGGTTAGGTAAACTCGTAGAAGATATTTCGTACAAGAATGCGTCGGCATTTTTTAATTTTGAATAAAGCATGAAAAAAGTAGTCACGTTTGGGGAAATCATGGGACGTTTAAGTCCTCCAGGCTATTCCCGCATTGTGCAAACACAATCCTTTAACATCACTTATGGTGGTGGTGAAGCGAATGTTGCAGGAGGCTTGGCCCATTTGGGTATTCCAGCAAAACATGTTACCCGTTTCCCAGACAATGAATTAGGAAAAGCTGCCGCGGGATATTATTCACAGGTGGGCGTTGACACGAGTGATATCGTATTTGGTGAAGGGCGTTTGGGTTTGTACTTTGTTGAATTTGGTGCAGCGATGCGTCCGAGCAAAGTGACTTATGACCGGGCGGATTCAGCATTTGCGAATTTGAGCCCATCGGAATTCAACTGGCAAGAAATCTTCAAAGATGCGTGTTGGTTCCACTGGACGGGCATCAGTCCGGCCATTTCGGAGTCGGCGGCACAGACATTGCGTGAAGCCATTTCGGTCGCAAATGCCTTAGGTATTACGGTATCGGCGGATGTGAATTACCGCAAGAACCTTTGGCAATACGGCAAAACGGTTCAAGAGGTGATGCCGGAATTGATTGATGGTTGCGATATTATCGTTTGTGGAAAAGGAGATGCAGAAGACATTTTGGGCATCGTTCCCGATGGTAGTACAAAAAGCGGTTGGCATTCTGTCTGCAAACAAATCAAAGCGCAATTCCCTCGTTTGAAAAAAATCATCAATACGAAAAGAGGCCAAATATCCGCTTCGCAGAATACCCTCTCTGCCATGTCATTTGATGGTGACAAAGTGTTGAAATCTGAGACCGTTGAAATCAGCCAAATCGTTGACCGCATTGGTGGCGGTGACGCTTTCATGGCAGGCTATATCTATGGAAATTTGATCTATGCGGATGAGGAGCAATCCTTGGCATTTGGCGTAGCCGCCTCCGCGTTGAAACATACCATTGAAGGCGATATCAATCGGGCGAATTTGGATGAAATTGAATTAGTAATGAAAGGCGACTTAAGTGGTCGTTTAAACCGATAATCATGGCAAGAAATAGCTCAACTGTTGTTTACCAACGCATTTCCGAAACTCCCATTGTTCCTTTGTTTTTCAATGCTGATTTGGGTGTGGCCCAGTCGGTGTTAAAAGCATGTTACGATGGAGGAATTCGCGTATTTGAATTCACGAATCGGGGTGCAGAAGCGCCAGCCATTTTTGCCAAATTAATCGACTTCTGTGAGAAGGAGTGTCCAGATTTGGTATTAGGTATCGGAACGATTTATGATGCCAAACAAGCTTCTGAATTCATCCAAATGGGAGCGGACTTTATGTTACAACCCTTTACGACACCCGAGGTGGGCGAGATTTGCGCGAAACATGATATTCCATGGATGCCAGGCACCATGACCTTGACGGAGATTCGCAATGCGGAAGTTTTAGGAGCGAAAATCGTTAAAATATTCCCAGGAAATGTCGTAGGACCAGGCTTTGTGAAAGCGATCAAAGGACCCATGCCGCATAGCAAAATCATGGTTACGGGTGGCGTAGAGCCGACACACGAAAGCATGAAGTCCTGGTTTGATGCGGGAGCATCAGCAGTAGGTATGGGGTCACAATTATTCCCGCCTGCATTGATTGCCAAACAAGATTATCAAAGTATTTCAAATACAATTAGTGATTTAATACACATTTATAAGGGTCTAAAATAACCCGAACAAACCCCTCTAAACCATGAATAAAATAGGAACGTATCGCTGGCGAATTTGTGCCTTGCTCTTTTTCGCTACGACGATTAATTACTTGGATCGCCAGGTGATTGGTCTTTTAAAACCGGTTTTGGAAGACCAGTTTAATTGGTCGGAGACCGATTATTCCAACATCGTCATCACCTTCCAAGCGGCTTACGCGATCAGTTTATTGGGATTCGGAGGAATCATCGATCGCATCGGAACAAAATTAGGCTATACCATATCAATCATCGTTTGGAGTATTGCGGCGATGTTGCATGCATTGGCGACAGGAACCTTGAGTTTTGCGTTTATGCGTGGACTTTTAGGATTAGGTGAAGCCGGTAATTTCCCTGCTGCGATAAAGACGACTGCGGAATGGTTTCCGAAAAATGAGCGTGCTTTAGCGACGGGAATATTTAATTCTGGCGCAAATATTGGGGCCGTTGCGGCGCCGATTATGGTGCCTTGGATTTTAGGCGTTTACGGTTGGGAAATGGCCTTTATTGTCACGGGAGCCATTGGCTTCGTTTGGTTGATTTTCTGGTGGTTCTATTACGAAGTACCATCGAAGCATAAAATGTTATCCAAAGAGGAATTTGATTACATACATGCCGACAAGGAAGAGAAAGATGAGAATCAAGAACCTGTTAAATGGGCTCGTCTATTCGGCTTTAAACAAACCTATGCGTTCTTGTTTGGCAAGATGTTAACTGATCCCATTTGGTGGTTTTTCTTATTCTGGTTGCCGTCGTATTTCAATGAGCGTTTCCATTTGGATTTGAAAAAACCAAGTTTAGAATTGATCATCGTATATACGGCTACGACTATCGGAAGTATTGGTGGCGGTTGGTTGTCTGGTTGGTTAATTAATAAGGGATGGCCTTCGTTTAAAGCACGTAAATTCTCGATGTTGGGCTTTGCCTTGGCGGTTGTGCCTATTATGTTGGCACGTTATTGCGATAACATCTGGCAGGCAGTTGCCTTGATTTCACTTGCTGCAGCGGCGCATCAAGCATGGAGTGCGAATATTTATTCGATTGCGACGGATATGTTTCCGAAGAAAGCGGTGAGTTCGGTGATCGGAATCGGAGGAATGGCTGGTTCTGTGGGCGGTATTTTCTTCCCCATGATCGTGGGATTCTTGTTGGACAAATACAAATTAGCCGGCAATATCAACGATGGATATAACATCATCTTCTTGCTTTGCGGTAGTGCCTATGTATTGGCTTGGGGGATTATTTATACCTTGGCTCCCAAATTGGAAACTGCGAATATCGATTAGTTGATATAATTTTTTTTATCCCCCTTCGTTAGCTTTGCCAAACCTTTAAGGATTGGCAAAGCTTAAGGGCGATGTCATTTTTACTCGCCAAAGGCAATTTCATTTGCGCCCCATCTGCCCGCATAATCGTTACTTGGTTCGTATC
>JAHEAY010000030.1 GCA_024642485.1 Cytophagaceae bacterium
GTGATTAAGCCATTTAAAATGCATTCATCAATTACCGCTTTCACCGTTTTGAAATCTTGCATTTCTACAGCAATCATCAATCCAACCCCTCTAAATTCTTGGATGATTGGGTGAATCAATAGTTCCTTAAACAATTGATGCTTTTCTTCAATTTTATCAAGTAGTTGATTATTTTGAATGAAGTTTAATGTCGCGAGGGATGCTGCGCAGGAAACGGGGTGACCACCAAATGTTGTAATATGGCCCAAAACGGGTGCATAAGATAAGGTTTGCATCAAGGATTCATTAGCGATAAAAGCGCCAATTGGCATGCCCCCTCCCATTCCTTTCGCACTTAATAGAATATCCGGAATTATATCCATGGCTTGAAATGCCCAGAAAGTACCCGTTCTGCCGAAACCCGTTTGGATTTCATCGAGCACTAATAAGCAGCCAACTTCCGTACATCTTGCTCTAAGGGCTTTAAAATAGGCCTTAGAAGCCCTTTTTATGCCCGCCTCCCCTCCTACGATTTCAATGAATATTGCTGCTGTTTTTGTGGTGATTTGATTTAAATCATCCAAATTTCCGTGTTGGATATGCCGAATATCGGGTAATAGCGGTCGGAAACTATTTTTGAAATGTTCGTCACCCGCTAAGGATAATGCACCTTGAGTTGCCCCATGGTAGGCATTGTGGCATGAAATAATTTCTCGCCGTTTGGTATATCTTTTGGCCAATTTCATGGCTCCTTCTACCGCTTCAGTTCCTGAATTGGTGAAGTAAACCTGATTTAGACTATCTGTATTCGTTGATTTAGCCAAGGCTTCTGCAAGCAGCACTTGAGGACTTTGAATGTATTCGCCATAAACCATGAGATGCATGTATTGATCCAATTGGTCTTTGATGGCTTGTACAACTTCAGGATTACGATGTCCAACGTTCGAAACGGCGATACCGGAAATTAAATCGATGTATTTTTTGCCTGCTGTATCTGTTAAATAGATGTGTTCCGCCGATTTAATTTCTAATGCCAAAGGGGCATCAGAGGTAGGCGCCATGTGTTTCTGAAAGAGTTGTCGGTGTGTAAATCCCATATCAATTCAAATTTACAGCCTTTTATCAAATTATCAGTTTTTAACATGGTCTATTCCTAGAATCTTCGAATCTTGCATCATGAAGCTACTGATACTCTTGTTTATACTTCCTGTTTCTTTATTTGCTCAATCCATTCAAGGAAAGGTGATTGATGCGCAAAAAGAAGCCCTAGCATTTACATCCATTTGGGTGGAAAATACGAATCAAGGAACTTTGGCGAACGAAAATGGTCAATTTGAAATTCATTTGAAGTCGGGCAAAAACCGTTTGGTTTTTCGGCATGTTGGCTTTGCGCCTCGGACGATTGATGTGGAATTAGTAGGGCAAGAAACAAAACGGGACTATCTCGTTCAGTTGCAAGAACAGGCTGTCTCACTTGAAGAAGTTAATATTCGTGCATTAAAGGAAGATCCGGCAATTGGTATCATGCGAAGAATGATTTCGATGGCTCCATTTCACTTAAAAGAACTTAATGTTTATCAGGCAAAAGCCTATATCAAAGGTAACGGGAAGATTACCTCCATTTCGAAGTTGGCCGATTTTGCTTTTGGAAAGCAATTGGAAAAAGATGCCGGAATCAAAGTAGGAAGAACCTATGTCTTGGAGGCGATTAATCAAGTAGATTACAAACGGCCAAATCAGATTAAGGAGCGTGTTATTTCAAATCGGAATAATTTACCGCTAGCGATGAAAACGGCTGATGCTCCCAATTTGCGCGCAACACAGACTAATTTTTATATGCCTAAAGTTTGGGGAATATTGATATCGCCTTTATCGCCTGCAGCATTTCAATTTTATACGTTCAATTATTTGGGAAGTTTTGTACAAGGAGGAAAGACAATTAGTAAAATTCAGGTTCGACCAAAGTCTTTTTCAGTTGATCTGTTTGAAGGTGAATTGCTTGTTGTGGAGGATACTTGGAGTATTTATTCATTGAAGCTTCATTTTAAAAATAGTAATGGGAATTATACATTAACCCAACAAAATGCTGAATTTCAAGGCGTTTGGATGCCCATTAATTATGAAATGCGTGCGAATATGCAGGCTCTAGGCTTGGGTTTTTCGGTTAATTATGTCACTCAGATAAAATCTTATCAAATTCAGGTAAATCCGGGCTTTGTGGTTAAACCTCAGCTTATTGAGGAGCGATTGGATAAGACATTAGCCAAGGAGATTGATAAAACTCCTGTAAAAGATGTAAAGCAGGCACTTTCAGGAGAAATTACCCGTAGAAAATTAAAACGCGTACTACAGAAAATAGCTAAAGAAGAGAAAAAAGCAGATACATTGGCTATGAAAGGTATAAGTGCTGTATATGATATGCAAGTGGATACGCTTGCAGATAAGAAGTCAATAGAATATTGGAACGAAGCACGTGAAGTTCCCTTAACTGACGCCGAATTAAGTGGGTTTAAAGAAGCCGATAGTTTATATGTCATAGAGAGGGCGAAAATGGTAACCGATTCCATAAATGCCTTGCCTAGGTTTAAGCTACCCCATCTTTTTTATGGCAAGAAATATAATTTTGAGAAAGCCGGAATTGGTAATTCATTTATGATGAATATGCTTGGTTTTGGTTTGTCGCCCGTAGATGGGTATTATCTTGACAGGAACTTGAACTTTAACCGCCAGTTGAATACAACTGATTATTGGAAGATAGGCGCCAACATTCATGTTGGATTTCAGCGGAAAGCATTGAATGGGGATGTTTATTTCGATCGAAAATCTCAAGAGGGCCGTTCGTTATTTAACGTGACTACGGGATCCCAATTAGCGAACCAGAGTGATGCAAAAACAATTACGAGTGCCTATAATTCGAGTACCTCCTTGCTGACTTCAAAAAGCTATTTGTATTGGTATCAAAAAGATTTTGTTCGTATTTTTTATGAATATCAAGTGCGAGCTTCATTGATTTGGTCTGCACAAATTGAATACAGAAATAGAAGTATGTTATCAAATGTTGTTAAGCATGGTTGGTTTGGACTGGAGAATGAATTTAGGGAAAATGTGCCTATTTCAGACGAATTGAGTGATACTCGTTTTCAGACTCATAAGCAATGGAGTTTGGGTGCATTCCTTACTTGGAAGCCCGGGTCTACTTGGCGTTTAATCAACCATGTTCGAAGAGAAGATCGAACTGAGAATAATTTTACCTTAAAATTTAATACTCAAGTAGTTTTGGGGGATTATCCTTTTTCGAGTGTCTCCATTCAAGCGGATCAATTCTTCAATTTAGGTCGATTAGGTAGATTAGCTTATCAAGTTCGTTACCAAGATTATTTAAAAAAGCCCAGTATCTACCTGGATTTTACTCATTTTAATGGGAGTGATATTAATGTAATTTCAAATCAAGGTTATGTATTTAGTACGTTACCTATGTATACCTTTAGCACGAGCGGACAATCCATTATTTTTCATTTGAAATGGACACCTCGTAAGTTTTTATTAACACAACAAAACGGTATTTATTTATATGGAATACGTGAGTCATTACGATTCAGTGCACTTAATACACAAAATCGAATGGGCAAAGACGGATTTTATGAGCTAGCCTACTCTACGCAAGGAATATTTAGAAGCTTTGGATTGGAACTAGCTAAACCAATTGGAAATTGGGTACCCTCACAATGGAAAGTTTCATTAACCTTGCCCTTCTAGTTGGAAATCTGCTTCAAATTCTATTAATTGTGCTAAATTTTTTTGAAATAATCTAAATCTTTATTTATGAATCAAATTGTTTACTTAGTACCTGCTTTTGGTATAGTAGGATTGCTGTATACAGCATGGAAATTTAGTTGGGTATCTAAACAAGATGCAGGAAACGACAAGATGCAAGAGTTATCGGGTTATATCGCTGATGGCGCCATTGCATTTTTAAAAGCAGAATGGAAAATATTAACCTATTTCGCTATTCCCACAGCAATTCTATTAGCGTGGTTGGGGACGCAAACGGGCACTGTGGAAAATCCCATCCACTCATCTCCTTTAATCGCCGTTGCTTTTTTAATTGGCGCGATATTTTCAGCAACAGCCGGATATATCGGTATGATTGTAGCGACGAAAGCCAATGTTCGTACTGCAGAAGCGGCTCGAACTTCATTAGCTAAGGCCTTGAATGTATCATTTACAGGAGGTTCTGTGATGGGCATGGGAGTTGCTGGTTTAGCAATTTTAGGTCTTGGAGGATTGTTTATTGCGTTTTATCAGATTTTCGCTCAAGGACAAGCATTGACTTCTGTTGAGATGAAAACGGCTATCGAAGTATTGGCTGGTTTTTCTTTAGGAGCAGAATCGATTGCTTTATTTGCTCGTGTGGGTGGTGGTATCTACACAAAAGCTGCCGACGTAGGAGCTGATTTAGTTGGTAAAGTTGAAGCTGGAATTCCAGAAGATGATGTTCGTAACCCTGCAACGATTGCAGATAACGTAGGTGATAACGTGGGTGATGTGGCTGGTATGGGTGCCGATTTATTCGGTTCTTATGTGGCAACGATCCTTGCGACAATGGTATTAGGTCAAGAAATCGAAGTTTCTGATAACTACGGTGGGTTCTCACCTGTCCTATTGCCTATGTTAATTGCAGGTGTAGGATTGATAGCATCATTAGTATCTACTTTCTTTGTTCGTATTTCGAAAGAAACGGATTCTGTTCAAAATGCATTGAACTTAGGTAACTATACTTCGATTGCGATCACTTTTGTAACATCCTATTTCTTAGTGACGAATATTTTACCTGAAAGCTTAACGCTTCGTGGTACTACATTTTCTGCCATGGATGTGTTTTATGCAATTATTGTAGGTTTAGTTGTGGGTACTTTGATGTCGATCATCACAGAATATTACACAGCCATGGGTAAACGTCCGGTAGATTCGATTGTACAAAAATCAGGTACAGGTCATGCGACAAATATCATCGGTGGTTTAGCGGTTGGTATGGAATCTACCGTATTACCAATCTTAGTATTGGCGGCGGGTATCATAGCTTCTTATCATTTTGCTGGTATCTATGGTGTTTCTATCGCTGCTGCAGGTATGATGGCAACGACTGCTATGCAATTAGCGATTGATGCATTTGGTCCAATTGCGGATAATGCGGGTGGTATTGCTGAGATGTCACAATTGCCTTCAGAGGTGCGTGATCGTACAGATAATTTGGATGCAGTAGGTAATACTACGGCTGCAACGGGTAAAGGTTTTGCGATTGCTTCGGCGGCGTTAACATCCTTGGCTTTATTTGCTGCGTTTGTTGGCATTGCTGGTATTGATGCGATCGATATCTATAAGGCAGATGTTTTAGCTGGCTTATTTGTGGGAGGAATGATTCCTTTTATTTTCTCAGCATTATGTATTTCAGCGGTGGGGAAAGCTGCGATGGAAATGGTGAACGAAGTTCGTCGCCAATTCCGTGAGATTCCTGGAATTATGGAATACAAAGCAAAACCAGAATATGAAAAATGTGTGGCAATCTCGACAGAGGCGTCTATTCGTCAAATGATTCTTCCAGGAGCAATCGCTTTGTCGGTGCCAGTGATTGTTGGCTTTACCATGGGACCTGAAGTATTAGGTGGTTTATTAGCAGGTGTTACGGTTTCCGGTGTTTTGATGGGGATTTTCCAATCAAATGCAGGTGGTGCTTGGGATAATGCGAAGAAATCGTTTGAGAAAGGTGTTTTGATTGATGGTCAAACATTCAAGAAAGGTTCGGAGCCTCATAAAGCAGCTGTAACGGGTGATACGGTTGGAGATCCATTCAAGGATACCTCAGGTCCTTCGATGAACATCTTGATTAAATTGATGTCGATTGTATCCTTGGTTATCGCACCTTACATCCATGTAGGAAAGAGTCCAGCACATTCCAGTGTTAAATCGCCTGCTCCTATCGTTAAGATGGTAGCTAAGCGTTAGTTGATTTAAGCGATTCTCATATTTGGGAGTCGCTTACTATAAAAAAAGCCATTCGTCAATTGACGAATGGCTTTTTTAGTTCTATCAGAAATTCCGGAGGGAATTAAGCGGTTAATTTACCTCTTAAAGCTCTTGGGATATCGATTGTTGCAACTGGGTTAGAAGCTGGGTTTAAGATTTCGCAACCTTCAACTTTCAACTTGTTAACTTTTACTGTTTGACCTAAATCAAGGCCAGAGATATCAGCAGTTACAAAATCAGGAATGTTAGCTACTAAACCACGCAAAGAAACTTTACGTAATTTTTGTACCATTTTACCCCCTTTGATAACGCCTGGAGAGTTACCAATGATTTTAACCGGAACATCAATTTTGATAGCTTTATCAGCAGTGATTTCCAAGAAATCAACGTGAAGAATCATCTCATTCACTGGGTGAAATTGAGCATCTTGCAAGATAGCACGGTGAATATCACCTTCAATGTTCAATTCTACTTCGTAAACATCTGGAGAATATAATAACTCGCGGAACAAGATCATTGGAACAGCGAAATGCAATTGCTCTTTTCCACCGTATAATACACATGGAGCTAGTGCCTCTGCACGTAAATCTTTTGAACCTTTTGTACCTAATGTAGCGCGCTTATACCCTACGATTTCTAACTTTTTCATTTTGTTTTTGTTAGTGTTTCCAGTCTTTCGCTCGAAGGCTATCCCCTGAAAACGATTGAAATTAATATTTAATAAATAAAGAACTGATAGACTCGTGATCACGGATACGACCGATTGCCTTCGCAAACAACTCAGCAACGGAAAGTACCTTTATTTTGTCGCATGTTTGTTTTTGAGGAATCGTATCTGTTACTAATAATTCAGTCAAAACTGAATTAGAAATGTTTTCATACGCTTTCCCAGATAAAACCGGGTGCGTAACCACCGCGCGAACGGAATTTGCACCCTTATCCATTAATAATTGAGCAGCTTTACACAAAGTACCCCCTGTATCAATTAAGTCATCGACTAAGACTACATCTGCGCCTTTCACATCACCAATTAATTGCATAGATGCAATTTCATTAGCACGTTTCCGGTGCTTATCGCAAATAACCATCTCCGCATTGAAGAATTTGGCCATGTTACGTGTACGTACTACTCCTCCTACATCAGGAGAAGCAAATACGATGTTTTGTAAATTCAATGATTTCAAATAGGGAACAAAAATGGCGTTTCCTTCTAAGTGATCTACTGGAAAATCCATGAATCCTTGAATCTGACCAGCATGCAAGTCAATCGTCATTAAACGATCCGCTCCAGCAGCTGTTAATAAATTACCAATCAATTTTGCTCCAATTCCTACACGTGGACGATCTTTACGATCTTGACGTGAATAACCAAAATAAGGAATAACTGCAGTCACATAGTGCGCTGAAGCTCTTCTTGCCGCATCAATCATCAATAACAATTCCATCAAGTTATCAGCCGTAGGAAATGTTGATTGAATAATAAATACATCACAGCCGCGAACAGATTCATCAAAACTAGGTGACATTTCACCATCTGAGAATCGTAAAGTGGTAACAGCTCCTAAATCCTTCCCGTAATATTTGGCGATTTCTTTTGCCAAATAATTAGAAGCCGAACCGGAGAAAATTTTAACTGCGTTAATCGCTGCCATGTTATTTGTTAAGGGCTTAATTATAAAAATTAAGGCGCAAAATTAGACATTTTACGCCTTAAATCAAATCTATTTTACTGATGCACGAATAATGTTCAATGCACCACCTGCTTTGAACCATTCAATTTGTTGTGAATTGTAGGTATGATTCACAGCAAAACTATCTTTCGAACCATCTGCATGAACCAATTCAATCGTCAAGGATTTCTCTGGAGCGAATGAACCTAGGCCAACAATATTAATGCTGTCGTTCTCTTGAATCTTATCATAGTCTGCTTCATTTGCGAATGTTAACGCAAGCATACCTTGTTTTTTCAAGTTGGTTTCGTGAATACGTGCAAAAGATTTAACTAATACCGCACGCACACCCAAGTGACGTGGTTCCATTGCCGCATGCTCACGTGACGAACCTTCTCCGTAGTTGGTATCCCCTACCACAATTGTCCCAATTCCCGCTGCTTTGTAAGCACGTTGCGTGGCAGGTACAGGTCCATACTCACCCGTTAATTGATTTTTAACGTTGTCTGTTTTCTCATTGAAGAAGTTAACAGCGCCGATCAACATGTTGTTCGAGATGTTATCTAAGTGACCACGGTATTTCAACCAAGGGCCAGCCATGGAGATATGATCGGTTGTACACTTACCTTTTGCTTTGATCAATAATTTCAAGCCGGTTAAGTCAGTACCTTCCCACGCTGCAAATGGATCTAATAATTGTAAACGGTCAGATGTTGCTGAAACTTTTACTTGAACACCTGAACCATCCGCTGCGGGAGCTTGGTATCCTGCATCTTCTGCAGCAAAACCTTTTTGTGGCAATTCATCTCCTGTAGGAGCATCCAATTTAACTTGTTCCCCTTTTTCGTTGGTTAACGTATCAGTTAACGGATTAAATGTTAAATCTCCTGCAATCGCTAAAGCTGTTACCATTTCTGGAGAAGCAACAAATGCAAATGTGTTTGGATTACCATCCGCGCGTTTTGCAAAGTTTCTGTTGAATGAGTGAACGATGGTGTTCTTCTCTCCTTTTTCAGCTCCTGGACGTGCCCATTGACCGATACATGGTCCACATGCATTTGAGAATACTGTTGCGCCGATTGTATTAAACGTATCGATAAAACCGTCACGCTCAATTGTATAACGAACTAATTCAGAACCTGGTGTGATTGTAAACTGCGCTTTGGTTTTTAAGCCTTTGGCAGCTACTTGTTTTGCTAACGATGCCGCGCGCGCAATATCTTCGTATGATGAGTTGGTACATGAACCAATCAAACCAACCTCCACTTTTGTAGGCCAACCGTTTTTCTCGGCTAATTCTTTCATTTTTGAAATTGGCGTTGCCAAATCCGGCGTGAATGGACCATTTAAGTGTGGTTCTAATGTATCTAAATCGATTTCGATTACTTGATCAAAATATTGTTCAGGGTTTGCGTAAACCTCAGGATCTGCAGTTAAGTGCTCACGTACTTGATCTGCCATCGCTGCAACATCTGCACGACCTGTAGATTGTAAGTAACGCGCCATTGAATCATCGTAACCGAATGTAGATGTCGTTGCACCAATTTCCGCACCCATGTTACAGATAGTTCCTTTACCTGTACATGACATCGAAGTTGCTCCTTCACCGAAGTATTCAACTACACATCCTGTACCACCTTTAACTGTTAAAATACCAGCTACCTTTAAGATGACATCTTTTGGAGCAGTCCAGCCATTTAGTTTACCTGTTAATTTAACACCGATCAACTTAGGGAATTTCAATTCCCAAGCTAGGCCAGCCATAACATCACATGCATCAGCACCACCTACTCCGATCGCAATCATACCTAATCCACCTGCATTAACAGTGTGTGAGTCAGTACCAATCATCATTCCACCTGGAAAGGCATAATTTTCCAATACAACTTGGTGAATAATACCAGCGCCTGGTTTCCAGAAACCGATACCGTATTTATCAGAAACCGATGACAAGAAATCGTAAACCTCTTTATTTTTATCTACTGCAACCGCTAAATCTGTCGTTGAAGCAACTTTAGCCTCAATTAAGTGATCACAGTGTACCGTAGAAGGTACTGCTACTTGAGGGCGACCCGCTTGCATAAATTGCAATAAGGCCATTTGAGCCGTTGCATCTTGCATAGCTACGCGATCTGGAGCGAAATCTACATATGAGTTTCCACGTGCGTAAGCAGTAGACGGTGTTCCTTCCCATAAATGGCTATAAAGGATTTTTTCAGTTAACGTAAGCGGCTTACCAGTTAATGCACGTGCTGCTGCGATGCGAGCCGGCATTCTTTCGTAAACAGCTTTGATCATTTCAATGTCAAAGGCCATGTTAATAATTTTTATATAAGAAATTGCTCGCAAAATTAATAGATTCGCTTGAAAATTGCCAATTTTGAAGGCTATGATTTCCTTTCAATTTTATTTTATTGAAATTTGGCAATCGTTTCCCTGTTAAATAATGTTTTTGGCTGCTTTGATAGCCGATTAAGCCTATTCAATTTGAAAGTTATCTATCGTTTGTTTTTCATTTTACTGATTTGTACTCCGCAATACTTGTGGGCACAAATGAATGATTTTCAGGCGGTTGTTGACCTAGCAATTGCGAAAGCTCCTAATCATGCAGCTCAAATAAGGCATTTACAATTTGATGTAGAAATTGCTGAAAAGGGCCGATTTGACCATTTCCCAAACCTAGGTAAGCAAAGGCTTCAAAAATTAGAAGGTATTAAGATTGGTCAGTGGTACGGGAAGCAAACAAATTCACATGTTTACTTAGGTGCCATGAATCAGTTGATTCATGAAATCCATGCCGTTCAAGGAAATCAAATTAAGTACCCGCGCCCTACCCTATTTTTCTGGTCTGATTTTTATCAAGATTATGTAGGTACACAATGTGTTTCTCCTTTAAACTACCAAGCTAGGAGTTATTATCAATTTACGTTTAAACAAACTTTTCTTTTACAGGGCCAGGCGGTTTACCAATTTACGGTAAGTCCTAAAATGAAAACTGATCGATTGTTTTCAGGGATTATAACCTTGAGCCAGGAAGGTATGTTTGTTGGTTTTGATGGTATCGTGGAATCAGATGCGATTGATTATCGCATTCATATTCAAAATCAATATAAGTATGAAACGTGGTTGCCCTTAGAAGCTAATTTTAATGTGCAAGGTGGAGTATTGGGTATTACAGGAGAATACGAGATTCAAGAGAAAGTAAAAGGCGATATTCAATTTTGGCAACCTACTGTACATGATTTTGAAAAACCGAAAGACATCAAAGAAGTCCTTAATATTTCTGAACGCGCATTCGATGAGACATTTGCGAGCCAATTGTTAGCAAATTTTCATCAAGGCTTAATCCGTAAGTGGAAACAACGGCCGCAATCTGCTCTTATGACTGTCGATTCAGTGAAAATTGTACTGATAAAGGAAGTTCATCCAACGAATACTTCATTTTTCCCAGCCCCTATGGATTCTTCAAGTATTGCCTATTTTGATACTTTGAGGAGAAGTCCTTTTCGATTAGACCAATTGATTTTTAGTAAATCCTTCTATTTCGGCAAAAGAAAAGGTGATTTCTACCCATTTGAAATTTATTATAAATCCCCTGTTTTTGATTCCAATTTTAACACGGTCGAAGGTTTTGTAGCAAACACAGCTTTGGTCTTTCGGAAACGATGGGCTCGTTATCGGATGTTGGAAGCAGAGGTTTTGGGCCGACGATCATTTGGTTTAAATCGAAATACTGGGTATGTTAAATTACGATACAAAACTGAAAATTTTGATATCTCCGCTACACAGGGGGATTTTGTAGCACAATATAATCCTGATAATACGATTTCACCCGAAATGAATTCGCTTTCAACTTTGTTGTTGAAAAACAATCAAATGAAGATATACCGCAAGCAATATTGGAATGTTTCCTTAATCAAGCGTTTCTCTTCTCGTTTTTTCATTAAGGCTTATGCGGAATCTGCATTAAGATCGCAAATGGATAATACAACGGATTATTATTGGGTCAATTATTTGAATCGGACGTTTAGTAGTAATAACCCAACGAATGTAGAAAGCCTGAAAGAGGGATTTGAAAGCAATCAAGCGTTTATTACGCAATTTTCTGTTGGTTTTAGGCCTTTTTTGACTCAATCGTATCTGAATTCAACTCGTCAAAGCGATTGGGGATCATCGCCTTTGATTCAAGTAAAATATCGTGCTGGTTGGCCTGAGGTCTTTGGATCCAAAGTTGATTTTCAAATGCTTGAATTGTCTTATGTTCAAAACTTAGCGCTTTCACCTTGGGCGAAATCAGGTTTAGTATTAAATGCAGGAACATTTTTTGGTCATTCTCCCGAATATTTTCTGGATTATAAACACTTCAATGGTGGACTTAATCTTATTCAAACGGGTGATATGTTGGCCTCCCAACGACTTATTGGTTACTATCAGAATTTTACAACCGGTGCCAATCAGCGTTTGAATGTGAATCATTACGCTTATAGCACGTCTGGAAATTTTGTTGAGGCCTTATCGCAATTTCAGTTCTCTAATTTGTGGCTGAAACCTTTGTTGGGGACCAAGAAAGCATATGTCAAAGAATTATTGATTGCGAATGCTGTTTATCTACCTAAGCAAAATTTGTTTTATCAGGAGTTAGGATACGGTTTGGATGGTGTAATTAAGGTCTTGCGTTTGGAGGCGATTGCCAACTTTTCAAATGGGTCTTTTAATTACATTGGATTCCGTGTCAACATTAATTCACGAATTCGAATTGGTAATATTCCTGAATAATATGATTTTTTAGATTTTTTTTGGTGCTTTCGCTGTAATTGTAAACAAATACATTTTAAGCACCTATATTTGAGGTCATTTCGAAAATTTAACCTGAAACAATTATCTGATGGCAAAAAATTTGGTCATAGTTGAGTCCCCCGCAAAAGCAAAAACGATAGAAGGTTATTTGGGCAAGGATTTTATTGTAAAATCTTCTTTCGGTCATGTGCGGGATTTACCTACCAAAGGTGATAAAGTCATTGATGTGGAAAATGATTTCACACCTACTTATGTTGTATCCTCGGATAAGACACAAGTCATTTCGGAATTAAAGAAATTAGCTAAATCATGTGAGGAAGTTTGGTTAGCGACTGACGACGACCGTGAGGGAGAAGCGATTTCTTGGCATTTAAAAGAAGCCTTAAATTTAAAGGATAATACGAAGCGAATCGTATTTCGTGAGATTACGAAATCAGCCATTTTAAAGGCGATTGAACAACCTCGTGCGATTGATATGGATTTGGTGAATGCGCAACAAGCACGCCGAATCATGGATCGTTTGATTGGTTTTGAACTTTCTCCTGTTCTTTGGTCTAAAGTTCAAAAAGGTTTATCTGCTGGTCGTGTACAATCCGTTGCGGTTCGATTAATCGTAGAACGTGAGCGAGAAATTGAACATCATGCTAGTATCGCTACTTTCAAAGTTAGTGCGCTATTTGATCTTCCAGGTAAAAAAGTCTTGAAAGCTGAATTGGCTAAGAATTTTGCCAAAGAAGGTGATGCTTTGGAATTTTTGAAAAAATGTGTTGGTGCAACTTTTTCAATTAAAAGTCTAGAAACGAAGCCGGCTAAAAAGACGCCAGCGCCCCCGTTTACGACATCTACGCTCCAACAAGAAGCGTCGCGTAAGCTAGGTTATGCGGTTGCTACGACTATGTCGATTGCACAGAAATTGTATGAATCAGGTCGTATTTCCTATATGCGTACCGATTCAACAATGCTTTCACAAGAAGCGCGTGACAAGGCAAAAGCAGCAATCGAATCGAATTATGGTGAGAAATTTCATCATGCCCGTCAGTTTAAAACCAAATCTGATAGCGCACAAGAAGCTCACGAAGCCATCCGTCCAACGGATTTTGGCATGTCGACCCTATCAGGTGATTCGCGTGAACGTAAATTATATGAGTTGATCTGGAAGCGTTCAATTGCTTCACAGATGTCGGATGCTTTACTCGAAAGAACTACGGCTCAAATTGAAATATCAACGACGACTGAAGTTTTAGTTGCTCAAGGAGAGGTAATTGCTTTTGAAGGATTTTTGAAGGCTTATTTAGAAGGAAAAGACGAGGAGGAAGAGGATGAGAACAAAGATATGTTGCCTCCATTAACGGTTGGGCAAGTCTTACAATTAGATGAATTAAAAGCTCAGGAGCGTTTTTCACGTCCTGCTCCGCGTTATACAGAAGCCAGTTTGGTTAAGGCTTTGGAAGAAAAGGGCATCGGTCGGCCATCTACATATGCGCCCACCATTTCCACGATTATTAAGCGTGCTTATGTGGAGAAAGAAGATCGTGCTGGTAAGGAAAGAACTTACCAAACATGGACTTTGAAAGATGATGAAATTGCGGGAGTAAAGGCAACTGAAATGGTTGGTGCAGAGAAATCGAAATTATTCCCAACCCACATTGGAACTTTGGTTACAGATTTCCTTGTGGAGAATTTTCAAGATGTGGTCGATTATACATTTACCGCAGAAATGGAAAACGAATTTGACCACATTGCGCAAGGAAAATTGCCTTGGGTTAAGTTAATGAAGGACTTTTATGGTTCTTTTCACAAAACCATTGAAGATAGTAAAGGAATTGCTCGCAGTTCTGTGGGTGGTGGCCGTGAATTAGGTTTAGATCCAGAAACGGGTAAAAAGATTTCTGTTCGTTTAGGAAAATTTGGCCCATTTGTACAATTGGGTGAGTCGGGAGAAGAGGATAAACCGGTATTTGCCAATTTGGGTAAAAACCAATCGATTGCAACGCTAAGTTTGGAAGAAGCGATTGCTTTGCTTGCCCGCCCTAAATTACCTCGTGAAATTGGAATTTTAGATGATAAGCCAGTCGTGATTGGAGCAGGTAAATTAGGTCCATACATAAAATACGATGGTAAATTCACCAGTTTGCCTGAACCGAATGATCCTTTTACGATCGAATTAGATCAAGCCGTTTTAGTGATGCAAGCAGCTCAAAAAGCAGCTGAATCAGCTGGTTTGGGCTATTTCGAAGATCAATTAATTGAAACGGGTAAAGGCCGTTTTGGCCCTTATGTCAAGCATAATGGTAAATATATTTCCTTGAGTAAAACGGATAATTTAGCTTCTCTGACGCAAGAGCGAGCTATTGAATTGATTTTAGCGAAGCGAAATGCCGAGGCTAATAAGATCATTAAGGAATTCCCAGATAATGCAGCTATTAAGGTTGTGAATGGGATGTATGGTCCTTACATTCAAATCGGTAAACGAAATGTAAAGATTCCGAAGGATCAAGATCCAGCTAGTTTAACTTTGGAAGATTGTATCGCATTAGGTGATGCAGCTCCAGCTCCTAAAAAGACAACAAGAAAAAAATAAGATATGAGTCAGATTATTGATGGAAAAATGGTTGCTGAATCCATGAAAGCATCCATTGCGAAAGAGGTTCAAGAATTAGTTGCTTCAGGTAAGCGTGCCCCCCATTTAGTTGCTATTCTTGTAGGTAACAATGGCGCATCTGAAACTTATGTGGCAAATAAAGTGAAATCTTGTGAAGAATTAGGTTTTGCCTCTACCCTTTTGCGTTTTGATCCATCGATTAGCGAAGCAGAATTATTGCAGGCTGTAATAGATGTGAATAACAATCCCGAAATGGATGGTTTAATCGTGCAATTACCCCTTCCTAATCACATCAATCCTGATCGTGTGATGGAAACGATTCATCCTTCTAAAGATGTAGACGGTTTCCACCCCATCAATATCGGTCGGATGGCGAAAGGATTGCCCGCTTATATTTCCGCTACCCCTCAAGGTGTTTTGGATTTATTAGCTTACTACAAGATTGAAACGGCAGGAAAGCATTGCGTAGTTGTAGGTCGTAGTCAAATTGTAGGTTTACCAATGTCCATTTTAATGCAACGCAATCATCCGCAAGGAAACTGCACGGTTACATTGACGCATTCACGGACGGCTAATTTGGAGGAAATGTGCCAACAAGCTGATATTATTATTGCGGCATTAGGTAAGCCCGAGTTTATCACTGCGGCACATGTTAAACCAGGTGCCGTGGTTATTGACGTAGGTTTGACACGTGTGGAAGATGCTAGTAAAAAATCAGGCTTCGCTTTAAAAGGTGATGTTGATTTTGACTCGGTATACCCAATCTGTTCTTACATCACGCCTGTACCTAAGGGTGTAGGTCCTATGACGATTGTTTCCTTGATGAAAAACACCCTATTGGCTGCCAAAGGCGTGATTTATCCCAAGAACTAAGCCTTATACAAATAGCGATGGAAAACTCCCAATGGGAGTTTTTTGTCGTATTGGTCATTTAGGTATAATTCGCCAGATTCTGCCGTTTCTGGCACATTGAAAATTCCATTAACTAAATTCTCTACGACCAAAGTAGAAAAGCCTAATGAATAGACGTTAGTCAATAATATATGTTCCTTAGGATCGAGAATTTCTTTCACAGAGCGCAACATATCGTCTATCTGTTCTTCTAAAACCCATTTTTCTCCATCTGGTCCACGACCATAGGCCGGAGGGTCTAGCAATACACCTTGGTAGAAATTACCTCTTCTTGACTCGCGTTTAACGAATTTTAGGGCATCTTCTGCCATCCAGCGGATTGAATCCAGTTGCGATACTTCCATGTTTTCGCGTGCCCAAGATAAAACAGGTTTTACCGAGTCTACGTGCGTGACATCGGCACCCATTTGTCGGCATACTAAACTTGCCCCACCTGTGTAAGCAAATAGGTTTAATATCTTAGGTTTGGGATTAATAAGTAAGGGAATATTTTTGGCTAAAAACTCCCAATTGGATGCTTGTTCAGGAAATAAGCCTACGTGTTTGAATGAAGATAGACTAATCTTTAATTTTAAATCTAAATGCTCCGACTGATACGGAATGAACCATTTATCGGGTACTCCTTTTTTGATATCCCAAACGCCACGTTCTGTACTGCCCTTCTCTTTTTTGAAATGCGCATTTGCTTTGATTGACCAAAACTCTTCAGACAAGGACTTTGACCAAAGTGCCTGTGGTTCAGGTCTGCGAACGACAAATTCACCAAACTGCTCTAATTTTTCAAATCCGCCTGAATCGATTAATTCATAGCTTTTACCCCAGTTTTGAGGTGTTTCAATGGCGATAGATTGGTGATTATTTGACATTAAGGCTTAAATTGAATTTTGTTTAAATAGAAAACTTGACGTTTCCCTTCTGTTTGGTTAACAATATTTTGTGTTCCGTAAGCTAAAAAATAGGTGTTATACCAATAGGTTAAATCGGAATCAGCTGATTTTTTAACTCGATCTCCTTCTAAATTGGTTTCGATGTCCAAGGTGTTTTCGGTTTCAGTAGCTCCATGATCGCGAATAATTTTGGAGATTATTTGGTTATCCTTGCTGTAACTTAAAATGATCTGATCATCCTGAACGGATGTTTTTAATTTTTGAATAAGCTTCGGTTCTTTTAAATCATGAAGCGAAATACAATGATCCCACAATAAATTACCCTGTGCATCTAATTCGGCAATCACAGCATGTGTATAGACCCATCCGTCAAATTGTTGCTGGTTTCCATAATAATTATAACCTCGATATCCCCATGGGCTGTAATAGCTTGAAAAAGGTGAATACAAACCGTAATTTCCATAGCCCCAGCGATAAGGATTGTACATCATGCTCCAAGGAGAATAAAAGCCACTCATCGTTGTCATCCCTGGAAAATAACCTCCCCCGTAAGGGCCAAAGTTGGCATATTTATAATCAGGATAAAATGCTTCTGCCACAATTATGTAATGATCTCCTTTGCGGATAATATCATGCATCAATAGTCGGTAATCCAAGCGTAAATCCTCCCCTTTTTCCTCTTTATCTTTGATTTTTTTAGCTTGTCTTTCAATTTGTTTCGGGCTTAAGAAATTGAAAAAATTACTGAATTTGGTAAAGCTCGTATAGCTAGAATTGGTTAATTCTCCATCTAGAAATGATTGAAAATAAAGACCTTGTGAACTTGGTCCCTTAGATGAACCAATCGTGTTTTTGTGCCCATAGGTACCTACCACAACTTGTAGAGAATCATTGATTTGTGCCGATTTGGCATTCATCATCGCATATTCATCATTGGGTTTCATTAAAACTTGGCTGACTTGATTTCCATCTTCATCAAATGATTTGAGGATTAATTGGTAATCCTTAGCCTTTTTCCCAACAGAATAGGTGACATTTATTTGTTGGTATGTCGTATCTAAATCCATCGACTGAATTTCAGCTTGTCCTTTTACGATGGCCGGTAAAATGCGGGTCTTTTTTTCGTTCAGATTCGTATACAGAATAACGGGTTGAGAATTAACCATTCCCGCAATGAAAAGCGATGCATTTAACGCTTTGAAATTAGATATTTCAATCCGGTCAACTGAGATGATTTGATATTTATCAACCTTCCCTTTTTCAGTATTCACGCGAAAAATGACATAAGAGTTGCTCTTGAATCGACTAAATAAAAGATATAAATCATCTCCATCGTAACTATGCGTCACATAATCTTGATTGGAGTCAATCGTAGCATTCGAAGACCATTCTTGTTCTAAATTGGTTGAAAACTTACGAAGGTTGAATGCTTGTTTGTTTAATTGGCTAAGTAGAATGACGCCTTTATTCCCAATGGGAATCGTAAAAGTCTCCACTTGATTTGATTCCTGAGGGAATTCAACGCGTTTATTCGTTTGTGCAATTCCTTGGAAAACGAACGTGAGAACTGCGATAAGAATCAAAAAAGCCTTTTTCATATTATTCAGTTAAACTTAGTATAATGTCAAACTCTGCTTTTTGAACGGGTGTTACAGATAAGCGCGATTGTTTAATTAACGCTAGTGTACTAAGTCTTTCGTCGGCCTTCATCGATTTCAATGTGACCGTCTTATTGAATTTCTTAACCGGAATCAATTCCACGACAACCCATCTAGGATCTTCAGTGGTTGGATCTTGGTAAAATTCTTTGCTTACTTCCGCTAGGCCAACTACCTCCATGCCTTCGTTTGAGTGGTAAAAAAACACCCAATCGCCTTTTTGCATGGCTTTCATGTTATTCCGTGCTTGGTAATTTCGTACGCCATCCCAAACAGATTTTCCCTCTTTAACGAAATCATCCCAAGAATATTTGAATGGTTCTGATTTTACGAGCCAATAATTCATACTTATGGGAATTTAGGGAATTTAGAGAAGTCTGGTTTACGCTTTTCTAAGAAAGCATTTTTACCTTCTTTCGCTTCATCGGATAGGTAGTATAATAGCGTTGCATTCCCAGCTAATTCTTGAATTCCGGCTTGGCCGTCAAGTTCAGCATTGAATGCTGATTTCAACATGCGCAATGCCAAAGGACTTTTTTCCAAGATTTTTTCACACCAAGCCACGGTTGTAGCTTCTAACTCTTCTAGTGGAACTACTTTATTGACCAATCCCATTTGCAAGGCTTCTTGTGCGTCATATTGATCACAAAGTAACCAAATCTCACGCGCTTTCTTTTGGCCGACTACACGAGCTAAATAAGATGCACCAAAACCTCCATCAAAAGATCCTACATTAGGTCCGGTTTGGCCAAAGCGTGCATTTTCTGCCGCAATGGATAAATCGCAAATCACATGTAAAACGTGTCCTCCTCCGATAGCCCAACCAGCGACCATGGCAACAACAGGTTTAGGAATGGTTCTAATTTGACGTTGTAAATCCAACACATTCAACCGAGGTACAAAATCATCTCCAACGTATCCCCCGTCTCCACGTACGCTTTGATCACCACCAGAACAGAATGCTTTTCCACCCTCACCGGTTAAAATGATTACACCCACAGAAGTGTCTTGGCGTGCTAATTCCATGGCCTCCGACATTTCCTGAACGGTCAATGGCGTAAATGCATTGTGTTTATGCGGTCGATTAATGGAGATTTTAGCAATCCCTTTGTATTGTTGGAATAAAATGTCTTTGTATTCCTTTATGGTTTTCCAAGGCAAATTTGACGTCATAATTGGTTAATTTGATTCTTCGTTATAGGTAACATCCCAGGTATGGTCTGCTAGTAAAATTACTTTAGCCAAATAGCGGCTATATTTAAATGATCGGCCCCATTCGTGCGGTGCAACTAGCGAAAGCAAGTCGGTTCCATCTTCTTTTTCATACATGTAATAGGTTTCAGAAATAATGGGCTCAAATCCCATGGCAGCATCGTAAATACGTTCTGAAATCTCCTTTCGGTCGGCTAAAAGCTTAGCTTGCTTTGCCAGAACTTCCATTTGTTCATAGAGTTGGTTCATTTGGCGGTCCGTTTGTTGGCGCATCGCTAAAATACTTCTCCCCTTTGTTTTACCCGTATCTTCCGGTTTAATGACAGCTCCTCCTGCCGTATGGGCATAAGGAAGTAAACCCGGATTTTGGGCTACTTTGTCAGGATTGATCGGATTTAAAAATGGATCTTCTTTCATCTAAGCAAGGTTATTTGATTAACCTTCTATTAACTCACGAAATTAGAGAATGTTTGGTTAATTTTGGAATGATTTGTTGATTTATGCAGGTATTTTCCCCTCTTTCTGATCAATTGTTTGTACCCTCCTCG
>JAHEAY010000222.1 GCA_024642485.1 Cytophagaceae bacterium
ATAAATTTTTCGACTGATCATCCATCAATTTATCCCACTCATAACCCGCCTGATACGCATGCCAAGACTGAATATCCGTCTCCGTATGGCCGCGTCCGCAGCAAACCGAATTATCTTCTACTAAACGCGTTGGATCCAAGGATTTGGCCAATCGATAAACCGATGCCACCCACTTTTGGGTTTCAGGAGTATAAACCGATTTCTTATCAATATGCGTAAACAAACCCCAAGTCTCATTAAAGGTAATCCAAGAAAAAATCGCAGGGTGATTGAAATCACGCTTCAACATCTCCCGCAAGGTATATTCAGACTCTCGCTGCATATCCGCATCAGGCTCTCCCCAGGAATTTGGCAAATCCGACATGACCAATAATCCCAATTTATCAGCCCAATACAACTTGCGTGGGATATCCACTTTGATGTGTGTACGAATCCCATTCAAACCAATCCGCTTACTCCGAATGATCTCATCCTTCATAAATGCATCGGATGGAAACGTATAAAATCCATCCGGATGATAACTTTGATCCAAGGCTAATTGCACATAAATGGGTTTATTATTCAAGGCGATGTAAGGAATCTTAGATCCCGGAAGTGGCGTCACTGAAATCTTCCGCATCCCAAAATAGCCATGCACTTCATCCGACCCTAATCCTAAAGTCAAATCATACAAATAAGGATCTTCCAAAGACCATATATGTGCTTTATTCAATCGTAACGAGAGTTCCGCAACAGACGAACCCTTTTTCACTAGTGCAGTAGCTGATTGTCCATTCGAAAGCTTAAGGCTCACCCGCGTATCTTTCGAGGCATCACCCCCCAAATAAGCTTTGATAAGAACTGAACCCTTATCTATATCGGGATAAACAGCATAATGATCGATGTAATCTGAACCACGTGCATCTAAATAAACGGTCTGCCAAAGTCCACGTGCATTTCCATAGCCTTGTTTTCCATATAACGTAAACATCCGACGTTTATCATCTACGCGTATATCCACCCGCTGAGCTTGACCTGGCTTCACAAATGTGGTCACATCGAAATCAAACGGGGTATATCCACCCTTATGTTCTCCTACAAATTGACCATTCACATATACCGAAGTATGCCAATCTGATGCACCTATATTTAAGAATACACGTTTTGAACCCCACGTAGCTGGTACCTGAAATGTCCGGTGATACCAAGCCACATCAGCTTCGTCCTTCACACCCGAAAGTTTAGAACCCCATGGAAATGGAACTTGAATTTTATACGCGAATTTGGAAGGAATGGCAAAAGTTGAATCAAACGTAAAATCCCAAGATCCATTCAAATTCAACCATTGGGTCCGCATTAAATCGGGCCGAGGATGTTCGGGAAGCGCTTGATTTGATTTTTGAGCATAGCCAAGAAAGCTAGCTCCTAGCAATAGGATAGCAAATAGTTTTTTCATAGGTTTAGATTTGTGCTTGGCATCAAGCAAAGCGAAAACAAATTCGGCAAAATTTCTGATTGTTTCAGCTAATTTTTAATTTAATAGGTAATTTTACGGCTATGAGTCAATTAGAAGAATTAAAAAAGAAGATTCCCACACAGGTTGCCGTGATTGGTGGAGGTAGCTGGGCAACAGCACTTGTTAAAATTTTATCTGAAAATCAGGTAAAAATCAAGTGGTGGATTCGCCGGAAATCAGACGTTGACTTCATACGTAAATACAATCATAATCCGAGTTACCTAACGGATGTGGCCATCAATCCCCGCAAAGTAAAGACCTATAGCAAGATGTCGGAAGCCCTATCCGGCGTCGAATACATCATATTAGCCGTACCTGCTGCATTTATTCCTGAGACATTGAAGGACCTCAACAGTAAACATTTTGAGGGAAAGAAAATAGTTTCAGCGATTAAGGGGATGATTCCGGAGGAGAATTTATTGGTCACCGACTGGATGGAAAAAGCATTTAATGTACCCATCAGCCAAACCTGTGTAATTGCAGGACCTTGCCATGCGGAAGAAGTTGCATTAGAAAAACAATCCTATTTGACTATCGCATCTCCATCTTTGGCGGTTGCGCAATCCTTCTCGAACTTATTAAACAGCCGTTTCTTGCAAGCGCATGCGATCGAAGATTTATATGGCGTAGAGTATTGTGCCGTTATCAAAAACATCATCGCCATGGCTTGTGGTATTACACGCGGCTTGGGTTTTGGAGATAACTTTCAGGCTGTATTGGTGAGCAATGCCATGCAAGAAATCAAAATCTTCCTTGATGCGGTTTATCCAGAAACGAATCGTGACTTGAACAGTTCGGGTTATTTAGGCGATTTACTTGTGACAGCCTATTCGCAATTCTCTCGGAATAGAACCTTTGGAAATATGATTGGTCGGGGATATTCCGTCAAATCTGCTCAAATCGAAATGAACATGATTGCGGAAGGTTATTATGCTGTACGAAGTATTTATTCAATTTCGCGCCAACACAATATTCACCTTCCGATTATCGAAGCTGTTTACAACATCGTTTATCAGAAGGCGAATCCACAAGTGGAAATGAATAAACTCAAAGGTTTCTTAAAGTAAAAAAGACCGAATTTTCTCAGCCGTTGCTGCCAAAGATTTTTGACTTGGCTTCAGTTTTTCTTGCGAAAAATTGATGTCCAACATCCGATTCATCGGCACTAAATGCACATGTGCATGGGGCACTTCCAAACCAATGACGGCAACACCCACCCGCTTACAAGGAATAGCTTTTTTGATGGCGGGTGCAACTTTTTGGGCAAACTTCATCAGGTCACCCAATAATTCAGGTTCCAAATCGAAAATGTAATCAACCTCTTGTTTGGGTATCACTAACACATGACCCTCCACAAGTGGCATAACATCCAAGAATGCCATGAAACGGTCGTCTTCTGCGATTAAGTGACAAGGAATCTCACGATTCACAATTTTGGTAAATATCGTAGCCATATTAGTCGATACGTCTAAGCGTACATTTAGTAATCGGTTTGATAATTAAAGGCACTTTTTCCAATTTAACCGCATCACTATCTAGGCCAAAATACTTGTCTTCAGAATGCGTAAACTGCTTCACAAAGAAGTGAGCTTTCATCACCAAACGATCCAATAATGGCATTTCATTATCGTAAGACAAGAATTTCTCTAAAACAACGAATCGGAAATCACCAATCACATTTTGCTCATTCAATGATTTGTACCGTGATGTAATGTCCACCTCACCGCGTGCCACCATTTCTTCCACAACCTTACGGAAATACAAGTTGATGCGTTGCTCCACCCGGAATCCCAATTTGAAATTCACCTTGATGATATCATCCGGCTCAATCACAGTTACCTTATAATCCATTGTATAGGGATCATCCATCGTATCTACGTGTACGAACCAATAGATATCAGCCTTCTTCGGACGGCGTTGGAAAATGGAATAAATAATCTTCGATTCAATATCCGTGACGCGCGCAGCATTCGACATAAATACCAAATGGGTCGCATATTTCGGAATCGTTTCATCCTTACTCAACTCCTTCAGTGGCTCAATGTAATCAGCCAATTTCTCATACTCCGTTAATTTCTTTTTGATACGCGTCGCACGAAACCACACCCACATCAATAATACGATTACACCCGCAATAAAGAGTGATACATAACCTCCATGCCAGAATTTCTGCAAGTTGGCCACTAAAAATGCTCCCTCTAGCGAAACATAAACGACTAAGAAGAGCAAGATCCACCACATATCGATTTTCTTGATATGTAAATAATAAGCCATTAATGACGTGGTCATCAACATAGTCATCGTAATAGCCAAACCATAGGCTGCTTCCATATTCGCTGATTCACGGAACCACAATACAACCCCGATGCAACCCATCCAAAGCAATAAATTGATAGAAGGAACATATAATTGACCCTTTTGATCCGAAGGATAAATCAAACGAAC
>JAHEAY010000225.1 GCA_024642485.1 Cytophagaceae bacterium
GCCATCACTTGCTCTCCCCAAACACCGCCTCCTCCACTAATGACTTTCTTCGAAAGCTCATCAATGTTCTGTGAACTCGCACGGTATTTCTTCGCGATTTCATTGTATGCAGGTCCAATCGATTTCTTATCCAAGGCATGGCAAGTTTTGCAATCCGACAAATCAATTAAACGCTTTCCATTCGAGAATGTCGTATTGCTTTTATGCCCTTGTTCGATAATCGTCTTATCATAACCTTCCAAATAATTGATATTTAAGACAACATCTTCTTCTGCAATTTTACTTGCTGCTAATGAACCATCTTCTTTGTCTTCTACAGAAACTTGATATTTCACCGATTTATCATTCCAATAGAAAGTCTTATTTCCTTCGATTTGAACATCTACTTTCGGCACATCATTCCCTACTTTAATACGGAGTGAAGCCGTATTTGAATTTCCTTTGCTGTCTTTTACTTTCAAGATTACATTGTAAATGCCCGCTTTGGAATATGTATAAGAAGGATTCGCGGCTGAACTTCTTTGGCCATTACCGAAATTCCATTGATAAGTTATCGGGTCTTTATCAAAATCAACCGTTCCTTCTGATGAGAATTTCACTTGCATCGGAGCAGCACCTTCTTTTTTGCTGGCAGAAGCTACGACTTTAGGCGTACGATTGCCTGCATTATATTCCAATTTGAACAATACAGCTTCTTCGTTTTGAGCAAACCAATTGGGTCCGTATTCCAAACCATAGATAGCTCCATCTTTCGAGAACGTAAAGTCCATCGGATGAGAGAAGGTAGTTCCAGGCAAGAAACGTTCCATGCTCAAATAATCACCATTTGCCTTCATGCTCACAGTATAAACCATATCGCGTGCCCAATCATAAGCGAATAACTTGCCATCGTAGTAGTTTGGCAATTTAACCTTTGAATCCTTTGGATAGTCAGCGCTGTAGTAAACACCACCTGCCATCGCGTTACGAGAGCCCTTACCTAATACTGGGAATTCAGGAGCATCCCCGTAAGGATAGTAAATGAATGCCTTTTGTGCCGCTGGCAAATGTGCCAAACCTGTATTATGCGGAGAATCATTTACGGGAGCTTTCGGGTTAAATTTAGCCCAAGTACTGTCTTTCGCAAAATCACGTTGGTTATACGGACGGTTATCTGCCACAAATAAAGGCCAACCGAAATACCCTGCCTCGCGTGCTTGGTTTACTTCATCATGCCCTTTTGATCCGTATTTAGGTGAGTCATCACCAGCATCTGGTCCAACTTCACCCCAGTACAAGAAACCATTGTGTTGATCTACTGCAATCCGGTATGGGTTACGATTTCCCATGACATAAATTTCAGGTTTTGTGTGATACAAGCCTTGTGGAAATAAGTTCCCAGCTGGAATGGTATATTTTCCATCATCTGTAGGCTTTATACGTAAGATTTTTCCACGGTAATCGTTGGTGTTCGAAGACGTTGCACGCGCATCCCAACCAGCACGCTTCTCGCGGTTGTCCATCGGACCATAGCCATTGGAATCAAAAGGATTGGTATCATCACCTGTTGATAGGTATAAATTACCAACCTTATCCCATGCAATTGATCCTCCTGTATGGCAACATCCATCGCGCTTTACAGGAACACGTAATAACACTTTTTCGCTGTCCATTACTAAAGTATCCTTCAAGTCGTCATAAACAAAACGCGAAAGGTGCTGAGCTGTATCTGCTTGTCCTGTTTGAGGAGAATAGTATAAGTAAACCCAGTGGTTTTTATTGTAATTGGGGTCTACATTCACCCCCATTAAACCATATTCAAATTTCGAGAACACGTTTAAATCCGCAACGATTTTCGTTTTTCCTTTCTTAGGGTCAAACATCTTTAATTTACCTTTACGCTCAGCAAAGAATATTTTTCCTCCGTCTGTCAAAGCCAATTCGGTAGGCTCATCTAAGTTTTTGTCTAAAATCGTTTTGGTAAAACGGTTATCTTCAGGAAGTGGTCCTGTACGCAATGGCTTGTTGAAATTAATTGCAGGACCTGAAGCAGCCCATTGAAGACCTCCCCAAATATGTTGCAAGACTAAAGGCTCATCAAATGTCTCATGCGTATGCCCCCAGTTGGTGTAAAATGAACGACCGCCATCAAACTCGTGATACCAGGCCATTGGGTGATAATCCCCCATTTTACCATCTTTATAGGATTTTTCATCCAAGGTAATTAAGACCTTAACGTCCTTGTTGAAGTTTTTGAAATCGTAGAATTCATCCGTACGATCAAAGGTCGTAGGCATATGAGCCGTAGAGATATGTGTCTTATCTACTGCAGTAAAAGTACCCTTTTGAACGTTCGGACGACCTGGATGTGAAGCGAATTGTCCGCCGGCTAATTTCGTATACCAAGGCCAATCATATTCCGTATCCGTCGCAGCATGTACCCCAAAATAGGCACCACCTGCTTGAATATAGCGTTCGAAAGCGTTTTGTTGTTGTTCATTTAACACATTTCCTGTCGTGCTCATGAAAACGACCACACGGTAATTTTTCAAATTCTTTTCAGTGAACATGGCTGGGTTTTCAGTTGTGTCAACCGAAAAGCCTTTTTCTTTGGCCATTTTAAATAAGGCGATTTGACCAGGCTTGATAGAACTGTGTCGAAAACCTTTCGTTAGCGAAAAGACCAAAACCTTTTGGCCTTTTAAAGGGTTTGCTTCTTGTGCAAAAGCGATTGAGAGGGTAGTGATGCTAAGAATTACAGCAAACACCAGTCGGCCTAAACCGAACAAATTCTTTTTCATAGTTGATAATTTTAACAATAGGTCTTGCAAGATAGCCTAAATGCCAATTTTATTCATAAATTTCCTCAAATATTTCTACCATGAAAAAATTACACTACCTACTCGCATTCATTTTCGTAAGTACTTTTGCCTATGGACAATCGTGCTGCTTTGTCACCAAAGACGAAATGCAATTGATGGCTTCCAACAAAGCCTTCCAACGGTCACATAAATTACCGAAGCCATATCATCATATCAGCCAAGCAGGTGGTGAGATGATTACGTTTGCAACGCCGGATGGCCAACAAGCGAACGCCTTTTTTATCAAAGCAGCTAAGCCGACCAATTATACCTTGTTCGTTTTTCAAGAATGGTGGGGATTAAATGACCACATCAAGCGTGAGGCGGAGCATTTTTACACAACGTTAGGCAATGTCAATGTTCTTGCGATCGATATGTACGATGGCAAAATTGCTACGACTCGTGAAGAAGCGGGGAAATACATGGGAGGAGCGAATCCTTTGCGTTTAGAAAATATCATTAAAGGTGCGATTGCCTATGCAGGCCCACAAGCAAAAATTGCGACAGTGGGTTGGTGTTTTGGAGGTGGTCTATCCTTGAAAGCGTCGATATTGGCAGGGACTCAAGCGGCTGCTTGTGTCATGTATTATGGCATGCCGGTGAAAGATGTGGAGCAACTGAAAACCTTGAATACGGATGTGTTAGGTTTATTTGCTGGTCGGGAAAAATTCATCTCTCCAGCCATCGTAGCTGAATTTGAGGCCAACATGAAGTTAGCCGGAAAAGGAATTCAAGTAAAATCCTTCGATGCGGAACATGCATTTGCTAATCCATCGAATCCAGCATTTGATAAAGCAGCTACTGAAGAAGCCTGGAACATGGCAATAAATTACTTCAAAGCCCGTTTAAAATAACATGCGTAAAATCGTCATTTTAGTATTTCTTGGCTTGTTTTTCGTTGGACCCATGTATGAGGCATCAGCGCATTCCATTGTTTACAGTTATTCCAAACCCAAGGTTTACAAGAAGAAAAAAGGCTTTTTATGGGGTCTATTCAAAAAGAAACCTAAGAAGTGCGATTGCCCTAATTTATAATCGGATTTAACCAAGAGTCTGCTCGGGTGCCTGCTGGCTTAAAGTCCAACCAGCGTTTACG
>JAHEAY010000092.1:0-1878 GCA_024642485.1 Cytophagaceae bacterium
CTTGTAGAGATTACTTTTGGAAGGAATTTCGAGAGAAATGCTTTTCCATTGTAGTTTAAAATGACGACGGCTACTGACATGCTTACAAAGGTAAGGCTTTTCGTTTAATTAGAATTTCTTTGAGAAAGATGTATTTTTGTTCTTCGTTACAATAATCAACAAGTTTATATGATGTGGTCTTCCTTTTTTCGTAAGAAGTCAATAGATAAAATTATTTCAGACCAACTGGAAATTGAAAAGTTAGAAGGGGGCCAAATGCATCGCAATCTAGGCGTTCGTGATTTGACTTTCATGGGTGTTGCGGCGATTATTGGTGCCAGTATTTTCTCGGCGATCGGTCAAGCATCAGCCAATGGGGGCCCTGCGGTTTCCATGTTATTTGTATTTACTGCTTTAGCCTGTATGTTTACCGCATTCTGTTATGCTCGTTTTGCTGCTACCGTACCTATTAGTGGCAGTGCTTATACCTATGCGTATACGAGTTTAGGCGAAATCGTCGCTTGGATATTAGGTTGGAACCTATTATTAGAATATGCCATTTCCAATGTAGCAGTTGCGATTTCTTGGTCAAAATATTTCGTTGATCTCATGGAGGGACTTGGTATCCATGTTCCTGAATTTCTTACGATGGATTATTTGTCGGCCAAAAGGGCTTTCGTCGAAGCGGAGCCCATGTTGCAAGCAGGTCAAACCTTACAATCCTTGCATGTAAACTTGCGAGAGGGATATTTGGCTTACCAGTCGGCACCTACGATTTTTGGATGGCATTTTGTGGCAAATTTACCCGCCTTGTTAATTACGGTTGCCATTACTTATTTGGTCTATATTGGAATCAAAGAATCAAAAAACACCAACAATGTTCTCGTTATTTTGAAGTTGTTGGTCATCGCTATTGTGATCGGCGTTGGGGCATTTTACGTACAAGTTGAAAACTGGACTCCCTTTGCGCCCAATGGTATTTCAGGGGTATTAAAAAGTGTGGCTGCAGTTTGTTTTGCATACATAGGTTTTGATTCCATCTCAACGACTGCAGAAGAGTGTAAAAATCCCCAACGGGATATTCCAAAGGCGATGATGTGGGCTTTGATTATTTGTACGACACTTTATGTGTTGGTGACGTTGGTCCTAACGGGAATCGTTCCATCGCATCAATTGACAGGCATCGAAGATCCTTTGGCTTTTATGTTCATGAAAGTGAATTTGCCGGGAGTAGCTGGTGTTGTGGCAGCTAGTGCTGTTATTGCCTTGACGAGTGCTTTATTGGTCTATCAATTAGGCCAACCACGAATTTGGATGACTATGTCGCGTGATGGATTATTGCCAAAAGCTTTCTCGCGCATTCATCCCAAATACCGTACACCATCGTTTTCAACGATTATGACGGGTGTTTTGGTGGGGGTACCTGCATTATTTGCTAATTTGGAAGAAGTAATCAACTTGTCTAGCATTGGTACTTTGTTTGCTTTTGTTTTGGTATGTGCGGGCGTGTTGATTTTGGATCTGGATCCTGAGAATCAAAAGAAATCGAAGTTTAAGATACCTTATGTTAATGCCTCTATTTGGGTAGGTTTGGCGTGGGTAGTTGCCTTGTATTTATCATTACCTGATTCAGCATCGTGGTCAACTTGGTTGGGAAGCTATTTTGATGGGGAGGCAAAGGCAGACCATTGGATCATGTCCGGCTTCTTTATCATCTGGTTAGTGCTCGCTTTTTTCAGCTACACGCACCGTTTATCTTTAATTCCTATTTTGGGATTGTTGGTGAATCTGTATCTAATGACTCAAATGGGGGCGACCAATTGGGAGCGATTTGCCTATTGGTGTTTAGCTGGGGTTGTTATTTACTTTGGATATAGTTATCGGAAGAGTAAGTTGAAT
>JAHEAY010000092.1:1978-3911 GCA_024642485.1 Cytophagaceae bacterium
GCATGTTGGACTGCATGTCCACATTCGTGTGAAGAAACGGCCGCTGCGGCTGCATTTCGTCCATAATATACATCATGGCTTAAGTTAACAGTCTTGTCTGCCGGATTATAATGGTCGGTCAATTGTCCTTCTACCGAAATCACGCGTACGTCATGGATGCCGTGGTCGGCCAACATGCGTTCTGCGATTTCCTGGCCTGACAAATTACTTTGCAATGCCGTTTCAGAATAGGTTTTGAATTTTGATTTTAAACGCCACGAAATCAGCATTCCGATGACACCAAAAATAATAGCAATAATCATGATCTTAATTTTTTAGTTTTTGAATGATATTGGTTGTTGAGTAAGTTGGTACCAATGGAATCGTTGTTACTTTTCCGCCATGGGCGATGACTTCTTTGGCACCTACAATGGTTTCAATCGAGTAATCGTCACCTTTAACCAAGATATTCGGTTGTAATTCATTGATCAGATTCAATGGTGTTTCTTCCTCAAAAATGATGACAAGATCAACAAATTCAAGCGCTGCCAAAATTCGAGCACGGGCATATTCATTGTTGACTGGTCGCGATGGTCCTTTCAGTTGGCGAACAGAACTATCCGCATTTACGCCAACAATCATTTTAGTGCCTGTTTGGCGTGCTTTTTCAAGATAATCTACGTGTCCTAAATGGAGGATGTCAAAACAGCCATTGGTAAAAACGACTTGTTGGTTTTCCTGTTTCCAAACGCTTCGCCTCGATTTTGCCTCAGCCAATGTGCAAATTTTATGACTCGATTCCTGCATTTTTTTGTGGTAAGAAAAAGGTGATAATAAAACTTAATCCGCCAAATAACAAGATCGTCGCCATTTGGGTTCCATGGAAAAACGTTGCCAATACGGTTGCGTCTTTTAAAGGGATTAAGTAAAAACTTAGCGTGGATGCGACTAAACTATGGTAAGCACCGATTCCGCCTTGCGTAGGAGTGGCCATACCAAAGGTGCCCATAACCAAAACCGTTAATCCAGCTGATAAACTTAAGCTTGCGCTAATCGGGAAAGCTAACAGCAGCGTGTAAGTGTTTGCGAAATAGGCAACCCAGATTAAAATCGTGTACAAGATGAATTTGGAGGGATTTTCAACTTCTTTGATACTCAAAATTCCAACGAACCAGCCTTGCAATAATTGGCCTACTTTGTTGGTCGCTGCAAAGTGCTCCCAACGAACGCGAAGTCGGTCGCGAAGGATCCAAATTAAACCTAAAAAAGCAATCCCGCCTGCGCCTAATCCCGCTAATAAGATTGTAGGGGGGAGGTGGAAGTTGGGGAAAAGGAATTGTTGGATCGGCTTCCATTCGACAATGAAGGTTAGGCCTACTAACACGGCAAGGCCCAAAAGGTCAATAATTCTTTCGGTGATCACAGTGCCAAATGATTTTTCAAAAGGAATGTTCGCGGTTTTTTGTAAGGATCCACAGCGTGAAACTTCACCCATGCGGGGAACGATAAAGTTAGCGAAATAGCCAATCAATACTGCTGATAGGGTACGCGTTGTACCAGGTCTATATTGCATCGCGCCCAATAGTTGTTCCCAGCGTAAAGCACGGAGCAGATGCGAAATCATGGCGATGATAATGGAAACAATAATCCATTGATAGTTTGCTGTTTGCGCAGTCTGATAAATATCCGCCCAATGTAAATCGCTTTTTGAAAAGGCCCAATACAATAGGCCCGCAGCTAGCAAAGTTGAAATGCTATATTTAATAAGGGCTTTGATCATCTAATCGTGGAATCAGTTAAATTCAATAGGCAAAATAAAGACCTTTAATTAATAAATGTGCGGAATTGTGCTTAATTTTTTATATTTTTGCATTTGTTTTTTGGGATAAATTCCCCTAACTAATTTTAGCATGTCTAAATTGCGTATTCTTTACGTTTCCAGCGAGGTTGATCC
>JAHEAY010000039.1 GCA_024642485.1 Cytophagaceae bacterium
AACAAGTGCAGGCCGTAGACACGACCGCGGCGGGCGATTGCTTCAATGGGGCACTGGCCGTTGCTTTAAGTAATCATTCCAATTGGGAGGATGCGATTCCCTTTGCCTGTGCTGCCGCAACCATTTCTGTCACGCGGCCAGGTGCTCAGGCCTCCATGCCCTTATTAGCTGAATTGATATGAAAAAACTGATATTTTTCTTGTTCATTTCGCTGCAGGTCTTCGGCCAGCAAAAACAAAAAGTCATCTTTGATTGCGATTTGGGTGATGACATTGACGATGCCTATGCTTTGAGTTTGTTGCTTACCATGCAGGATCGCTATGAAATTATGGGCATCACGACCTGTTACGGTCGGACAGAAGACCGTGCGCGACTGGCTCAAAAATTGTTGGCAGAAACAGGTCAAACCAAAATCCCGGTGTACGTTGGGCGCAATACTTCAGGCCAAAATGAACGGGCCAATTGGTTTGCCGAGCAATTTTATTGGGCTGAGGGCTTTAAACCTGCTCCGAAAGTAGCCCCCGTTTTCGCGAATCAATATCGGCAGACAATCGGCTTGAGTCCTTTGAAGCAAAAAGATCCTGATGCGGCAGAATTTATTCGAAATACCTTGACGCAATATCCGGGGGAAGTAATCATTTTTTCCGTGGGCCCTGTGACGAATTTCGCGGACATTATCGATCAAGATCCGCAGGTGCTGAAAAAGGCCAAAGCGATTTATGCCATGTTTGGTTCTTTCCGATTGGGATATTCGGCGAAAGCGCCGATCGATGCGGAATGGAATGTTGTGGTCGATATACCTGCAGCTAAGAAATTTGTCCACTCAGGGGCGAACATCATTTATGCAGGATTGGATGTGACGGCGATGGTGAAATTAGACCGCAACAATCGCGATAAAATTAACCAGCGACAATCCCCGTTAACGAATGCCTTAAGTGGATTGTATGTGCTTTGGGGGAATGAAACTCCTACTCTTTTTGACCCGGTGGCCATCGGCATGGAAGCCTATCCGGCATTATTCCAAACAGAAAAGGTGCATATCGACGTGGATGACAAAGGCTTCACGCACATAATACCAGACAAAACACCCAATGCGGTAATCGGAACGAGCATCGATTCGGCCGGATTCATAGACCGCATCATGAAAAAATACCTCTATCAAAACCTACAACCCAAACGATGAAAAAGCTTTTCAGTTTAGTGACATTTTTACTTTGGGGCCTAGTCTCGCTAGCGCAAACCCAGCTATTCAACATCACGCCGGCGGCCTTACAAAACAAAATCAAAGGCGGTTGGGCCGGCCAAACCATCGGGGTGACTTTTGGTGGGCCGATGGAATTCCGTTACAATGGAACGATGATAAACGCTTACCAACCGGTGCCGTGGTATGATGGCTATTTGAAAAAAACGATGCTTGAAAATCCAGGATTGTATGATGATTTGTACATGGATTTAACCTTTGTGGAGGTTTTTGAACGGGAGGGTTTACAAGCTCCCATTGCCTCACATGCGAAAGCTTATGCACAAGCGGGCTATGCGCTTTGGCATGCGAATCAAGCCGGCCGATACAATATCTTGAATGGAATCATGCCGCCTGCATCGGGACATTGGAAGAACAATCCGCACGCGGATTGCATTGATTACCAAATCGAATGTGACTTTGCGGGATTGATGTCACCAGCGATGCCGAATGCTGCTTCGCAAATCTCAGATCAAATCGGGCACATCATGAATTACGGCGATGGTTATTATGGTGGGGTGTATTTGGGTGCTTGCTATACCTTGGCCTTTGTTCATAATGATATCAATAAAATTGTCAATGAGGCATTAAAAACCATTCCAGCACAAAGTAATTATTACAAATGCATCTCCGATGTTATTCGTTGGCATAAACAATACCCCAACGACTGGCGTAAAACGTGGCTCGAGGTTCAAAATAAATGGTCGGACGACATCGGTTGCCCGGACGGTGTTTTTGCCCCTTTCAACATCGATGCGACGGTGAATTCGGCCTATGTGGTGATTGGTTTATTGTATGGTCAGGGCGATTTTGGTAAGACGGTTGAAATCGCAACACGTTGTGGACAGGATGCGGATTGCAATCCTTCCTCAGCTGCGGGGATTTTAGGAACGATGCTTGGCTATGACAAAATTCCAGCCTATTGGAAACTGGGATTAAAGGAGGCAGAAGATATTGATTTCAAATACACGACAACCTCATTGAATAAAGTCTATGCAATCGGCTATCGTCATGCCTTGAAAAATATTGAAATGCACGGCGGAAAAGTGGGGGCCAATTTAATCCAAATTCCACTCGAAGCCCCAAAGGCTGTACGTTTCGAGCAGAGTTTCACAGATGTGTATCCGGTGGAACGCTTGTGGGTGAATAAGCCTTTGAAAGATGAATATAGCTTCCAATTTGAGGGAACGGGATTTGTGGTGAAGGGTGATATGGCCAAATGGGCGTCCTTGGATCCACATGCCTTTGACCTTGAAGTTTGGGTTGATGGAGCGTTGATGGAGCATGTGAAATTGCCGGTATCCTTTACGACCCGCCGACATGAGGTAACCTGGAAATATGATTTGGCCCATGGGAAACATGATGTCAAATTGAAATTAGTGAATCCGACGGCGGGTTATGATTGCAAATTGACAGACATATTGATTTATCAGGAGAAGGCCATTCGCGTGAATGATCAGAAAAATTATCGATTAGGAAATTTATAAACGACAAGCATATGTTCATCATTGAAACCTATTCAACAGCTGTTTTTCTTTGTGTCATAACCATGTTATGCTGGGGATCTTGGGCGAATACGCAGAAATTAACGACCTCAACCTGGCGATTCGAATTGTTTTATTGGGATTATTCCTTGGGAATATTATTGGCCTCTTTGCTCCTTGCCTTCACCATAGGAAGCACAGGAACAATGGGACGCGGTTTTTTAGCTGATGTCGCACAAGCAATGCCAGAACACATCCACTCAGCAATGATTGGCGGTGTGGTATTCAATGCGGCCAATATTTTATTGGTGGCCGCGATAGGCATCACGGGCATGGCGGTGGCATTTCCGGTGGGGATTGGAATCGCTTTGGTGCTAGGGGTGTTGGTTAATTATTTAGATCAGCCGAGTGGCAATCCCTTGATTATTTTTGGAGGCGTGGGACTGATCACCTTAGCGATTATCTTGAATGCATGGGCTTATGGCAAACGTAGTTCGACGGGCATGTCCGTCAAAGGACTGTTGATTGCGGTAGTCAGCGGCTGCATGATGGGTTTGTTTTATAAGTATGTGGCCAACTCGATGGTTGTTAATTTCAGTATACCGGAAGCGGGAAAATTAACACCGTATACGGCATTGGTATTTTTTGCGGTGGGGATTTTAGCGAGTTCTTTGGTGTTTAATACGCTACAGATGTACCGACCGTTTCAGGGAGATGCGGTTGGTTTTGTGGAATATTTCCGAGGTAGCCTTAAAGATCATGCCGTGGGGATGCTGGGAGGCGCCATTTGGTTTATAGGAATGGCTTTCAGCATCATTGCGTCTGAAAAAGCGGGGACGGCGATTTCCTATGGACTCGGTCAAGGCGCTACGGTAGTTGCTGCTTTGTGGGGGATTTATATTTGGAAAGAATTTGACGGCAGTGATGCCAAAACCCAAGGAATGCTCAAGCTTATGTTGGCTTTATACATCCTCGGGTTAGGGCTGTTGATTTACGCGAAATAAGCGCTTATAATTTCACTTTTTTCCATTCGCCATTGATGAATACATCGACGGCGCCTCCTCCTGGTTTAACGAGGGTGAAGTTTTGCACTTTCCCGTTTGCCCAGGTCATGTTAAGCGTGTAGCCTCCGCGGGTTTTCAGACCTTTGACTTCACCTGAATCCCAGGCTTTTGGTAATGCTGGAAGCAAATAAATTTTGGTTGCGGTAGACTGTACGAGCATTTCAGCCACGGCAGCGGCGCCACCGAAATTTCCGTCAATTTGGAATGGAGGATGCGCATCAAAAAGATTCGGATAAGTTCCGCCGCCACGTTGGTAATTAATTTTCACGCCGTCTGGCTCCACGTATTTCAATAATTCGCGATACATTTTATAAGCATGGTCGCCATCTTTGAGTCGGGCCCAAAGGTTAATGCGCCAGCCTTTAGACCAACCCGTTGTTTCGTCTCCTTTAATTTCAAGGGTCTTTTTGGCCGCATTCGTTAATGCAGGTGTTTCTTCCACGGTCAAATGGTTGCCCGGAAATAAGCCGTACAAATGACTTTGATGGCGGTGTTTGGGATCTTGATCCGGCCAATCGTGGTACCATTCTTGTAGATTGCCCAGTTTGCCTATTTGGTAAGGATACAATATCGCAAGGGCATCTTTCACTTGTGCAGTGAATTGAGGATCATTTTGCAAGACCTCTTGAGCAGCTACAATATCCAGAAACAGTTCGCGAATCATGGCTAAATCCGCCGTTCCGCCATAAAGCGTTGAGCCGATATACCCAGAAGGTGTGATGAATTTATTCTCCGGAGAGGTAGATGGCGAAGTAATAAGGTTGCCTTTGGCATCCTTAATCATAAAGGCCAAACAAAATTCTGCCGCACCTTTCATTAATGGGTAGGCCTTGTTTTGCAAGAATGCCTTGTCCTGCGTGAACTGATAATGCTCCCAAAGGTGCGTAGATGCCCAAGTGGCGCCCATAGGCCAGTTGGCCCAACTCGGCTCTCCATTCCCAAAATCACCCACGGGATTGCTCATCGCCCAGATGTCAGAATTGTGATGCGTAACCCAGCCGGGGGCATTGTAGAAGGTTTGGGCGCTGATCCGTCCAGTTTTTTCAAGATTTTCGAGGAAGCCTAGGAAAGGCAGATGCATTTCGGAGAGGTTGGTGTTTTCGGCCAACCAGTAATTCTCCTCGGCATTGATGTTCATGGTATAATTACTGCTCCAAGGCGGACGGATGTGTGGATTCCACAGCCCTTGCAGGTTCGCGGGAACTTTTTGCGTTCTCGAACTGCTAATAAGGAGGTATCGGCCATACTGAAAATAAAGAGCTTCCAAATAAGGATCGGATGCTCCAGTCGCATAGCGACGTAAACGCTCGTCGGTAGGTAATTCAGGAGCTTCTTTCCCGCCCAAAGTCAGCGAAACCCGTTGGTAGAATTTCTGATAATCTGTCAAATGGCGCGCATAAAGTGATTTGAGTGGGATTAGACTAGCGTCTTGTAATTGTTTTTGAGCGAGCGAATCGTCGTTTTTCCCCTCGCGAGAAGGACTTTTGTCGAAACCATTAAAGCTTGTGGCCATGGAAACGAGGATCACGGCTTCGGTTCCATTTGTCAACACGATGGATGAGTCGGTACGTGTAACTTTCCCATCCGTGGATTGCAATAAGATATCGGTGGAAAAGCGCGTGCCTTTGTCGGCCAAAAACATGATGGGATTTCCTTCTTTCCTGACATAATTCGGATCAGCCCGGACGGGTGCTGTTCCCTGCATGTGTAAATGATTGGTCGTGGAGTGGATTTGGAATTTCAATTTAGAATCCATCCGAATCGCGAAAGACAAAGCACCTTTTTGTTCACTGCTGATATGAATAGCAAAGACTTTATCAGGATGCGAAACGAAATACTGTCGTTTTATGAGATTGCCGTCCGCGCGGTATTGGACTTTAGCGATGGCTTGATTGAGGTCGAGTTCGCGGTAGTATTGCGTGATCGTTTTTGTTGGGAAATCCAGGTACATCGTACCTAAAGGCGCATAGGATTCGGAGAATTTGCCTTGGATTTTTTTGACAAGGGAATCGGCGGCTTGGTAGTTATCAGCTTTGAGGGCTTCGCGCACAGCGGGTAGGTGCTTGTATGCCTCGGGATTCATGCGTGGGTTCATGGGTTCGCCGGACCAGAGCGTAAGATCATTGAGAAAAATCTGGTCGGTTTTTGTGCCGCCGAAGACCGTTGCTCCTTGGGTACCATTCCCCAGTACGAGCGTTTCTTCGAAATAAGTCGCGGGTTTGTCATACCAAAGTTTGAGGTTTTTCTGTGCAAACAGCGGTGTGCTTAAAAGAATCAAGAAGCAGATATTTTTCATCAGTTTTTTGCTGTGTATATAATATTTTTTTAACTCCTGCCGGGTTATCACCCACCTACAAGACTATACCTTGCATTTTCGCGAGGCCATTTTTGGCGACGGTCAGAGGATCTTGAGTATAAAGTGTTTTATTGAATAATTCCAGTGAAATCACTTCGGGTTGAAGGATTTGTAAAATTTGCGTAATAGGAGCTTCCCCATCACCGGCATAAATGCGGTCGGCATCTGTGATTTGTCCCGGAGCAATCGACTTCACATAGTCATTCACGTGAAATACATCCACGGCATCAGGCCCTACAAGATGTAAGGCATCCACGGAAGATTCGCCTTTGTAGATATGGAAAACATCGAGTAATAATCGGGCATCGGGATGAGCAGCTTCAGCAGCAACGAAAAGCACCTCAGAAACTTTGCTGAGATTTTTCGAATGGCCCCACATTTCAAGAATGGGTTTAACGCCCATTTGAGCCCCTAATTCTAAAATAACCCGATAGCGTTCTGCGGCTTTATGCAAATCCAAACCTGCTTCTTTCGTGGCGCCCATGGGAGGAGCAGCTGTGCGTGGACAGCCGAGCTGGGCCAACATATCCATTTCACGTTTCATTTGTTCGAGGCCTTGGGCTCGGACTTTTTCGTCATCGACAATCCACTGCGCGAAACCAATGGCATTTTGGATTTTCATGCCCAAATCATCCGCACGTTTCCGGGCTTCTTTTAAGGTTCCACCTGATTTTTGATAGGCTTCCAGCGTGGGCATCCAAATCTCACAGGATCGAAAGCCGGCAGCTGCAGCAATTTCGATTTCGCGGATATAACCCAATTTTTGCCCCATGATGGTACTCATGTTTAGACAAAGTTCAGGTTTATATGATTTTTTGGCCATTCTTGGGGAATCCAGAGAAAGGGTTGACATGCCCGCTGCGATGCCGGAGGCTTTCAGCAGGGATCTTCTTGAGATAGTATTATTCATAGGTTTAGCGTAGGTAGTAAAAATAGTCATTTCCAGTAATTTTCTCGTAGGAGAGAAACATATTTGGATGAAAAGTTTATTTTTGACGTTAAATTAGAATAGCAAGAGCGGCAGATGAAAAAAATTTTACTTACTACAATTGCAATTATTCTCATTGCAACGGCTCTTAGAAATTTCACCCAACTAGCGAATAAATCCATTCCTTTAAATCCCATCGAAAAATCTGTTAAGTCGGTATTGGGCAAATTAAAGCACCCAACCAAATTGGCTTATTATTCAAATACAATCGAAGATGGACTATATTTTAGTACGCAGTTAGTTGTGGCCCCACACGTTCTGGTAAAATTTGGGAAAGAAGATACGGCATTGTTTGTCATTGATCGCACCAAAAGAGACACCCTATTTAATCCTCATCGCTTGGCATATCAAATCATTGATTCAGCACAATCTGAAAATGTCAAATCTTATTTATTAATTCGTCAAAGATGACCCTATTATTGATTCTGACTTTTTTAGTAAGTGTTTTGTTTTGGGAAAAACAAATTGGAGGCATTCCGCTGACAATTCGTATGATCATTTCAGCATCTATAACGATGGTGCTATTATCCTGTTTATATTTCATTTTTATCTGGACTCAAATTGATTTTCTTTGGGGATTATCAATAGCATTTGTTTTATTCTTATCCTATTTGATAAGAAAACGCAAAGAATTCAGCTTTTCAATTCAATTTCCAAATAGTCATTCAATACTTTGGGGTATCCTAATTAGTCTTGCGATTATCTATTACCAAAAATATGTAATTCCTTGGGGCGGGTGGGATGCTGTAGCAATTTGGAATTTGCATGCCAAGTTTTTGGCAGACAATAATCATTGGCATGACATGTTTCAACACCCCCTAGCATGGTCGCATCCTGATTATCCTTTATTTCTTCCATCTCTCATAGCCATGGGATGGAAAGCCTTAAATGAAATAAATTACATAGTACCCGTGGTACTCGGTGTGATACCACTTATCGGAATAATTTCAATCTTATTTTTCGCCTTCAACAACAAATTCATTGGAGTTATCGCTGCGTTTATTATTCTTTTCGACCATCACTTTATTGAGCAAGCTGCATCACAATATGCGGATACATGGCTTGCTTTTTTCATTTTGATGGCTGTTTATTTGATTAGCCAACTTCCCAAATATCCGCAATTGGCATGGGTTTTAGGTTTGCTTGTAACTACTTGTGGCTGGATTAAAAATGAAGGATTATTGTTTTTTATTTTGGCAAGCGGAATCGCGCTTATTGCATTAAAAAATGAACGAAAAGCGTGTTTTAGATATTTGATTAGTTGCAGTCCAGTACTCCTGGTTTTAGTTATGTTTAAAATTACTTGGAGCCCAACTAACGACATGGTAAGTGAGACAAATACCAGTATTTATACAAAACTCGGTTCTTGGGATCGCTACGAATTAATCTTACAGTTCTTAAAAAAAACAATTTTAGATGATTTTCCATTTATCCCAGGATTAATCATTTTCGGTATCTTTTTAATCAAAAAAACGTCCCCGATCATTCTATTAATTGGACTATTAATTGTGTTAATGTTCGGCATTTATTTGGGGATTTATGTCATTACACCCAAGGATTTAGCTTGGCATTTGAGTACTTCGTTTTACCGACTCATGCACCAAATCTATCCTAGCTTTTTACTTTGCTATTTTTTAGCTGTTGAACAAAATACGAAAGTCTACCTATCCGAAAACTAATTTAACGACTCAAAATAGCGCTTTTTTGCCTATATTGCGATGCTTTACAACTTGAACCATCAACTGCTCATTTATGACTTTCAAGAAACTATCCATTGTCATTCCTGCCTATAATGAAGGCCCTACGATCCATTTAATATTAGAAAAAATTGATGCTGTAAAGGTCATTCAAGACCTAGAAAAGGAAATAATTGTGGTAGATGATTGTAGTTCTGATAATACCGTTGAACGATTGCAAGCATACTCGCAAAGTCATGCACATCAAAAAATTCAATTAATTCAACATAATAAAAATCAAGGGAAGGGCGCAGCATTACACACGGGAATTAAACATGCTACAGGTGACATTGTCGTGATTCAAGATGCGGATTTGGAATATGACCCACAAGAATATAACATTTTAGTAAAACCAATTTTAGATAATTTTGCAGATGTCGTTTATGGCAGCCGATTTATAGGAGGGAAGCCGCATCGAATCTTATTTTTTTGGCATAGTATCGGAAACAAGATTCTCACATTCTTGAGCAATGCAATGACAAATTTAAATTTGACCGACATGGAAACCTGTTACAAGGTTTTCCGCAGGGAGATTATCCAGTCTTTGGATTTGAAAGAAAAACGATTTGGGTTTGAACCAGAAGTAACTTCTAAAGTCGCGCGAATTAAAGGAATTCGAATTTATGAAGTTGGCATCAGCTATTTTGGCAGAACATTTGAAGAAGGAAAGAAAATCGGATGGCGTGATGGCTTCCGCGCCATATACTGCATATTAAAATACCGCTAATTTTTTCTTTGGTATATCTTAAATCCAGGTGCAAGTTGAGCTACAAAATAATTTGCATCAACATAGCGGGTGAATTCCGTATTTTTAATTTTGCTTAATAAAGCTTCAGAATCGACAATATAAAATGGAGGCGTTTTACGCAAATCTTCCATTAGATTGGCTTCTTCGTGATTGAAAAACTCCCTGTTTTTATTTTCATAGGTCAACTTATACCAAAAGAAATTGGCTGAACGATAAACTGGATAATAAGATCTACCTAATTCATAATATACCATTTGAGCATTAAACCATCCTAAATATAGAATCGTATTTTTGCTTTGGATATGATGAGATTTCAACCAATTCGTCAACTGATTATCGACTTGAAAACCTTTGGGATAGCCTAATTGATATTTGGCACGATCCAACGGTTTAGCGGTTAATAAATGAAGCGATTTACCGAGATAATTGTAATTGAGGCCAATAAGAAAGCACATAAAAATTCCAATGGAATACAAAGACTTCCTTTGCCCAGATAGTTCTTTACAAATACAATAATATAATTCTGAAAAAAACATCGCCATTGGAAAAAACGCAACAATAAAATAGTGGCCAAAATTATTTTTTGAAAATAAGATTGTAATAAGACTCACCATAAAAAGGCTAGCAGTAAGAAATATGCGACTAGTAAAAAATTGGACCAAAATGTCGCTTTGGTAGAGGCGCTTAAAACAAACAATTATGAGTGTAATTACGCTAGCGACTAATGCAAGTGAGTTATACCGAAATTGATGAAAAAAGCTGCTTATAATTCCTTTAGCAACAAGGAACCAATCAATTTGCTCACCTGAAATATTCGACTGATACATTATATTTTTTTCGATATAAATATAAATCGACTCAGATAGCGTATTGGTTACCAATAGATATGCCAAAATTGTAGCGAACAAAAAAACTACGAAACCTAGGTAGAGAAAAAGCAAATTAAATGAACGCTTGAAAGCCAGTTTTATCAACATGGCCAGGCCAAAAAATAGCACGAAAAAAACAACTTGAATTTTAACAAAAAGGAATAAAACGAGCATTAGAGAGAATGCCAATACCGTTTTTCTCCTCGGATTAATTACCAATAACTTATATAGCAATGCTGTAAAAAACAGAATTTGGAATTCGGTATTATAGCAAAATAAATCCTCGAAATACCATTCGAATTGTTGGAAATTAATGGATAACAAGGTCGTAAAAAATGCTAGACCTGCGTAATTTAAATAATTTCTTTTGCCCCAAAACAATAAAGCCATTGTGGGGACAATCAAGAAAAAAAAGCAAAAAAACCGCAAATGAATCGTTTGGGGCTCAGAAACAAAAAGATTAATCAGAGACAAAAAATAAACGGATACAGGTCCGGATGTATGCGCTTCAAAGCCAACAAATGGGCGAGGATCTATTTGCGTTCGATGTATCCCATAGAGCCATTCTAGCTCATCATGATTGAGGACATTGTAATTAAAGGAAACTAGCCTAACGCTAAACAATAAAAGAATGGATAATCCAAACCATATATATGGAAGCGATACTGTAAACTTTTTAAACATGGGAATTATTTTAATGAATCAAGCGATTCAATTCCGAATTTTTTTCAATTTTCTTACCCTTTAAAATAACAGTATCACGAATAAATTTTGGTCTATTTTTAGACTCGTCCAGAACTTTTGCTAAATATTCACCGATGATGGACATCGCCAACAATTGGAGTCCCCCAAAAAACAAAATCAACACGATAATGGTTGAAATTCCATGCGGAATATCGGGGTGAACGAATTTCATAAACGTTTGAATACCAATCGCGATAATTGACAAAATTGTCAATCCCATGCCACCGTAGCTCATGATTTCCAATGGAGCATAACTAAATGAAAAAATTCCTTTTTTAGCCCACCATATATTTTTCCAAATATTGTTTGTTGTTACTCCATATGCCCGCTCTGGCCGTACATAATCAACGCCAATTTGTTTGAATCCTAGCCATGCTCGAAGACCCCGCAAAAACTGCTCCTTTTCAGGTAGAGCAATTAGGTGTTCTACAACTTTACGGTCTATCAGCGAAAAATCACCTGCATCTTTAGGAATCGTTATGTAGGACATGCGGCTAAATACTTTATAAAATGCTTTGTAGGCAAAATTCATAAATATTGAAGCTTCGCGCTTAATTCTCCTTCCGAATACGACCTCGTAACCAGCACGCCATTGAACTACAAAATCTTCGATTAGTTCAGGTGGATCTTGTAAATCCCCATCCATCAATACGACAGCATCTCCCGTTGAAATCTCCATACCACTAGAAAATGCTGCCTGAGAACCAAAATTACGAGAATGCTTAATAGCAATGACGTTGGCATCTTTGGCACAAATTTCCTCCAATACTTGCTGAGTGTTGTCTGGCGAATTGTCGTTAACAAATATAATTTCGTAATTACAACCAATCTTGCTGTAGGTCTTTATTAATCGATTATACATATCAGGAATTGCTTGAGCATCTTTATAACAAGCAATGATTGCTGATATCGTCAATAATTTTTGGGGTTCATGAAATGCAGGTAAAATAGCTTGCTCATATTGGTTTTTCACTTGCCAATCAGCATATTTTGAAATACCCTCTTTTAGCGAGATTTCTGGTTTCCAACCGAAATCTTTTAATGCCCGAGTATGATTCCCTACCCATTCTTTTGTGTCCCAATTTCGGGCTTCCATATTTCCCCAATTGGGTTTGTCTGCTATTCCAAACTGTTCTTGAGCGATTTCAGTCAATTCCAATAAAGTTGTTTTGATACCAGAACCAATATTATACGAATTTCCTGCAATTTTTGGGTTAACATTTAGAGCCGCCTTGATAAACGCATGCACACAATCAAGTACATATACAAAATCTCGCGTTGTTTCAGGGCTAACCAAAGGCGGATATTCACCCTTTCTCCCAAGCTCAACAATCCTAGGTACTAAACGATCAGGTTCCTCCCAAGGCCCATAAATCGAATAAAGCCGGAAATTCAAGCAGGGTACTTTTAAAAATTTACCGTAATAGTTAATTAAATAGGAACTAGAAATTTTGGAAACGGCATAATGTGAATTTGGAATAAGCGCACTATCCTCATCGGGATTTGTACAGTTTAACCCATATTCTGAACTACTGCCTGCATGAATATAAGCGCGAATATTTTGGCAGGCGTCCAATATGTTTAACGTACCAATAAAATTGGTTTGATAAGTTAATGTATGGTTCGTTTGTTTTGAATATGCGCCATAGGCAGATAAATTAAAAACAGTTTTGGGTTGATATAACTCAAAAATTGTTTCAATCGAACTTCTATAATTAATATCGCAATATAAAAGATGTGCATCATCAACTTGCATTAATTTCAATCTCCATGCCGACTTCGGATTGTGGGAGATTGCATATACATCTGAACGATAAGTACGTAATGTCTCAACTACATTGGCTCCGATAAAGCCACTGGCACCAAAAACAAAAATAGGGCCTTCAAGTTGTAATATGTCGCTTTCTATACTCAATGTAATTTGTGTTAATTGTTTGCTAGATAATTTTGAATACTCTCAACATCCAACCCAGATTCTTTCCAATGAAAATCTTGACTACCATACGTTTTTGAAGGATATCCTTTTGCATTAAACGCTTCAAATTGATTCAGCCTTAATTTTTCGCGTGTTAATCGCATTAATAAATGTTCTGCAAGCCCACCACGTTCTGTATGTTCCTCGATGACCAATACATTTTGAGTTGATTCAATACTATTTTTTAGTTCTGGCGTAAAATCCAAAATTGGCAACGTCAACATAGAAAATAAGTCAACATCCTCAACGCCTTCTAATGCCTTGATGGCATTTTTAACAACAGGTCCTTGCGTAATTATAGTTAACCTCGGCTTCTTCGTTGATTTTATAACTTGATTGATTAAACCAATTTTTACTGGCTGAGGATAAGAAACACCCAAACCTAATCGTAAATAGGCTGGACCTTTACGTGTTACAATTTGATCCAAACAATATTCTACATCTTCCGAGAATGCAGGAACCCAACATACCATGTTGGGAAGTGGACTTAAACAAGCAAGATCTTCGTTGGCATGATGCGTCGCACCCATGATACCATATCCATAACCGCCTCCGTTCCCAACGATGCAAACAGCGTGATTATGTATACAAACATCTAACCGGATTTGCTCCAAAGTACGATAAACAGCAAATGGCGCTATACTATATACGAAACTTGGATGACCCTCATAGGCTAAGCCTGAAGCTAATCCAACCATATTTTGTTCTGCAACCCCTGCGTTGATAAATCGATCTGAGTACTTCGATTGAATTTCCTCTAAGGCGTTATAACCTAAATCGCCCGTTAGAAAAACGAGTTTATCATCCGATTCAAAAAGTTGGCCAATTTTAGCAGCAAATTCTTTACGCATAATAAACCTTTTCTAATGATAACATTGCATTTTCATATTGCTCCTCATTCATCGGCAAATAATGCCATTCCATCTTATTTTCCATGTAATCAACGCCTTTCCCTTTAATTGTATTCGCAATAATTACGTGGGGTGAACCTAGATTTTTTTGCTTACATCGCTGAATACTTTCTTCAAGTGCCTTTAAGTCATGGCCATCTACTTCTTGTGCATTGAATCCGATGGCTTGCCATTTTTCAGCCGCCGCGGTATCCCCTAAAACACTGTCTGTTCCACCAAAACCTTGCAATCGGTTTCGATCAATGATTACGATCAAATTATCTAAGCGATTAGCAACAGCGAAATGTGCTGCTTCCCAAGTTGTTCCTTCGTTAGTCTCGCCATCCGACATTAGAACATATACAAAGTCTGAATCTCGATTAATTTTTTTGGCCTTAGCCATCCCAGATGCAATTGGAAATCCGTGCCCCAATGACCCTAACGCAAATGGAATATTTGTAAAAGAATTAGCAGATGGGTGGGCGGAGAGTTTAGTGCCATTTTGGTAAAAAGTTGTCAACATGTTGTCTGAAATCTCGCCAATATGATTTAACATCAAATAAAGTGCTCCCGCTGCGTGACCTTTGGATAGAATAACCCGTTCATCCTCCTTTTTTTGGCCAAATAAAGCAATCAATAAATCCAAACAACTTAGCGAACAAGCGATATGGCCACATTTTGCGTCAAAATATAATTTCAATAGCTTGCGCCTTAACTCTAATTGCTTCATGCTAGATTAAAAATCTTAATATAATTTACAAACTTAATGATTTTACATGTTAATCTGATTGTGGAAATAGCGAATGCCCCTTTAATGCCAGATTGAAAACAAACTATTTATTTAACGGCTGTTTATTTTTCATTACTAGCCCTACTTTGATAAAACCTACATTTATTACTCCAAATACTTTGCACAAAGCGTCTTAATTTTTACTGTTCGAATTAGACCATCAACATTTTGAAATTTATTTTTCAATCTTTGTATGAATAAATAGGAAGCGTATTTCCCTCATCCCAGTTAAGCCAAAATACATAAATCATGACTTCTATTAAAGACGAAAGAGGATATAATCAAATTTTCAATGATAGCTTAGCATCTCGCATTCGTAAGAATAGAAGATTTGACTACATGATATCCAAAATGGATGTGAGCAAACCAAATCTTTCCGTCCTAGAGATTGGCTGTGGAACAGGAGAAGGGATTGCCTATATTGTTGAAAAAACAAATTGCAAGGGTACGGGGCTCGACTTATCTGAAAAATTCCTTCAAATGGCTTCTGAAAAATACACGTCACCCAACTTAACCTATGTAAAGGCTAACTTTAATGACCAGCAGGTAATAAATCAATCGCTAAATAATGAAAAATTTGATTACATCGTAGGGAATGGCATATTACACCATCTCTATTATAATCTTGAAGAATCATTAATCAATTTGAAAAAATTATTAAAGCCAAATGGAAAAATCGTATTCATTGAGCCTAATTTATACAATCCTTATGTTGCCGCAATTTTTTCTATCCCCTACCTACGCGAAAAAACATTCTTAGAACCCGATGAAATGGCTTTCACACGTGGCTTTATTAAAGAGAAATGCAAGAGAGCTGGATTCAAGAATATACAAGTTGAAATCAAGGATTTCCTTTTACCAAACACCTCCGACCGTTTAATAAAACCTCTTATTATTTTGGGGGACATTTTAGAAAAAACACCACTTACCTTAATCGCTCAGTCACTTTTTATAACGGCGGAATAATTCTTGAACTTCTGATAAACAACAAAGCCCGTCCTGCATATGCAAGAAGGGCTTTATTGTTTTTAACGTGGTGGTAGATCCCGGACTCGAACCGGGGACACACGGATTTTCAGTCCGATGCTCTACCAACTGAGCTAATCCACCTCGTTGTCCCATTCGTTATGGGACTGCAAAAATAGAACTAATTTTAATTATTCACAATATTCGATTAAAAAAGAAAGAAAAAAACTGTAGCGAGTGCTTTACCACATAATAAAATTAGTTGCAAGATTAACCATTAATAGGTTATTTGCAGAACTATGCTGACGCTATTAATTTTCTCATCCCTCTTCTTACACAAGCCTCTTGTGAAAGATTCTACCTTTAAAACTCAGGTTGAAATTCGTGGAAGCTTTGCAGCTTCTGGCAATATGCCCTTATGGCAAAGAAGTCTTCAATATGGCCAAATGCCCTTACAGGCAAATACAGTTGTAGGAATTATTAAACATGAGAAAACAGATAATCTAAAAAATAATGTAGGTTGGAAATATGGTATTGAAGCGACAGCTTGGGGTGGGAAAGCAAATGACTTAATGTTGACACAAGCTTATGTCAGCGGTCGTTTCAAAAAATGGGAACTTTGGGCAGGTCGCAAAAAAGAAGTTTACGGTATCGGTGACACAAGTAATACAAGTGGATTCTATGCATGGTCAGGTAATGCAATCCCAACACCTAAAATTCAATTAGGAACTCGAGACTATATTAATTTTTTTAATGATTGGCTTGGAGTTCACATGACCTACTCGCATGGTTGGCTCGACAATCAAGGCTCTGTCATTAACAGCTATTTACATCAAAAAACACTTTATGGGCGGATTGGAAAACCCAATAGTCTATTCTCACTATTTGGTGGCTTAAACCACAACGCAACCTGGGGAGGAGAAAGCAAGGTTAAAACGGGGGGGATTTTTGACACATACCCAGGTGGCCTAAATACCTATTTCTATGTAGTAACATTATTGAAAGATAGAAATGTTGTCAAAATAGATACGAATTCTACCTGGGATGACACCAATGGATTTTATGGAAATCATCTTGGTTCATTTGATATGGCTATTAAATACCAACCACAGTGGGGTGAAGTTTTACTTTACAAACAAACAGCCTACGAAACTGGAAGGGCATTGTCATTGGCGCAATTCAACGACGGCCTAGTTGGCCTTTCTGTTAAACTAAAAAAACACAGATTGATAAATGCCATTACAGTAGAATACCTTTACACGGCTAATCAAGGCAATTTCATTTCCGGTTTTGCGCAATTATTTAAAATAAGAGATCCCCATTTGGTAGAAATAGAAAACTATTACAATAATACCCGTGGCGGATGGCAATATATGGGTAAAGGAATTGGCTCCCCGCTCATTATCATTGACCGAGAGAGTAGCCAAGGAGGTGGGAATTATTTTACATTGAATGCGGTAAAATCCTATTACGCTGGAATTAAAGGGGTGCTCCCTGGCGATGTAAACTATCACCTTCGATTTTCTCAGTCTTACTATGCAGCTCCTAGAAACCATTTAAAACCTCGGCTACAAGCAGATGATTTTATTCCTCAACTCGCTTGGGGAATAAATTTAGAAAAAACGATTTCTTCATCATTCACAGCACATGCAAATATAGCTGGTGACCAGGGTGAGAGATCTCCCAATACCCTAGGCGGCTTAGTCGGAATAAAATATCGCTTACCTTAATTTCTCATCGGGATTTTGTAATTTTAAATTCTGCCTGAATTGAAGGGCAAATGCTATGATCCTACGAACCGAAAATCTGGTTAAAAAATACGGCCAACGCATGGTTAATGACCATATTTCCTACCAAGTAGCCCAGGGGGAAATTGTTGGACTATTAGGTCCGAACGGCGCCGGAAAAACAACTTCTTTTTACATTGCTACAGGCCTCGTAAAGCCCAATGAAGGCAAAGTATTTTTAGATGATCTCGATGTAACCGACTTGCCTATGTACAAGCGTGCGCGCTTGGGAGTAGGTTATTTGGCGCAAGAAGCATCGGTTTTCCGCACCTTGACCGTGGAGGAAAACATCTTAGCCGTTCTCGAACTAACGGATTTATCCAAAGCAGAACAAAAAGAGAAAACAGAAAGCCTTTTAGAAGAATTTTCATTGACCCATGTGCGTAAAAGCTTAGGCCAAGTGCTATCGGGTGGCGAACGCCGGAGAACCGAAATTGCCCGTGCATTGGCTGTTGACCCCAAATTCATCTTATTAGATGAGCCTTTTGCCGGCGTAGACCCAATTGCCGTAGAGGAAATCCAAAGTATTGTGGCCAAATTAAAATACCGCAACATCGGTATCCTAATCACAGACCACAATGTAGATGAAACTTTATCCATCACGGATCGTGCCTATCTGCTTTTTGAAGGAAAAATCTTAAAAGCAGGAACGCCGCAAGAACTCGCTGATGATGAGCAAGTTAGACGACTATATCTCGGTAAGAATTTTGAGTTGAAAAAGAAATAAGCATGAGAAAAGAAACCCTTGCCATTCATGCAACCCATTTGCAGGATGAAACGGCCGCTTCTATTGCGCCACCGGTATTTTTGACAACGACTTTTGAGCGTTCTGAGGACGGTTCTTATCCCAAAGGGCATATGTATTCCCGCAATTCAAATCCGAATCGCGATGTATTAGAAAAAGGCCTAGCCCAGTTAGAAGGAGGGGAAATTGCATTTGTTTTCGGCTCAGGACTTGCTGCTGTTTCGGCTGTTTTTCAATGCATGAAATCAGGCGACCACGTATTAATGCCTACCGTAGGCTATTATGCAAGCTATAAATTAGCCGAAGAAATCATGGGGCCATGGGGCTTGCAGGTTTCACAAGTGGACATGAGTGATCTTGCTGCCATTGAAGCTGCCATCCGCCCAGAAACAAAATTAATTTGGGTGGAAACACCAGCAAACCCTTTGTTGAGCTTAAGTGACATCGAAGCGATTTGTAACATTGCACATAAGCGCAATATTTTGGTGGGAGTTGACAATACGTTGACAAGCCCCATTTTACAGAATCCCATTCAATTTGGAGCAGACATTGTGATGCACGCAACCACCAAATACATCGGCGGACATTCTGATGTGTTAGGCGGGGCCGTTATTTTTAAAGAGCTTTCAGCATGGACTGAGCGTGTCAAACGTGTTCAAATTTTGATGGGCGCCACGCAAAATCCATTAGATTGCTATTTACTTGCTAGAGGTCTAAAAACCTTGCCCTTACGCATGCGGGAACACAGTAAAAATGCGCTAGAATTAGCGACACGTTTGGAAAAACACCCCGGCATTGAACAAGTGCATTATCCAGGATTGCCCTCGAATCCCAATTATACTTTAGCGATTAAACAAATGCCCAATGGCCAAAGTGGGATGATTTCCATCCAGATCAAAGGCGATGAAGCAAAGGCAAGAAAGGTGGCGAATCGATTGCAATTATTCCAACAAGCAACCAGCCTTGGTGGTGTGGAGAGTTTGGTGGAACACCGCAGATCTATTGAAGGTCCGGAAAGTAAAACACCCGGGAATCTATTGCGATTATCCATCGGATTAGAACATGTGGAAGATTTGTGGGAAGATTTAAATCAGGCAATTCTCGGTGCATGAAAAGACTTTTTGATCTAATCGTTGTCATCATTGCCGGTATCATTTTTGCAATACCCATGCTTGTCGTTGCAATCGCCGTTTGGCTCAGCTCGAAAGGTCCGATTTTATATTGGTCAAAACGCGTGGGGAAGGAAAATGCATTATTCGATATGCCAAAGTTCCGCACGATGCAGGTGGAGACTCCCGTGCTACCTACACACTTATTAGGGAATCCAGATGCTTATTTAACGCCCATTGGATCTTTTTTACGCAAAAGCAGTCTTGACGAATTGCCTCAATTGTGGTGTATACTCTGTGGAGATATGTCGGTGGTAGGTCCCCGACCAGCCTTATCGAACCAACAAGATTTAATCGATGCTCGTACGGCTAAAGAAATTCACCGACTGAAACCCGGCCTCACCGGATGGGCCCAAGTGAACGGTCGGGATGAGATTCCTTTAGAAAAAAAGGTGCAACTAGATTATGAGTATCTTGGTAAAAAATCACTC
>JAHEAY010000100.1 GCA_024642485.1 Cytophagaceae bacterium
CCTTTAAGCCGATGCGCTGCCCTCGTTTTGTTTCGTTTGTCAGTGCCAAAATTGTGGATCGCAACGGCCAATTGATTTACCAATATGCGGGGCCTTTGGATGGCTTTGGTTGGAATGGAACTGATTCAAACGGAGTTCAGATGGCCGCCTCGTCTTATTTCTATACGTGCGATGTGGTCTTCGATCTAGTTGATAAATCAGCACAAAACAAGAGTCTGAAAGGCTGGGTAGAACTAGTTCGCTAAAATGGACGGAATCGTATTAATCGATGGTAATTGCCGCTTTTGCCGCTTCGCTTCGAAGCTACTGAAGCGGATGGTAACGGGTGATCTGCCTATTATCCCGGAGACCTCTTTTACAGATTTCATTCTTCCTGACATCGATAGTATTAAATGGGTAGTTGGACATAACGTTTATGTAAAATCGGATGCCCTATCGCGTATTTTAGTCCATGCTCATTGGTATTTTCAACCTCTTCGTATCGTGTTTTTCTTGCCCGCGAGCCTATTGGATAAAGGCTATGATTGGGTGGCAAAAAATCGATTATTTTGGGGTAAATCGGTGGACGATTGTGCCATTTAGGGCTTTTGGCCTATCTTTGTGAAATAATTAATCAAAAATCATTCAAATGAAAGCATATATTTTCCCAGGTCAAGGTTCTCAGTTTCCAGGTATGGCAAAGGATCTGTACACGAATTTTCCTTTGGCAAAGCAGATTATCGATGAGGCGGATGCCATCTTAGGTTTCTCGTTATCGTCTGTGATGTTCGAGGGAACAGAAGAGGAATTGAAGCAAACGAAAGTGACGCAGCCTGCGATTTATTTACATTCTATTTTGATTGCCAAATTAGGCAAAGACTTCGCTCCCTCGATGGTAGCAGGTCACTCCTTAGGCGAGTTCTCTGCCCTTGTTTCTGCAGGTGGTTTAAGCTGGCAAGATGGATTACGATTAGTGTACCAACGAGCTCTTGCGATGCAAAAGGCCTGCGAAATCGAGCCAAGCACGATGGCTGCCGTTTTGGGCTTGCCAGATGCAACGATTGAAGAAATTTGTAAGGCTTACGGTCCATCCGTAGTAGCTGCGAACTTTAACTGCCCAGGCCAAGTCGTGATCTCCGGATCAGTAGAAGGAATCGAAGCAGTGGGTATTCAATTGAAAGAAGCAGGAGCGAAGCGCGTCTTACCTTTACCAGTAGGTGGAGCCTTCCACTCGCCTTATATGGAACCAGCTCGAGTAGAGTTAGCCGCAGCGATCGAGGCAACCGAAATCGTAAAGCCGATTTGCCCTATCTTCCAAAACGTGAACGCTAAGCCATCTCAAGACCCAACTGAAATCAAAGCGAACTTAATCTCACAGTTAACAGGTGCAGTTCGTTGGACACAGTCAGTTGAAGCGATGGTAGCCGCAGGTGCAACCGAATTCATCGAATGTGGACCAGGTAAAGTATTGCAAGGCCTTGTTCGTAAGATTCACGCGGAGGCTGTCGTTTCTTCTATAGAATTAGCATAAGAATAATCGAATTTGATGCGCTGATTGTGAGCGCTGTAGCAAAAAATGACCGAAATAATTCAATTATTTTTTCGGTAACATTTGATAATTTGGGTGCAAGCCCTTACTTTTGCATCACATTATGGTATTGACCTATGGTGTAATGGTAACACACCAGTTTTTGGTTCTGGTTTTCTAGGTTCGAATCCTGGTAGGTCAACATAAATATTGAGAAGCCTTCTGCAGAAATGTGGGAGGCTTTTTTATTTTGAACTAATAAATAATTCTCAACATATTTAATATCTAATAATTAATCTCTTAATGTCTTAATTGCCCATTTTATTCCCAAAAACATTATTCTTAAAACAAAGAATATAAACCAAGAAGTTATTACAACATTTTGAGTAATCTTAATTTGCTTTTCTTTGTCAAATAAGTTGGAGTTAAGGATTTTACTTTGATTTAATAATTTCAATGATTTATTGTAATTGTTGATTTCAATTTGACTAATTCTTGATTCATCTATAAATTTTTTAAACTTTTCGGCATTAGAGAAACCTATTTCTTTTAAAGCTAGAATTATTTCATTATCCCAAATTTGGACCTCTTTACTTTCGTTGATTCCTAGTTTAAATTTTAATTTATCTTCTAAAGAATATTTAAACAATGAGTTCCAAATTTTTTTTCTTGCAGCAAGCCTATCACCATTATCATCAATAACACTTTCACATAGTTTATTTGTCAACCAAAATTGTCTCTGTATTTTATTAAAATATGGGTTACGAAGTGGAGCTATTTCTTTTTGAAGATTTGATATTTTTACTTCATAGTATAAATTATTCAATGAAATAATCCCAAAAGTAAAAACGCCAGAAAAGATTAATAGCATAAGATATAGAAACTCTCTGGCAATTATTTTTTCTATTGATTTCATCATTTGGATCTACTTAAGAATTATTTTTTTTAATCAATCTATCAAAAATTCATGTGTTTTTATTAGGTCATCTCTTCCTATTTGAACAAGATTCATTGTTTTTTTGAGGAAAATTCCCAAAGATTTTTCATTGTATACTAATTTCATGTCTTCTGAATAATCTGTTGTTAAATACATGTCATCATCAAGTTTGTAAAAAGGAACTACAAGTTTACCGTCAATTTTTACGCCTTTATTTACTATTAATCCGCTTGAGATTTTTTGCTTTAAAGTTGATTCATTCTTTTCCGCAGATGAAACTTTTGCATATGCAACCATCATATTTATCCATTCATCCTTATCAATTAAGAACCATTGAACACGATTGAAGTCAATTCCTTGTTCGCTGATCCACCCATAACTCGTAAAGCCAAAAAGGACCTGTTTTTTTCCTAGAAGTCTACGATTGTCAGCTGGCGTAAATTCTTGAATTTTGTAGGTAATTACTGAAACAGATGACATATCCTTCAGTTTTTTTCCATCAAAATCTAAAGTTTTGAGTGTAAAGTTTTTTAATTCTGGTCGGTACATTAAAATATGTTCAGTTGCCTTTAGTTCTGCTCGTTCTTTCATATTATCAATAGAAGCGATAATTCCAGCTCCTATTGCAACAATTCCAGCCGCTGCACCAGCAATTGCTGCAGTATTATTTTGAGCTTTTGATTTTTGTGGTAATAACAAGGCTATTGCTACTAAAAATGTTATAAGTTTTCTCATTTTATATTTTTACTCAAGTTCTCATTTAATTATTATTCTTGCCAATAGAATTTATTTAGAGGAGAAATAATCCCTAGATCATCTTCTTCATCTTCTCCAGTCCAGTCTTCGCCACCTTCAGTGGATCTTGTGCCCAAAGTTCCTTATTAAATAATTCCAACGATAGAATAACCGGTTTTTCGGATGGCTTTAAGCGCTTAATGATTTCTTTAATGGGTGCTTCGCCATCCCCCGCATAAATGCGGTCGCCGTCCGTAATGGAGGTGGGTTTAATGGAAGTGACATAGTCATTCACATGGAAGACGTCGATCGAGTTTTCGCCTACCAGGTGGAGGCAGTCGATGGAGGATTCGCCTTTGTAGATATGGAAAACGTCTAATAGAAGCTTAGCGTTAGGTTGACCCGCTTCGGCGGCTACGAAAAGGACGTCAGCGACGCGGTTCAGGTTTTTCGAGTGTCCCCACATTTCCAGTTGTGGTGTCACGCCGGTGCTGACTCCTAAGTCGAGGATAGCGCGGTAGCGTTCTGCGGCGCGGCGTAGGTCGAGGCCAGCTTCTTTGGTAGCGCCCATTGGGGGAGCGGCGGTGCGGAAACAGCCTAATTGCGCGAGCATATCCATCTCACGTTTCATTTGTTCCAAACCTTGTTTGCGAGTCGCCTCATCATCTACAATCCACTGAGCAAAGCCGATGGCGTTTT
>JAHEAY010000101.1 GCA_024642485.1 Cytophagaceae bacterium
GAAATTCCAAGCATTTTTTCAATTCCCATGACATAGGCATGCTCAGAATTCATGGAAGCCATGTAATCGAGGCGATCAACGTAAGGAATGATTTGATTGAAAGGTAAAGCTTCGGCATGTTTTTCGAAACAACGATGCAAGTACCCTAAATGTGGAACCACATCGACGACCAACTCCCCATCCGAAATAACTTCCAGTCGCAAAACACCATGCGTAGATGGGTGCTGTGGACCAAGTGAAATCAACATTTCCTCTGATTTCAGGTCAGCAAGCTGATACTGATTCGGGTCGGAATCTTGAAAATTCTGGGGAAGAAATTCGTATTGAATGGAATTCATTGAACAAAAATGAAGAAAGTATCTCACATTTAAAAGCCTCGGAAGTTGAGTAGGCGAAGATTATCAATTATTTATCAGATATTTTGGGCAAACTATTTGGCAAAAAAAATATTTCTTATACCTTTGCATTCCGTTTCGAATCGAGGCGTAAACAGATTTTACAATTATGGCAAAGAAAGGAAATCGCATCCAAGTAATTTTGGAATGTACAGAGCACAAAGAGTCGGGTCTACCAGGGATGTCTCGTTACATCACGACAAAGAACCGTAAAAACACAACGGCTCGTATTGAGTTGAAAAAATACAACCCAGTATTGAAGAAAGTTACTCTACACAAAGAAATTAAATAAGGTTTTAATACCCACGAATCATGGCTAAGAAAGTAGTTGCAACACTAAAGAAAGAAGGCGGCGTAAAATACGCTAAAATCATCAAGGCGGTTAAAAACCCAACGACAGGAGCTTATACCTTCAAAGAAGAAATCATTCTTCAAGATGAGGTTAACGCTGCATTGAAAAACTAGTTTTTTCGTCGGCAATTTATCGCTAGCATATTGAAGTCCCTTTTTCGGGGACTTTTTTTTGTTTACCTTCAACACGCAAAAGACACGCACACGAATGGGATTATTTGATTTTCTCAAAAAGAAACCTGCTCCTGAGGAGCAAGCAGACCTGGAAGAGGCCTTGGAGAAAGGCTTGGAAAAAACCAAAGAAGGTTTTATTTCCAAAATGGGTCGTGCGGTTTTGGGAAAATCCAAAGTCGATGACGATGTCTTAGATGAGTTAGAAGAAATCCTGTTAACCTCGGATGTGGGGGTTGCGACAACACTCAAGATCATTGAGCGCATCGAGCGCCGTGTGGAACGCGACAAGTTTGTATCCACAGAAGAATTGGATCAAGTTTTGCGCGAGGAAGTAGCAGCGTTGCTAGACGAAAACAAATCTTACGACATTGAAAATGCGTTTGCCGAACCTAAACAAAAACCCTATGTCATCATGGTGGTGGGTGTTAATGGTGTAGGTAAAACAACCACGATTGGTAAATTAGCCTCTCAATTTCATCAAAATGGACTGAAGGTTGTTCTAGGTGCAGCAGACACATTTCGTGCGGCGGCAGTGGACCAATTGAAACTTTGGGGTGAGCGTGTAGGAATCCCGGTGATTGATCATGGTATGAATACGGATCCAGCCTCAGTTGCTTTCGATACCGTAAAAAAAGCGGTTGATATGGAGGCAGATATTGTCATCATTGATACGGCTGGTCGCCTACACACAAAGGTGAATTTGATGACCGAGTTATCAAAAATGAAACGTGTCGTTCAAAAATTCATCCCAGAAGCACCGCATGAAGTACTATTGGTATTGGATGGATCAACAGGCCAAAACGCCTTCATTCAGGCACAAGAATTCACTAAAGCCACCGAAGTGACGGCATTAGCCATTACCAAATTGGATGGAACCGCGAAAGGTGGTGTTGTGATTGGAATTTCGGATCAATTCAAAATCCCGGTGAAGTATATTGGAGTTGGCGAAAAAGTCTCCGACTTGCAAGTGTTTAACAAAACGACTTTTGTCGATTCCCTTTTCGCCAAAAAATAATTATTTCTTCTGCTCTTTTGCCCAGGTATCCTTCAAAGTTACCGTGCGGTTAAACACTAAATGATCTGGTTTAGAATCGCGGTCTAAGCAATAATATCCTTTGCGTATAAACTGAACCGCTTCTCCGATAGTTGCTTGCGCTAAACTAGGCTCAACGAAAGCATTTTCGATGATGTGTAAAGATTCTGGATTAACGAATTTGACAAAATCATCCCCTAGTTCTGAAGCGTCATCTACGATCAACAAACGATCAAAAAGTCGAACTTCCGCTTGAATCGCATGTGGAATAGACACCCAATGGACTGTCCCTTTTACATGAATACCGGAGGTGTCTTGTCCTGACTTACTTTCTGGAATATAGGACGCATGAATTTCCTTCACAGATCCATCAGCGTTTAACTCAAAATGGTCACAAGTAATGATATAAGCTCCTTTTAAACGAACTTGCAAACCAGGTCCCAAACGGAAAAACTTCTTCGGTGGCTCCACCATGAAGTCTTCTCGCTCAATGTATAATTCGCGAGAGAAAGGAACGACGCGCTTGCCCGTTTCTGGATCTTCCGGATTATTTTCGACCAATAAATCTTCGGTCTGTCCCTCAGGGTAATTTGTAATAATTAATTTAACGGGATCCATCACAGCCATGACACGGTCCGCAATTTTATTTAAATCTTCCCGGATACAGAATTCTAACAAACTGATATCGATTAAGTTATCGCGTTTTGCAACACCAATTCGCTCACAAAAGTTACGAATAGAAGCTGCTGTATAACCACGACGACGAAGTGCAGAAATCGTAGGCATGCGAGGATCGTCCCAGCCTGAAACGACTTTCTCATTCACCATTTGCAATAATTTACGCTTACTCATCACCGTGTGAGATAAGTTTAAGCGAGCAAATTCATATTGATGAGAGGGAAAGATTTCCAATTTATTGATAAACCAATCATATAGTGGTCGGTGGACATCAAATTCCAAGGTACAAATAGAATGAGTAATCCCTTCCATCGAATCACTTTGCCCGTGCGCAAAATCATACATTGGGTAAATGCACCATTGATTTCCAGTACGGTGATGAGGCACATGACGAATGCGATACATTAATGGATCACGCATGTGCATGTTGGGATGCGCCATATCAATTTTCGCACGCAACACTTTTGCGCCATCCGCAAAATCGCCATTTCGCATAGCGGAAAACAAAGCTAAATTTTCCTCAACGGAACGATCACGGAATGGACTATTCGTTCCAGGAGTCGTTGGGGTACCTTTTAATGCCGCAATTTCCTCCGCAGAAGAATCATCGACATATGCAAGCCCTTTGGAAATCAATGAAACAGCAAATTGATAAATCTGCTCAAAGTAGTTTGAGGCATAGAGTTCATTCGCCCATTCAAATCCAAGCCAAGCAACATCCGACTTGATAGAATCCACATATTCGGTTTCTTCCGTCATCGGATTCGTGTCATCAAATCGCAAATTTGTCTTACCTCCAAACTTTTGAGCTAGACCAAAATTTAAGCAAATACTTTTGGCATGTCCAATGTGTAAATAACCATTGGGCTCTGGAGGGAATCGCGTAAAAATCCCTTGCGGGTACTTACCAGCAGCGATGTCCGCTTGCACAATTTCTTCTAAAAAGTTTAACGATTTGGATTTGGATTCTTCCATGTAGGCGTATGATTTACTCTTTTTTCTGATGTAAGAACAAAAATAAACATATTTTAGCTATCAAACACACTAAAATCGGAGATAAAACGTTACTAAAAAAAACTCAAAACAACGACCAATTAATAATTTTTATCCATTTTGTGAAAAATAATTTTTAACTTGGCAATTGAAAAAGTAACTAATAGATTTTAATTAGAATATCTACTCAATTATTCCTTACAATAATGAACAAATTTATCAAAATTTCACTCGCCGCCTGCCTAACACT
>JAHEAY010000116.1 GCA_024642485.1 Cytophagaceae bacterium
TTAAACCTATTTATATGAAACATATATTAATTGGATTGCTCATGTGCGTGAGCTTTTCACAAATTTTAGCGCAAACCAATAAGCGTCCGAACATCATCTTCATCATGTCGGACGACCATGCTTATCAGGCCATTTCGGCATATGACCAACGCTTAATTTCGACTCCTAACATAGACCGCATTGCAAAAAAAGGTATCCTATTTACGAATGCCAGCGTGACCAATTCCATCTGTGCGCCCAGTCGGGCCACGATCCTAACCGGTAAGCATTCACACCTAAATGGTAAGGTCGACAATCACTTTAAATTCGATACAACGAACATTACCTTCCCGCAGATTTTACAGGCAAACGGATACCAAACGGCGATGTTTGGGAAACTACATTTTGGAAATAGCCCAAAGGGCTTTGATCAGTTCAAAATCTTACCTGACCAAGGCAATTATTATAATCCTGATTTCATCACAAAAAACGAGGGGAATATTAAAGTCAATGGCTATGTGACAGATATAATTACCGACATGACTTTGGACTGGTTGAAGCAGGAGCGAACTCCTGAAAAACCTTTCCTATTGATGTATTTACACAAGGCTCCACATCGTTCCTGGTTAATGGCAGAACGTCATTTGGATGAAATGACGCAGAAAACATACCCGGAACCCAAGACGCTTTTTGATGATTATTCCGGTAGGACATCCCCCGCCAAAGAAGCAGAAATGAATATCCTAACCAGTATGAGCTGGGCCGGGGATAACAAAATTTATCCGGCCACGATGGACTCATTGAAAATCCCCGAAATCGGTTTTGATAAGCGTCGTTTCGCTGCTGAAATGGGCCGATTAAATCCGAGCCAAAAAGCGAATTTTGACCGCGTTTACGATCGGATCAATTCGGAATTCATCAAGGCCTACCCCAGCATGACGGAGCAAGATAAAATGCGCTGGAAATTTCAACGCTACATGCAAGATTATCTAGGAACCTTACGATCAGTCGATGAGAACGTAGGTCGTTTATTGGATTATTTAGAAGCGAATAATTTGATGGAAAACACAATTATTGTGTATACCTCCGACCAAGGTTTCTACCTAGGCGAACATGGTTGGTTCGATAAGCGTTTCATCTATGATGAATCCTTCAAGACTCCGCTGATGGTGTCGTGGCCAAGCCAAATTAAAGCCGGTCAAAAATCAGATGCCTTAGTTCAAAACCTCGATTTTGCCCAAACCTTTTTGGATGCGGCCCGTGTCCCAGCTCCCAAAGACATGCAAGGCCAAAGTCTAATCCCTCTGATGACGGGTAAATCTTGGAAGCGCGATGCAGTATATTACCACTATTATGAATACCCAGCAGAACACATGGTGAATCGACATTATGCCATCGTGACTAAGAAATATAAGTTAATTCATTACTATTTTTCTACGGATGCTTGGGAGCTTATTGACCGCGAGAAGGACCCTTTGGAATTAAAGAATGTCTACAATGATCCGGCGTATGCTTCGATTCGAAAGACGTTGCATAAGCAATTAGACGCATTACGACTGAAATACAAGGACAATAGCACCATTAGCAACGGCTACATAGATCGCTTTTTGAATGATGCAGCAGAAGGAAAGGTATTCGGTGTGCCGAAACAAAAGGCGGCGGAGATGAAAGCCAAAAGAAAATGAGTCGGTATTCTATTACCCTTTATTTATTAGTCATCACACTGTCTGTTTTCAGTCAGGCTAAAATACCTATATGCCACGTTTCCACACCCAATCGGCTGAAGCAAATAAAATCGCCTAGTCCCAAACCTACGTTGAAATCCCAGGCTGGCATGAAGCGCATTCCGGGAGGTATATTTTCTATGGGCTCACACGATACGCAGGGTCGTGCAGACGAATACCCGTTACATCAAGTGCGTATTAAGGCATTTTGGATGGATGAAACTGAGGTAACCAATGCGGCGTTTTCAGCATTTGTTAAATCAACGGGCTACATAACCACAGCTGAAAAGACGATTGATTGGACAGAGTTGTCTAAGCAATTTCCGAAGGGAACGCCTAAACCGGCAGATTCGCTTTTGGCGCCCAGTTCTTTGGTATTTGTTCCTACAACAGGTCCGGTCGATTTAAGCGACTATTCCCAATGGTGGGCGTTTAAACGAGGGGCCGACTGGCGACACCCCACAGGTCCTGGGTCAACGATTCATGGACTAGAAAATCATCCCGTCGTTCATGTTTCATGGGATGATGCCGCCGCCTATGCCCGTTGGGCTGGCAAAAGATTACCCACAGAAGCAGAATGGGAATGGGCCAGCCGTGGGGGATTAAAAAATAAGATTTACCCCTGGGGGGACGTGTCGGTGAATTCCGCCCCGTATAAAGCGAATAGTTTCCAGGGGCATTTCCCCTATGAGGATCAAGCATTAGACGGGTATAAAACGACCACTGCTCCGGTTAAATCTTTCCCTGCAAATGGCTATGGATTATATGATACCGCTGGAAATGTATGGGAATGGTGCGCGGATTGGTACCGTGCCGATTATTATAAAAAGAGTCCGAGTTTATACCCGCGTGGCCCTTCCTCAAGTGATGACCCGGATGAACCCGGTGTTGCCAAACGCGTCATGCGCGGTGGTTCTTTTTTATGCAATGATGGGTATTGTTCTAGTTACCGGTGCTCCGCACGGATGAAGTCAAGCCCGGACTCAGGCTTGCAGCATACCGGTTTTCGTTGTGTGATGGATTAATGTAATTAACAACAAACTACGTTAATTTCTCTTGCCCAAACGCCTCCTTCGCAATCATAATAGCCGTCATAGCCTTTGGCCAACCTACATAGAATGCCAAATGCGTAATAACTTCTACGAGCTCCGCTTCCGTCAACCCATGTTCTTTCGCATAATTCAAATGAAATTTGAGTTGGTTAGAATGTTCCCCCGCAACTAAAGCCGCCACCGTTATTAAACTCCTTTCGCGCCTTGAAAGCTCCTTTCCCTCCCAGACATCGCCAAACAATATATTATCTGTGTAGCCCAATAATCTTGGGGCAAAATCACCTAACATTTTCTCCGCTGCGGATACGTTCTTTTCTTCGCTCATTTTATATTCGTTTTAACAAATATAAGGAAGTTGCAGCTATAAAAAATCGAAGGTTTAGGAAATCAAAGGGTTTAAAAATCCTTGTGTTTTTGAGGGGATAAAATCCAAATGAGCTGAAATAATAGGGCCCCTATCAGCGTCCATAAAATATCATTCCAATCAAAACGCAGCTTACCTGAGAGTTGTAAAAACTCCCAACCCACTAATCCAATAACTGAAATTAAATTTGCGAAAAGATGCCTCTTTTCATAAAAACGAGTACCCGAATAATTCTTTTTAAGTACGTAAGAAATGAATAGAATGAATAACGCGGGTATACCTACAGCAGGAAAAAAGTTAGGCGCAATTCCCAATAAATATTTAATTACAGCGTTACCGCCTAGGTAATTTGGGCGTATGGTATCTTGAATTTGATTGAATGCCGTAAAACAAATGGCAAATAGCAAAAACCAATAGTATTCAGATTTAAATTTCATTTTCTTACGCTACCTCCCTTGCTAGAAATGGTACCTTTAACGTGATGAATGACCTTGCGGGAATTAGAAAAATAGATTGAAAATTTCAATAAATATCAATCCAAAAACAATAGCGAGGTTTACAATTAAGACCATTTTTTGCCAAGTAGGCCTGTCATTAAATTTTTGATTCGTATCAAAAGGGTCAAACGCTAAAGCAATACCTAAATAAATGAGGGCCTGTCCGATAGATTTTTCCTTCAGATAGATGATTCCC
>JAHEAY010000050.1:0-4623 GCA_024642485.1 Cytophagaceae bacterium
GGGCCCACATACATACGCACCTTGCTAACATCTTCCGAGATACGTGCCATCAAATCACCTGTATTTTGCTTGCGGTAAAAGGAAAGCGGTAGTGTTTGGTAATGCGCATATATCTCTTGCTTCATCTCGTATTCGATGTGGCGCGACATGACAATTAAGGTTTGACGTACCAAAAACAAGAAAACTCCTTTGATAAATGCCATTAAAACGATCAAGGCACCATAATAAAACAAGGTGCTCGCGAATACCTCATAAAAAACAGATTGCATCGAAAATCCCTTGAAGAGGAAATATACATCAATGGTTTCTGTCACCAAATCCAAGGCAAAACGAACCAACTGCGCGGGTACAACACCAAAAAAATTGGAACAAAAAGTAAACAGCATACCTAAGAGTAACAGCCATTTATATTTCCAGAAGTATTGATTCAGATGACTAAGTGCGCCCATGTATGGAATAAGTTGGCGTAAAGATAGGACCTTTCTAAATTAAAATTTGTAATTTTGTGTTTTACAAATCAAGAACGCTCTTTATTTTCGGATGGTTAACAGAAGACTACTACGGGTCAAAGCATTTCAACAAATGTATGCCTTTTGGACGCAGGAACGCGCGCAATACCAATTAGCCTTTGATGGCTTACAAGCGATTTTTCAACCTGATCTATCGTTGATGGTTGCCAAAGAAGAACAAACACCTCGTCTAGAGGGTTTGCGAAAACTAGCCGAAATTCAATTAAATGAATTTTTTCAGGGTGTACCCACCGAAGAAAGCATTCCAGCTGAAGCGCTAGAAGCAGCTCAATCAGTGTACCGCGTCTACCAAAATAATGTAGCTAAAATTGCCCGTGACATGCGCAAAAACATGGTCACTGAGGTCGAATCCATCTACAAACAATACTTAAAATTACTTTTCTATTTACAAAACATCCCGACGATCGGTCAATGGGATGAGCAAAGACGTTTATTGGAAAAGACCATCAAGACATCTCAAATCGCTAACAATAAAGTATTAGCTATCCTACCAAAATGGAAAGATTTGCAAGCTGCTTTTGCTGAAAACAACATAGGCTGGTCTGAAGATGAAGAAACATTGCTCAAGAAATTATTCTTAGAAGGAATATTACCAGATGAAAGCTTTACTTCTTATTTACCGGAGGCGGGAAAAGATTTAAGCAAAGACATTGAAATGGTACAATATCTTTTGAAAAATTATCTGTTAAAACATCCGATTATGACAGCATATTTTGAGGAAAAAGATTTAAATTGGCATGTTAATAAGGATGTAATTAAAAGCCTAAGTACCAAAACTTTTAAAGTGGAGGCCTTAGAAGATTTAAGCTTACAAGCGCTTGCAATCCAATGGGATGAGGATAAATTATTCTTTGAAGAATTATTCGACTATTGTGTAAAGGAAGACAAATCCTTAACGACATGGGTAAATGACCAGACTAAAAACTGGGATTCGGAACGTTTGGCAACTTCTGATTTAATCATTTTAAAAATGGCTGTTGCTGAGATGATCAAGTTCCCAAGCATACCCGTAAAAGTGAGCATTAACGAGTACATTGAAGTGGCGAAAAACTACTCAACTCCTAAATCTGGACCATTTATTAATGGTATTTTGGATGTGGTGTCAGTGAAGCTAATCGGTGAGAAAATTATTCAAAAATCAGGTCGAGGATTAATCGACATAGCCAGTAAATAATTATGAGTAGATCATCAAAATCCTTTTGGGCATTTGTTGTAGGAGCTGCTACAGGAGCCGTGCTTGGTATTCTTTATGCACCGGATAAAGGGGAGAATACACGTAGCAAATTGTATTTCCAATTGAATAAATACCGTGACCAATTGAAGCAATTGATCAACGATATCGTAGACGGCAAAGAAATCCCAGAAACGATGGCAAAATCAGAAGGCAAAAAAGTCGTGAATGATACGAAAATCAAAGCAGAGAAATTGCTTGAAGACGTTGAGAAAATGATGAGCCAAATCAAAGCAAAATAAGATGCTTCGTTTTTCGATTTGTGTGGGAGCCTTGGTTTTGTTGTTGGGATGCACCAACAAACAAAAAGAGTCATTGAGTGATGCTGAAAATGCTATCCCAATCGCTTTGCGTCCTTCAATTGAAAAACGTCCCCAAATGGTTTTTGACCAACCTTTGGTTTATTTAGGTCGAATTACAGAAGGTGATAGCATTTCCTATACCTTTCATTTTCGCAACAAAGGAAACCTCCCATTGCAGATTAGTTCGGTGAATTCCTCTTGCGGATGCACCACACCTAAATGGTCAAAGGACCTCGTACAACCCGGCAAAAAAGGTTACATCAAGGTTAGCTTTGATTCACACGGCAAGGAAGGGAAGGTTCAAAAAACAGTCACCGCTTATGCGAATACATTACCAGCCGACAACATGGTTGCGTTCAAAATAGAAGTTTTACCTCAAAAAAAATAGTCCTATGTTATTATTAGAAGCTAATCCACAAATCATGCAAATCGTCCTTTTCGGTGGTATTTTTGTGGTATTTTATTTCTTTATGATTCGTCCCCAACAGAAAAAGGCGAAAGATGCACAAAAATTCATCTCTGAGTTAAAAACGGGCGACAAAGTCGTTACAATTGGTGGTGCGCACGGAAGTGTTGTTTCCATTCGTGAAAAAACGATTGTTGTAGAAGTAGATTCAAGCAAAGGAGTTCGCATGGTTTTTGAAAAATCGGCAATCTCGAAAGACGCTTCTTCTCGCTTAACTGAAGAATAAGATGAACGAACAAGGCCTGAAACCCTTTATTGGCATTACAGGCGGAATAGGATCCGGCAAATCAACGATTTGTCGGATTTTTTCTATCCTAGGAATTCCTGTTTTCGAAGCTGATGCACATGCGCGGAACATTTGTGACAATGACCCTGAGGTGAAAGCCGCTATCCTCGAAGAATTCGGATCTCGCGCCTATCTACCAGATGGAGCCTATAATCGCCCCTGGATGAAAGGGCTCTTGCAAAAATACCCCGGAGATATACAGAAACTCAATGCGATTATCCATCCCGCTGTGCGCAAAACAGCCGTTCATTGGCTTGAAAATGCCCCAGATGCCCCGTTTTATTTATACGAGTCGGCATTAATCACCTCCCGTAACAAACCAGAACTACTCAAACAACTCATTGCTGTGGCATGCCCATTGGATGAGCGTATTCAACATATTCAAAAAAGGAATAAATCATCTTACATGGAAATCATGCAGATGATTGACTTACAACCTCAACCGGAGCAATACCTACGTGGCGCTGATTTCGTCATCCAAAATGGCAAAAAAGACCGCGTTTGGCCTCAAATCGAACATATTATGAAAACCTTGAGCTGTGTTTTTTTATTCATTTTACTAGGCTTTCAAAGCCATGGACAAATCAAAGCAATGACCTTTAATATTCGCTTAGATACCGAGGCTGATGGTCAAGATCAATGGAAATACCGCGCGAAACATTGTGCGGAATTGATTCAATATCACCAAGCGGATATCATCGGAATGCAAGAAGCATTTGTACACCAAATTAAAGACTTCGCAAAAGCACTCCCTGGTTACGCCTGGTTTGGAAAAGGCCGCGATGACGGAAAAGAAGCGGGTGAGTTCTCTCCCCTATTTTACAACAAAGCCAAATTCAAACTCATACGCGAAAAGACGTTTTGGCTATCCGATTCCTGTGAAAAAGTAGGATTTGGTTGGGACGCCGCCTGCCGCCGCGTAGTTACTTGGGGTGAATTCAAAGAAATCAAATCGGGCAAGAAATTCTTTGTTTTTAATACGCATTTCGACCATTTAGGCAAGGTAGCCCGTAGAGAAAGTGCAAAATTAGTCCTCGCCAAAGTAGCCGAAATCGCTGGAAAATCGCCCGCCATCATTACGGGCGATTTTAATGCAACACCGGATGATGAACCGATTCAAATCATTCTCGACAAAGCCAATTCGAAACACTTGACCGACAGCGAAACGATCAGTTCGAGTGCGCATTATGGCCCTTACAGTTCATTCAATGGCTTTAAACAGGAACAAGAAGGCAAACACATCGACTATATTTTCGTGAAAAATGGGGTCACATGTAGTCAACATGCGACGCATTCCGAGACATGGGCGGGACGATTCCCAACCGATCATTTTCCTGTCAGTGCAATCTTGCATTTACCCAACTAGCTTATTGGAATTTGCTCGCGTAAAAGTTAACTTGCAGTATGGAAAATTTCATTGTTTCAGCACGAAAATACCGGCCTACCCAATTTGATTCGGTCGTAGGCCAAAGTCACATTACCACCACCTTAAAGAATGCGATTAAGTCAAATCATTTGGCACAAGCTTTCTTGTTCTGTGGCCCTCGTGGAGTAGGTAAAACGACTTGTGCGCGTATTTTAGCGAAAACAATTAATTGCGAAAATATCGGAACAGACGGCGAAGCTTGTGGTACATGCCCATCTTGCCAATCTTTCCAAGACAATACTTCCCTAACGATTCATGAACTTGATGCGGCGTCCAACAACTCGGTGGATGATATCCGTAACTTGATTGATCAAGTGCGCTATCCACCTCAACGCGGTCGTTATAAAATCTACATCATCGATGAGGTTCACATGCTTTCAGC
>JAHEAY010000050.1:4723-19395 GCA_024642485.1 Cytophagaceae bacterium
TTGATGCGGCGTCCAACAACTCGGTGGATGATATCCGTAACTTGATTGATCAAGTGCGCTATCCACCTCAACGCGGTCGTTATAAAATCTACATCATCGATGAGGTTCACATGCTTTCAGCAGCGGCATTCAATGCCTTTTTGAAAACTTTGGAAGAACCACCGTCCTATGCGATTTTCATTTTAGCAACGACGGAGAAGCATAAAATTTTGCCAACCATCCTTTCCCGTTGTCAGATATTCGATTTCAATCGGATTCAGTGGAAAGATATGGCCGATCATCTTGCTAGCATCGCAGTCAAGGAAAATATTCAAGCAGAACCATCAGCTTTGGAATTGATTGCGATCAAGGCCGACGGCGGTTTGCGTGATGCACTATCGATGTTCGATTTGAACGTTACTTTCTCAACGGACAATGCTTTACGGCATAAAGATGTGTTAGAGAATTTGCACATCTTGGATAGTGATTATTATGTGAGCTTGACGAATCATTTGATCCAACAAAACCATGTAGAAACGCTCGTTTTATTAGACGAAATAATGCGCAAGGGTTTTGATGGCCAGCAATTCATCAGCGGTTTCATGGAACACCTTCGTAATTTACTTTTTGCCAAAGATCCACAGACCTTGGCATTGATGGAAATCTCCGACGAATCCCGCGCGAAGTTCAAGCAACAAGCCGAATTAACGAGTACTTCTTTCTTGCTTTCTGCAATGAACATTTGTTCTACCTGCGAAAGCAATTATAAGTCGGCGAAAAACGCCCGACTACACCTCGAACTCTGCTTGTTAAAAATCAATTACTTACCATCTGTTTACCAACTCGCCACGGAGGGCAGTAGCGGAAAAAAGCCTGAGCCCCAAGCTAAAAGCGCTGGGGCCACAACACAGCCAACACCTGTTACAGCAGCTCCAGCCATAGAAGCAGCACCGGCAGTAGCCGTGGCAGAAAAACCTATTGTTCCCACTGCTACACAGGAGAATGATGTACCAAATCCTTCTGCGAAACCGGTTGCGCAAATGCCCGCTGCTGGCCTAGGAGGCTTACGCTCTAGCAAGAGTCTGATCAAGCCTAAAGCACAGGAAAGTGAGGTTAAAGAGCAAGCCGTAGCGAGTGATTTCAACAACCAAGACTTTGACCTTCCGAAATTCTTAGGTGTTTGGAATGAGATTGCAAAAAAATACAAGGACGCGAATTTGATTAACAAATTTGTGATGATGGACCGACCGATCGAATTAATCGATACAGTTGCGCACATGAAAGTTGAAAACGAAGTGCAGGTTCAACATTTCAATGAACAATTGCGCATGGAGGTTTTAGGAACATTACGTGAACGCTTGCAAAACTATGCCATTGACATCGTGTTGGATGTGACGGTACAAGAAAATGGAGACAAAAAACTGCTCTACACGCAGTCGGACAAATACGATTTCTTAGTACAAAAACATCCTTTACTTGGAGAACTAAAACAAAAATTAGGTCTAGATCACGAATTTTAGTCTAGCGAATTTGACCCGCCCCCTGAATTACCCATTTCTCAGTCACCAATTTTTCCAAAGCAAATGGACCGCGGGCATGTAGTTTTTGGGTTGAAATGCCAATTTCAGCACCTAAATCAAAAACGCCTCCGTCGGTAAATCGGGTCGATGCATTCCAATAAACTGCTGCTGCGTCTACCGCCTGCAAGAATAATTGCGCTTCAGCAGCATCTTCAGTCACAATGGCTTCCGAATGACGCGAAGAGAATTGATCGATGTGGTTCAAGGCCTCTGCTAAATCATCGACCACCTTCATCGAACAAGCAAAATCCAAGAATTCCCGACCAAAATCATCGGATTCCGCACGATGTAAATACGGATATTGAATGGCACTCAAGGCATCGAAAGCAGCCGAATCGGCGAATATTTGAACCTTATATTGAATAAAATCAGCCGCAATCTTTTGAACAAAAGCAATTAATTGAGACCGATGCACGATGACAGTATCCAATGAATTACATACGGATGGCCGCGATACTTTGGCATTTACTACGATCGGAACAGCCATTTCCAGGTTCGCACGCTCCGCCACATAGGTATGGCAAACGCCCGCTCCTGTCTCAATCGTAGGAACTAAAGATTCCCGCCGGACCCGTTGGATCAAGGCATCCGAACCACGTGGAATTATCACATCAATGTATTTCGTTGCTTGTAGCAAAGTAGTCACATGCGCACGATCCGTCGGCAATAGGCGTACGAGGTCTGTAGATAACTGATGGGACGCTAAGGCTTGATGGATCAAACTCACCAAAACCTGATTCGTAAACCAAGCATCGGTTCCTCCGCGTAATACGGCCGCATTACCCGAACGAATACATAAGGCGGCTACATCGATCGTCACATTGGGACGAGATTCGTAGATTACCCCCACAACCCCTAAAGGCACGGCAATCTTTTGAAGATGCAATCCGTTCGCAATTACCTTATCCAGTAGCACTTGACCGGAAGGGTCTGGCAATGCCGCCACATCATGAAGACTAGCTGCCAAAGCTTCGATTCGGGCTTCTGTCAATAAAAGACGATCGCGCATCGAATTTTGAGGATCCATATTAGCCAAATCCTTCGCATTCTCACGAATAATAGTTGCTTGTTCCTCTCTCAACAAATCGGCTAAGCGATGAAGAACCGAAATTTTTATGTGAGCATCCGCCAAGGCTAATTGGGTAGAAGCTTTGCGCGTAGCGGCTAATAAAGGTAATATATCGACGATCTGAGACATTTGACAAATGTAAGAAAAGCTGACCTTAGTCCAAACTTTTAACAATGGGGAATCGGTAGAGAATATCGTCGTCATGTAAGACGAAAAGCACATATCGCCCGGAAGCCAAGCTCGATATATCCATCGAAATCACCTGAGGACCCGGCGCTTTGGGCCCGACTTGTTCATTCTTGATTGAGCGCCCCGACAAATCATACACTTTCACATGAAGATTGGCAGCTTGCTGAAGTGGAAATGTTAAAGTAATAACTTGACTCGCAGGGTTTGGAAAGGCCCTCACTGAAAGCTCTTCTTCCTTTCCTAAGACTATAGTGGCATCTAAGGCACCGATCGCGGCATCAAGCCAGGCAATGCGGGCGGAAATCCAATTTTCCATCCAAAACAATTCCTCATTAGCATTATTTCCAACAAAATAATTAGGCCAAACCTTTTTCCCATACAGTGGGAAACGGCCAAAATTACGTTGCATAGGATCCTTCAAAGCCACGGTGGTGGAATCCATGAATTTAAAAATCTTCTGTGGAGTCAACGTTGTTTTACGTAGGCTACTCCATCTTCGCTTAACTGAATTAACAAAAACAGAATCTCGCATGAGTTTTCCCCACCAAAAAGGTGTTTGAAACCCATCAGCGATGCCTTGTTCCGACAATTCCAATTTATTATACACCCAACCCTGCGGTAAATAACCATCGTAGTAATCCGCATTGCCAAAAGCCAAATTATAGTCCCAAGCGGGGCCCATCGTCAATTTACCACCTTTTGAATCCTTGTCTTTATAAAAATAAGTACTCAATCGATAACCATCCACATTCCGACTAAGCTCATTCAAGAGGAAATAATTCACAAATGATGGCATGTCCATCATGGAGCGGTAGGTCGATAAAGCTTTCAACGGATTTTCTTCCTGTAAGCTTTTTTCGAATGTGTTTACATGATTTTTGATATAAGTAAATTGCTGCGTCGTGATATTTTCTGCCTTGGGATATTCGATTTGAAAATAGCTTTTAAATGTTCCTTTTCCAGAAACATAGGAACTATTCCAACTCCTAGCAGTGGCCCCACTTGTCTTATCAATTTTCACTAAATACCCGCCTGTCACATCATCCCCGGCATTATCCGTAGGCGTTAGATCGGCTATATCGAGACGTGCCCCACCCTGCTTTATTTTCTCCATCAAAATGTAGATACCTTGATAAGCATCATTCAGCACAACTTCCACATAGCGTGTATTGGAATGTTGTAATCCCAATTGACCCGCCATTTGTTGGGCCACAACATCCCTTAAAAATGTCCGATCATTATACGAAGCATTCAATACCCAATCAGACTCAGTTGGCATCTGCACAATGGGTAATTTCATGGACTTCTTGGCGACGGAATCCGTCCAAATTTCAAAGCCATAGGGTTTCTTGACCAATCCAGGCAAAAAATACCAATCTCCCTGCGAAGAACTGCCGCGATATTCAATGCCAGCCCAGAAGCTAAAAGCAGGCTTGTCGGTCATTTGATTTAACTGACCATTTCCTCGATCGTATAATGTGAATTTGGCGGGGATTTTCGGTTCATCGACAATCGTTGCCCCTTTGGTATTAATTACGAGAATGGGCAAATTAGAAATCGAAAGACTTTGGGCAAGTATCTTAAATTGAACAAAAAAGAGGACAAGCAACAATCTAAAAGTCATGTCCCAATGTCAAATAGGTAATAGGCGATTTGATTTCAGCATTCTCGATGCCATATGCATAATCCAATTTGATAAAATAACCCACAACATTGGCTCGTGCACCTAGGCCATAACCAAATAAGAACGGGTTACGAAAATCCGTCACAGTAGCTTTGAATGGATTGGTATTCCCGCCATAGGTGTTCGTATTAAATCCATTGCTACGCGAAAATGGCGTAGCCCCAGTCCATGCAGTTCCCATGTCAAAAAAGCCTAACATTTGGAATGTATTTAAAAACTGTGATTTGGTATAGCTAGCACCCAACAGTGATTTCAAAGGAACCCGCAACTCCATGTTGAGTAGCAAATGACTGTTGCCTGACAACTTATTCATTTTAAAACCACGGAGCGATGTCGCAAAATCACTCATAAATACATCTCGCTGTGCGATTCCATTAGTCCCTAAGGGATTTTCTTTGTTTCGAGCTTCGCGATCAATAAAGAGCCAATTATCCATGCCGCCCAACAAAGTTTGTGTCGCGGCATTACCCACAGATTGCGAAGCGGAGACACGCGTAGCTAAAAATAAGCTATTCGAAATTTGCAAGTATTTACGCGCATCCAAAGTAATCCGCGTGAAAGATGTCTGCTTTAATGACTTTTGAACCTCTACTCCCGTCAATAACCGAAAACCTGTTTGCAAATTTTCCGCTACATGTACCGTATTGTCAAAGGTATATGCTACTCGGCCACCCAAATAAGTAGAGACATCTTCTGGCGTACTCAGATTATATTGATCAATAGCACGGTTATTCGTAAACAGCCCAGAAATACTCAATTTGCTCAACAAATTAAAGGGATAAACGGCCTTTAACTCAACCCGATTGTAGCGAATTTTCTGAGAGAAAGCCTCCGTTTCTTGATCCAAAATCTTGCGGTCAACCCGTAATGTCCAATCAATTTTATTGGCCAAATAATTGTACTCACCCCAAAGGTCAACATTCTTGATATTAGCCGAAACATATCCACCGACTTTAAACAAATGATTTTCCAATAAATCATTCATTTTCACATCCATGCTATAGCCTAATCCTCGGATCGGATCTATCTTAAAGTTCCCTTCGGAGCCATTAAGCACAAAGGAATTTTGATAATCCAAAGGCCCCATCAATCGATTGGAATCCTTCCGCAATCGTAAGGCTTGTTGGCGTTCTATCCTTGATTTCCGCACATCAGTCACTCGTTTATTCTCCTCGTTTACCAAAGGCTGCTGCGCAGCAGACGAAGTATCGGGCAACATAGGGTACCATAAATAACTAGGTATGCTTGCTAAAGATTTAGCATCATAGAGCTGAATTTGATCCGCTAATATCGACCTATTTTGAACCAATAATTGATCCTCTATCCATCGGAATGCTGACCAATCCCCCGATTTAACAATGGTTTGATAAAGTTTTTGATCGTTGGCATGATAAGAAACGAGTTCATTACCCGTGGCATTCTCATTGATAAAATAAATTAACGAATCCGATAAGGGTCGCACGTTTCGAATAACACCCTTATGGACAAACAATTCCTTCGAATTTGCGGGGTCTTCAGCACGCCAATGTTTCAAGGCAAGCATTCCTTTCTCCTTTAGGTAAGTACTATCCGAAATGCGATCTGTCACATAGACAAGATCTCCATCATTTCCCCACCAATGCGCCTCTGTTTCTTGATTAGCATCTTGCGTAATGGGTGTCAAGCGATTCCGACGCACATCATAAATACCGACATCCACCTGACCTTGTTTAAAAGAACGAACCAACATCCGTTGGGCATTGGTATTTAATTCAAAATCTAAGAATCGTACTTCCCCCAAATTGCGTTTGCTCGAAACTTTTAAAGCTTGTTTCGTCCATTGAAAAACATGGAGAAAACTCTTCCCATCCTGATTGGAGACGATATATAAATCTTGATTTGCAGCCCATTGAACCAAGGGAACCACGCTCGTTTCTTTACGCAAGGGATCTTTTAAACCCGTACGAAAAACTTCTTTTGTTACATTTCCTGTTAAAGATTTTAACACCACACGAAAACGACCTGAATCATCCAATAGATATACAAACCATTTTCCATCGGGACTTAGTTGGGCATCACGAAGCTGTTCCCCTTTCGTCATATCAAATGACAAAAGTGATTTTTTAGCGACATCCTGTACATTAACATCGTATTGTTTCGCCTCACTCACATAGAATTCGAACCATTCCTTTAAGAATTTCGCAATAGGTTTGCGCAGGGTACTTGAAATACTCGACTGCTCGTTTCGAATAATACGCGTCAGATTCACAATATTGCCAATCTGATTAGCCCCATAGGTTTTTGCGATGTATGACCAAATCGATTGACCAATAAACTCTGCTTCAATTCCTCGTGCTAATACCGGTTTTCTAACCTTATTCGCAACGACTACTTGGTACATATACTGATTCATTTGCGCTGTTTCCCCCGCGGCAAGGTATGCCGACAAGCCAGCAGTAAACCATTCGGGAACAGATAACAAGAGTGAATTTTGCAAGGCATCTTTAATGCTTCCTCCGTATAAAATATCATGCAAATACACTTGAGAAAGCTTTTTTAGCAAATTCAACTTATACGCCTGATATTGATTTTGATAGGCAATTTCGATTCGAAACTTAGCCTGATTTTCGTCCTCTGCTTCTTGGGCATTTGCATAACTAATGCCACTATTAGACTGAGCTAATTCATTCCCAGATGGATAAACAAAAATCCGTGTCTTTTGATATGGAGTGTACGAAAGTAAATTTGTGATACGCTGAAAATCAGCATCTAAAATTTGTAGCGTAGTTCTAGCCAGTGGCTCATTTTTGCCAAAATAATAGACCTCGAAATTTTGATTGGCAAGATACTTCCAACTGAACTTTTGATGTTGGATACGCGTCTTTTCCCAAGGGCGTTGGCTCGGATAAAAATCCTGTGCATGCAATTCCTGTATGAACAGTAATGCAAATAAGCCCAAAAGAAACAAACGGAATATGCGCATCCGACAGAATTTTACACGAAATCAAATTTAAGGATTTATACCGAAAATAAATGCGAATAGCGACGAATTGAAACATCAGGATCAAGTTCTTTTTCACCCTTGATTGCTTGCACAAAAGATTGTGCAAAATAAGGGCTCAATGACACCCCTTTTGACCCGAAACCATTAAATATCCCCATGGTATCTCCAGCGAGCATACCAACAAAAGGTCTTCGATCCTGTGTTGCAGGCCGAATTCCGACATAGGTTTCCAATAACTCATATTCAGAAACGCCCATACTCGTTAATTTAGACATAAGCTCCTCTCGTGATGATGTCGTAGGAAATGGAGTAAATTCATCCCAACGGTAGGTTGCACCCACCTTGAACGCACCATCAGGTAAGGGCAGGATAAATCCATTTTTGTTTAGAATGCAATCGCGTGATGGTTCGTTCGAGTGAAATCGAATTAATTCCCCTTTGGCAGGAAGGAATGGCAATTTATTCCAAATTGGATTTTGTGTGGCATGATAACCTTCACAATAAATAATGGCTTCAAAATCGCTTGCATTTTTATCCTGAAATGTTCGTTCCGAAAAAATTCCTAAGCTTTCGAAATATTTTTTGGAATGACGCAAAAAACTGGCTACATCTACCCAGCCGGCCTTTTTCACCCAAACCCCATCTTCGTCCCAAGTCAAAAAATCATGATTGATTTGAGGCTTTCGATCCATTAACCATTGCTTCATCTCTGCATTCGCAAAGGGGCGAAACAAAGGCATCGGATAAAAAAAAGAAGCGGATAAGATCTTTTCTAACTGTTGGTAAAATGAAAATAGGTAGTCAAATAACTCGTCGGCCAACCAGGTTTTTTCAAGTTTTCTACCCGTAACTGGGTTGAAAATCCCTCCAGCAGCATTGGACGAATTAAAATGTTTGGGCGAATCCCAAATCTCAAAAGGGATGTTGGCCTGTAAGAAATGAAGCGCGAGAACAGTTCCTGCGATTCCTTGTCCAACCAGTAAATAGGGTTTATTTGTTTTCACGTTTGACACGTTCAACTTGCGCTAAGACAAAATCCACCTGCTCATCCATGCTACGGAAAGAGGTATCTAAATCAATCGCATCATCCGCGCGCTTAAGTGGACCTTCTTCTCGATTGGAGTCAATCTCGTCTCGCATACGTAAATTTTCAATGATATCCTCTAAGGGCAAGTCCTCCCCTTTCTGCAACAATTCCAATTTTCTGCGTTGGGCACGGATATGCGGCTGCGCCGTCATAAAGATTTTCACTTCTGCGTCCGGGAAAACGACTGTTCCTACATCACGACCATCCATGACAATCCCTTTTTTCTTCCCCATCTGTTGTTGTTGGGCAACCATCGCTCTTCGAACAATCGTAATCGCAGCCACTTGACTCACCATTTCCGAGATATACATTTTACGAATTTCAACCTCTACATTCTCGCCATTTAAGATGGTATCTGAAGCTTGTCTTTGTTGGTTAAATTCGAATGTAATATCGATCTGACGCAATGCCTCAGCTACCGCTTCTTTGTTGGAAAGATCAATATGATTGCGATGAAAATACAAAGCTACGGCACGGTACATGGCACCGGTATCGACAAAAGCATAATGTAATTTTGCTGCGACGCGTTTGGCTGTTGTACTTTTCCCACAAGAAGAATAGCCATCTAGGGCCACAATAATCTTAGGCATGAATCTCGTTAATAAATTGATTAATCGCCGCATACGTTTCCTCAGGAGCTTCGTAGCAACCTTGATGCGCAACAGCAGATAAAATTACGTATTTATGTTGGGCTTTCCCTTTCAAAACTTCTACAATCGAATCCGTAGGAATCAAGGGGTCTTGCTCACCTAACACAAATAACATGGGGATATTGGTAGATTGTACGAATCCGACCAAATCAGCTCGTACTTTCATGGCCAAAGTTGCAGCGATTAAACCGGCTTGAGAAATGGAAACATAGCGATCAGCTAATTTTTCCATCAAATGCCGATGGGCGACCACAAATTCAGGGGCAAACAAATTCGTGACAAAAGAACGAATAAAGGTCTCAGAACCGTGTTCTTGTATGAAAGCTGCCGTTTTATCCCGTTGGGCTTGCTTTTCTGTTGAATCAACAAGCGGGGTGGAATGCAACATCACAACTCCTTGAATTCGTTCAGGAAATAACTTAGCCATTTCCAAGGCAATGTAACCACCCATGGAATGACCAATTAGAACAAAGGTTCCATTTTGTGGAAGGGCCTTTTCGATTTTCTGTGCATACGCCGGGATGGTCGGGCAATCAGCCCAATCAGCGTAATTCGGAATATGAATGACTTCATCAGAAAACCGACCCGGAATAAAATCATCCCACATCCGAGCATCCTCGCCAAAACCATGTAATAAAACCAGCGATGGCCTCATCCTAATAGGTAACCAAAAGTCCTACAATGGTGAAACACAAACCGATGAGTGCAGCGAGTCCGCCAACAAAGCCTAAACCGAAAACAGCTAAAACAACACCGATAGCCAATAAAGTTAAACCAATTTTCAATTGGGGCGCCCAGTTACGAGCGCCACGAGGTGCTGCCTTAAATTTATTAAAGGATGCCTTTTGAATATAAGCCTTGACAGGGGCAGCATCTAAGATACGATCAACATGTAATACTGCCGTTTCTTGCTGGGCTTTCGGTGCAACCGGAGCTGCAACAGCAGGCAATGATGCCTCGATGCTATTTTGTTGGACGTGATTCTGAGCTGGTTGATTTTTGTTATTCGCTGGAGCAAGCTCATTCATCACACGTTGCTTTTCAACTTCGTTTACGGGTGCTTTTGAAGGCTCCGTCGATACAGGCGTGGGTGCAAATGCGGCAACAACGGCCTTTTTCGCACAAGAACTAGCTATGATAGCTAAAATGAATAACAATACGATCCTTTTCATGTTATGCAACAACTTTCATTTGGTGAAACACAGTACGCTCGAACTTCGATTTGGCATAGGTCAAATCGATGGTAAAATCGGTTAATTCCGTCTGCGATGGAATTTCAAACATCGCATCCGTCATGATCGCCTCCATGATGGAACGCAATCCACGTGCACCTAATTTATATTGCATCGCTTGTTCCACAATATAGCTGAGCGCTTCAGGTGAAAAATGCAAGGCGACACCTTCCATAGAGAACAATTTTTCGTATTGTTTTACTAATGCATTCTTAGGTTCTGTCAAGATAGACAACAAAGCTTTCGCATCCAATGGATTCAAGAAAGTAACAACCGGCAAACGACCTAATAATTCAGGAATTAACCCAAAAGACTTCAAATCTTGTGCTGAAACATACTTCATAATTTGATCCTTCTCGAAGGAATCATGGAATGTATCGTCTCCTGAGAAACCTATCGGACGCGCATTTAAACGCTTCGAAATATGGCGATCTATGCCATCAAAAGCACCTCCACAGATAAATAAAATATTCTCCGTGTTAACTGCGATCATTTTTTGATCCGGATGTTTCCGACCACCTTGCGGCGGTACATTGACAATCGATCCTTCCAATAATTTCAATAAAGCTTGTTGGACACCTTCCCCCGACACATCACGTGTGATGGAAGGATTATCCGATTTACGCGCAATTTTATCAATCTCATCAATGAAGACAATCCCACATTCCGCTTTCTCTACATCGTAATTCGCCGCTTGAAGCAAACGCGTCAAGATGGTTTCTACATCTTCACCCACGTAACCCGCTTCAGTGATTACCGTGGCATCAGCGATACAAAAGGGCACTTGTAATTTTTGAGCAAGTGTTCGAGCTAAATAAGTTTTACCCGTTCCTGTTTCGCCAACCATCAAGATATTAGACTTTTCAATCTTCACATCATCTGCGGAAGCAGGCTGCATTAAACGCTTGTAATGATTATAAACAGCTACAGAAAGATGACGTTTCGCCTCTTCTTGCCCGATCACATACTCATCTAAATAGGCCTTCAAGTCTTTCGGTTTCACCAATTCAAACTGGTGATTTGCATTTGTCAAAGCCGGTGCACCTAATTCCTCCTTGATAACCTCATAGCCTTGTTGAATGCAACTGTTACAGATATGTCCTTCTATTCCAGACAATAACATACCATCAGCGTTTTCAATCACCGATTTTGTGCGGCCACAAAAAGAACAACTTATTTTTTTATTTGTCGCCATGAATTATACTGTACGCGTTAAAATCTCATCAATCAGACCATATTCTTTGGCCTCAGCAGCTTTCATCCAATAGTCACGATCCGAATCACGCTCAATTTCTTCAAACGTTTTTCCCGAATGTTTGGCTAAAATCTCATACAATTCCTGACGAATTTTAACGATTTCACGAGCTGTAATTTCAATGTCGCGTGATTGACCTTGTGCACCACCCGACGGCTGGTGAATCATCACACGCGCATGCTCGAGTGCAGAACGCTTTCCAGCAGCACCACCTGCTAATAAAACAGCGCCCATCGAAGCAGCTAACGAAGTACAAACAGTCGCAACTTCCGGACGGATGTAATTCATAGTGTCATAAATCCCCAAACCAGCATAAACCGATCCCCCTGGGCTATTGATATACATGACAATGTCTTTTTTCGCATCTGTTGATTCCATGAACAACAATTGTGCTACGATGATATTGGCCATGTAATCATCCACAGGAACTCCCATGAAAATGATACGGTCCATAATCAAACGTGAGAATACATCGATTTGAGCGAAACGCATCGGGCGCTCCTCAATGATGTATTGTGTCATGTCTTCAATTTGATGCATCGGACGATCGCCGATGTGGTTCATATATTGATCTACAGCTAAACCGTTTAATCCACGGTGATGTACTGCATATTTACGAAACTCTTCTCCTGATAATTCTTTTGGATACATAGGATTCAATGTTTAAAAATCAAATTTAAAATATTTTGGCATTAAATACGCAAAACACAAATGTACGAACCTTAGTTCACAGAAAACCCCGCAAAGAGCGGGGTTTCCAAAAAATTTGTGACAAATCGAAAATTAAAGCGCCGCTGCGATTTCTTTAAATTTCTCAACATCAATTTTAGTCGTTTTGTTTGGAATATTTTCCACAATCGCATTTGATACTTTGTCCGAGAATGCTTGATTGTACAAGTTCATGAAGTTATCTCCCTTCGACTTGTCGCTCAAATAACCCATCGCGATTTTCTCAATCATTTCTTCGATGCCCGGTTGGTCAGAAGATAAATAACCGCCAAACTGTTGACGAACCATATCTTTAGCCTTCTCAACGACCTCTGGGTAATCAACTTTCACTTCGAATTTCTCAGCGATTTCGTTTTTGATTAGGTTCCAACGGATATCACGCTTCACATTATCAAAATCTTGATCAATTTGCTCCGGTGTAAATTTACCTTCGTTGATACGGATCAACCAAGTACGTAAGAATTCTTCTGGCAAATCAATTTTCACTGATTCTAAAATAGCTTTCTCTGCATCGATGCGTAATAAGTATTTCGCTTCGCGTGCATAATTTTCACCTACAATGGTTTCAACCTCTGCACGGAATGATTTCTCATCAGTCGCTTTTCCTGGTCCTAAAACCTTATCAAAAAACGCTACGTTTAATTCCGATGGCACTTGACGAGTAATGTCTTCTACTACGTAAGAAACTTCACCTTTCAATTCTGCTACCTCTTCTTCTTTCTTTCCTGTCGCTAATGCCAAAGCTTTCGCATCAACAAATACTTTATCGATCGCAAATTTCAAGGTATCGCCTTTCTTTGCGCCAATGAATACTTTCTTTGATTTATCTTGAATCGCGTGCATTGGGATAGCCGATTTCTCAACCCAGTCACCTTGCGTAAACGTTCCGAAAACCAAGTCACGATCTTCTACTGACTCTGGGTGCGTTTGCTCGCCAAATTGCTTCTTCAAGTTTTCAATCGTCTCATCGATTTCTTTCTTGTCGGCCTTAATTTCATACGATTGAATCGCTTTCATTTTAGCTAAATCCACAGTGAAATCACCGTGAAAACCTAAATCGTAATGAAAAGTAAATTCTGTATCTTTTTCCCAGTCGATTGCATCTGCCTCTTCTACAGCTGGCAATGGCTCACCTACTAAGTTTAACTTGTTTTCTTTGATGTAATCACTAACCGCATGGCCTAATTCGTGATTGATTTCATCCACTAAGGCTGATTGACCGTACAATTTCTTAATTAATGTTGCAGGAACCATACCTGGACGAAAACCCTTGATAGACGCCTTTTTGCGGTAGTCTTTCAATTTAGCCTCTACTTTTTCTTTGTAATCGGCCTCCGTTACAACAACAGTCAAACGACCTTGTAAATCACTTGCTTTATTGAGTGAAATGTTCATATAGAATTGTTTATTTAATCAATTAAAAAAAGCCCTCAAAAACCTATCGGTGTTGAGGGCTTGCCTTGGTACGGGTGGAGGGACTCGAACCCCCATGCCTCGCGGCGCCAGATCCTAAGTCTGGTATGTCTACCAATTCCACCACACCCGCGTAATTTGGACTGCAAAGGTAAGAAGCAAAATGTATTATTCCAATAGGCTTTCCAAAATAATCAAGGATTTATATGTAATTTCAAAGCGCTAAACCTAAGTCATGGAAACAGAATCGAAACAAGGGGTCCCCAATTGGTCAATTTGGTACATTTCGCTGGGCATTTTCTTGCTTGGCTTAATCGCATTCTTTTTAATTTTCAGCGCTATCTATCAATAAATCATGAATATAGTTGACTGGATTGTCTTGTTAGGTACTATTGGCGGGATTGTCATGTATGGCATTTACCGCGGAAAGCAATCCAAGCATTCCTTGCAGGGTTTTCTACTCGCCGACCGTGAATTACCCTGGTATCATGTATTGCTTTCTGTCATGGCGACTCAAGCCTCGGCAATCACTTTTTTATCAGCACCGGGCCAGGCTTACACGGATGGCATGCGCTTTGTGCAATTCTATTTAGGATTACCCATCGCGATGATTATTCTTTCTGTCACGTTTATACCCAATTACTACCGACTGAAAGTTTATACGGCCTATCAATTTCTTGAACAACGTTTTGATTCGAAAACCCGTATACTTACGAGTTTGTTGTTCTTAATTCCGCGTGCATTATCTACAGGAGTAACCATTGCTGCCCCATCCATTATTTTGTCCACTTTATTAGGTTGGAATTTATCGTGGACCAATGC
>JAHEAY010000124.1 GCA_024642485.1 Cytophagaceae bacterium
GGCTATCCGCTTTTGGCTTTTTGTTTGTCTTTTTTTAGGGTGGAATTCTTTCTTTAAAGCCAATAAATGTGTTTAAACACAAATTGTATATTTTTCTTTTTCCCTTTTAATAAACGAATGAAGGCCTTAAAATAGCAATAACGCAAATAACTCAATTGTATTCATTTTTCGTGGTGATGTAGTCTAATTTCGAATAAGCCAAATGTGGTGTTTTAAATGTATCAATATGCTATTTGAAGAAAAGTTACATGTGTTACCTGCTTTTGTTCTCGACGGAACTCAAGTAATGCCATTGGATATATTGCTTGTCCGGGGCGAAGGAAATTACTCGCACGTAATCCTTAAAGATGGACGCAAGTTTTTGTCTTGCAGAACCTTAAAGTATTTCGCAGATGTTCTTGAGGTTGGGGGATTTATTCGCCCATCTAAGTCGGCATTGATCAATCCCGCCGCTATATGTCACATTGATTTCAAATCACAAAAAGCAATTCGCTTAATTAACGATGAAATCATTCCGATTTCCAGACGCAAAGTGCGTTCGATGCGCCTACTCTTTCAAGCAGCCGAGGCTTAATCTTAGTCCTGGCTTTGTGGTATAAATTGCTTCCAAAAGTTCGGATTATATCGCTCCCATGCATGGCATCCAAACGGTAATTTACCTAGTATTTCGTACGAAATTGCGGGATTTTTCTCTATTGAAAATGATAAAGCTTCTTTCCAATGGGGTAATTTTAATAAAAATCGCAGTAGATAAACGCGTTTCTGCGCAAAAGAAAACATCATGTCCTCATTGGCCAGCCACTCTTTGAAAAATAAATTGTAAATAGTTATATAACGAATGATTGGTTTGATCTTTCTCAGTGAAAGCCCACCATTCAACACGATAGGCTCGCAAGATAATTTGCCAGTTAAATGATGATTTCTCAATTTAGGAGCTCCAATATAGTCGTATCCTTTAGCACACCAACTCAATAAGTTGTCCTCAAAAACATAAGCATCTAACTGATAAATGAGAATAAATTCGTAATTGAGGAATGCTTGATAAAATATTCGGTTGGTAAGGAGTTTGTTATATGTTTTGGGGCTTTTGAAGTATTGATCCTCAAATCGAATAGCAGAATATTCTATATCCCATTTAGCTAAGAAATTTAGGTTGAGCGAATTGGGAGCTACGAATATAATGGGATGTTTTCCTAAAATTCGCTGGCATTGCAACAATGATTTTTCTTCATTGTGTGTTAATGTTGATTTGTATATCGGAATGACGATTGCAACTTTTTCCATAGCTATTCAAATAAATCGCCTAACATGGGTCGCCACCATTTCCCCCCCTCTTGCGATTGGTATTCACCATTCATGGCAAATTTAAACACAGGATATATGCGTAGGATTCTGCACGATGGAAGTGTTGCACGCATCGTGTAAAATTCTTTTCGAGTGATTAATTTTTGTTTATATAATTCATTGATGGGGAGGGGTAACAAATGTTCCGTCAGCTTCAGAATATCATTTTGTTTATTTTTAATTCGAGTGATTTTGGCATCCCTTTTCCTTAAAAACCGATCTATTAAAGTGATATGTTTTTGGCTTCCTTTTAAGCCAACTTGTTGGGTCGCGTGCTCTCTATATTCAATTAAAGTATCACGTATAAATCCAATCTTGTTGTGAGCACTTAAAATCAATGCAATCCAGCCGTCATGAATTAAATCAGGGATAATTTCGGGAACGGGTAAGACTAAATTTAACGCAGATTTTTTAATGGCTAATGTGGCGCCAGTAACAACATAGCCTCTTAATAAGATGTCAAAAGCGCCTTCTGAATTCCATTTGTTCTGCACCTCAGGTGTAAATTCAATTTGTTCAAACGATGTCTTTCCGGTAGGAAATCCTGCCTGATCAATCATGGTCGCATTTGAAAAAACGGCCTCCTGCTCTGGGTGCGCCGCTAGATAAGCTACAATCTTTTCAACTTTTTCAGGCATCCAAACATCATCCTGATCACAAAGGAAAATCAAATCGCCCTCGCACAAGGCCATACATTTTTCGAAATTCTTGCTGCTCCCGAGGTTTTGAGGATTGCTGTGAACTTGAACCGAGAAGGTAACCTGTTTACTGAATCGCGCTAGAATCGCTAGTGTTTCATCCGAAGAACCGTCATCACAAACAACAAGCTCATGTATTGGCATGCTTTGTTGCTTGATAGATTCCAATTGCTTAGAAAGGAATTCTGCACCATTATAAGTGCACATGGCGACGGATATTTTCTGCATATACTCGTAGATTACATCGGAACGTAAACCAATTTTTTCGTTTCAAAAAAGTCTTCTTTGAAATACGAAGTCAGATCTGTCACTTTCACTTTTTTGCCTAATTCTGCAATTTCTTCGGTTAATTCACCCCCTTTTAATAACAATAAGCCGTTTCGTTTTGTGTGAAAATGATTCGGACTGATTTTGTTTTTGACCCAATAATAGAAAGGGGTAAGGCGTGTAACAGCCCGACTAACTATAAATTCAAAATCCTGATCGACGTCTTCCGCGCGCATGTGTCTTGCCTGAACATTGCTTAATCCCAATGCCTCTGCGACGCCTTCTACCACTTTGATTTTTTTGCCTATGCTATCCACTAATAAAAACTGTACTTCTGGAAATAAGATAGCTAAGGGAATGCCCGGAAATCCACCTCCAGTTCCTACGTCAAGTACTTCTGTGCCTGGGCGAAAAGGGAGGAATTTAGCAATTGCAAGTGAATGCAATACATGGTGCAACATCAAATTTTCGATATCCTTGCGAGATACGACATTGATTTTTTCGTTCCACTCCGTGTACAAGGGTAAAAGCTGATCGAATTGGGCTTCTTGTTGTTCCGTAATTTCCGGAAAGTATTTTTTAATTAATGCTGCGTTCATTTCCATGTATTAACAAAGGTACGAATTTCCCCGGAAGCTTCTTATTTCCTTTTGCGTCGTGCTTTCTTCGCTTCTGAAAGTAATTTTTTGGCTTCGATGTGTTGGGCTGATTTCTTTTCAGCCTTATCTAAGACTTCTTTGCAATAATCAACGGTTTGATCATAGTCGTTTTCTTGAAATGCAATTCGAGCTAAACCGAGAACAGAGGCCCAATAATATCCTGATTCAAAGGAATCTGTTTGCTTACTGAAGTCCATGCATTGTTGGAAATATTGCTTGGCTTCGGGTCTGTTTTTATAGACATACAATTGGTAATAGCCCAAAATATAACTCGCATACCGACCCGATACAGCCTCATAACCCACTTGATGTTGGGCAATTCGATTCAATATCTCCTTGGATTGCTCCATGGCTTCATCCATCCGGCCCACGATAAATGCCGCACGGGCATGATAACGATGGAAGAAAGGATTATCTGGATAATTTTCGTGCGTATATTTCGCTAAGTCATAGGATTTATCGCTCATGTTTTCCATCGCATAAATCTGTAAGAGAAAATAGCGGGCCTCAGTACGCGTATAAAAAGCCTGGTAGCTAACTTTTTCGAGTTGGGCCACCCCTTGCATTTTGTTTGCTTTGGGGAACAACCAAAGTACGGGTCTTAAGAGCGGAAAATTCTGTTTGATGAAGTGGTAATAGTAATTGTACAAGCCATCGCCGAACATTAATTCGGGACTGAAATCTGCGAAATTACGGGAGTATTCCAGGTATTTTAACGCGTTTTTTGCGGCCAATGTAGCTCGCGTCCAATTTTTTCTTTCCGCATGCAATCG
>JAHEAY010000127.1 GCA_024642485.1 Cytophagaceae bacterium
ACCTGGCACCCGCCAATGTGCGAAAAGAAGGCTCATCCTATGACGTAGCCATTGCGCTCTCCATCATCCAAGCATCTGAGCAAATCTACCTTCCCGATTTAGATCAATATGTCATCATGGGTGAATTGGCGTTGGATGGAATCATTCGTCCAATCAAGGGGGCCTTACCAATCGCGATGGAAGCCCGTAAAAATGGAATTCGCAAAATTATCCTGCCTTTGGAAAATGCGCATGAGGCCGCTTATGTTGAAGACATGGAGGTTTTTGGGATGGAGACCCTGCAAGAAACCGTCCAATTTTTACGCGGAAAATCCTTTCACAAACCCATACAAGTTAAACCGCACGAGCGCGAATCTAGCGTTCACAAGCTCGACTTTTCACAAGTTCAGGGGCAAGATATGGCCAAAAGGGCGCTCGAAATCGCTGCCGCGGGAGGACACAACCTGATTCTGATTGGCCCACCAGGTGCCGGAAAAACCATGCTTGCAAAGCGTATACCTAGTATCCTACCCCCGCTAAGTCTTCAAGAAGCGATGGAAAGTACGATCATACATTCCATTGCCGGGAAATTAGGAGTCCAACAATCCTTAATAAACCAGCGCCCTTTTCGTGCACCGCATCATACAATTTCATCCACGGCCTTAATCGGCGGCGGATCGAATCCGCAACCCGGCGAAATTACCTTAGCACATCATGGCGTTTTATTCCTCGACGAACTTCCTGAATTTTCCAAACATGCCTTGGAAGTGATGCGCCAACCTTTAGAAGACCGCATTGTCCATATTTCTCGAGCGCGCTATGCCGTTGAGTTCCCCGCTAATTTTATGCTCATGGCGAGTATGAACCCTTGTCCGTGCGGCTATTACAATCACCCGTCGAAAGATTGTACTTGCGGGCCTGAAATAGTCCAACGCTACTTAAATAAAATTTCAGGACCCTTACTCGACCGCATTGACCTTCATATTGAAATTCTTCCAATCCAATTTGAAGAAATGCGCAAACAGAGCACTAATGAATCAAGCCAACACATATATGAACGGGTAATTCGTGCGCGGAAAATTCAAGAAAATCGCTTTGAGAAATTCCCGATGGTACGAACAAATGCCATGATGGATGGAGGCATGATTCGAGAAATGTGCCCATTGGATGAGCATTCAGAAATACGTTTAAAATCCGCCATGAACCGATTATCCCTCTCCGCGCGCGCTTATGATCGCATTATTAAAGTTGCCCGGACCATTGCTGATTTAGCTGAAAGTGACAAAATAGCATTGGAACATTTAAGTGAAGCCATCGCGTATCGAAGTTTAGATAGGGAAAATTGGGGAGGATAATGTATTTTTGAAAAAAAGAACCTGTATGAGAATTTTATTCGCCTTTGTACTAAGCACTTTCCTTCATTTTGGGGCTGATGCCCAAAACCCTTCCTTCAAACCCATGGAAAGTTTTGATGCCATTTTTGCCCGTGCGAAAAAAGAAAACAAACCTATATTCTTCGAGGCCTACCTACCCAATTGCTCACACTGCATGGCTTATGATGTGACCTTGAAAAACCCGAAAATCAAACAGTTTCTTGACAAGCATGTCTTGGCTTACCAACTAGACATTAGCAAGCGTGAAAATGGAATGTTCTTGCGTAAACAAAAAGTGTATATTCCCTCCACGCCGAGCTTCATTGTGCTGGGTCCAGATGGAAAACCATGGGATATTCAAAACATGGGCGATGAATTAAATTCAGTCAGTGGAATTCTTGCCACATTACAAAAAGCGATAGATCCTCAAAAAAGAGATGAGGCAACTTTAAAAAAATACTTACAAGGCGCACGCGAATTTAATGAGATGATTGGCTTGGCCAATTTCACTCGGATGACCTTGGACACCGTTCAAAACATTGAAATCGTTCAACAGCTCGCAGAGGCTTTACCCAAAGACAAATACGAATCAGAATTGGGGTTTTTATTAATTCGGAAAGTGATGCTCGACAATAACAATCCCTTGTTTGATCATTTTATCAACAACTTGGCCACCTACCGAAAGTCCAATGACTCGGTTATAGTCAGACAAGCAGCCGAAAATACCCTCATGTCGACTTTATTTTCTAGTCGGGCACGGAAATTCAGCCCCGAACGCATCGCGGGAATCAAATATGGCTTACAAAAAATCGGCTTGACTGATGCGCAAATAGCGAATCGATGCATCGTTTTAGAAGTGCTGATTGACTTAGACAAAGACCAATTGGCCATTGCCACGGAACGAATCAAATCTTATTATCAGGGCAAGGAAATTCCAGCAAAAGAAAAGGAATTTTGGTGCAAATGGTTAAGTCAAAAGTCGGACTCTAAAAATCCTTGTCCGCTTCCTTAAAACTTCTTGTTTAATTCTGTAAAATCGAGTAATTTTCAGGATAACATACGCCGTACAAACCATCAACAATGAAAAAAACCTTACTATTCTGTTTAACTGCTTTAACGCTTGTCGGATTTACAAACGCCATCCCTTTGGTAGGTGAAGAATCGTTAGAATCCGTATTCAAGCGGATCAAAGAGGAAGTAGATGCTAACTCTCAGGCATATTCCAGTCTGGGTACGGCGTGTTCAACCATTGGTCACCGATTAACCGGTAGCGAAAATGGCAAAAAAGCAGAAGAGTTTGCTTTTCAATTATTTAAGAAATATGGCTTTCGGGATACCAAATACCAGGGTTTTCAAGTAGAAGCTTGGGCTCGTGATACGGTAACTTTATCGGTGGCACCTCCCAAATCGGATGACTTCCGTGAGATCCCTGTCGTTTCTCTCGCGTTAACGCCCGTGGAATCGAAAATTCAAGGACAAATTGTGGATTGCGGCAATGGATTAGATGCAGATTTCGCAGCGAAAAAAGAATTAGTCAAAGGTAAAATTGCCCTTGCAAATATCGGATTAATCGACGCCCCATCTGGAAGCAAAAACCTACACCGTTCCGAAAAAACAGCTTTAGCCATCAAATACGGTGCAGCTGGCGTTATTTTCGTTAATACAGTAAAAGGCCAAGTTTTATTAACGGGTACGGCGTCAGTAACGGGAAATTTAATTTCGATTCCGGCGGTTTGTATCTCCTTGGAAAGCGGTACCGAAATCAGAAAATGGCTTGTTGATCAACCGGGCTTATTGAGTATGATTGAAATGCATAATGTAAGCCAACCGATCAAAGCGCGCAATGTAGTCGCAACCCTGAAAGGAGAAAGCAGACATTTACGTCATGAGAAAATTATCATCGGTGGCCACTTAGATTCTTGGGATTTAGCGACAGGGGCAATCGATAATGGAATCGGATCATTTTCAGTGATTGATATTGCTCGCACATTCAAAGCCTTAGGACTAAAGAGCAAGCGTACAATCGAGTTTGTGGCATTCATGGGCGAAGAAGAAGGACTTTTAGGTTCAAAAGCCTATATCGAACGTGCGAAAAAAACGGGCGAGATAGATGAGATTGTTTACATGATCAATTTAGACATGGCGAACAATGTACATGGATTTAATGGAGGAGGTCGCGATGAGATGATGCCTTTATTAAAAGAGATTGGCGATAAAATCAAATCCATCGATCCAAGTTTTGCGAATGATTTACACAACGCAGCAGGTTTACACTCAGACAATCAAGCTTTTTTGATGGAAGGAATTCCAGCGGCAGATCCGATGGGAAAATTAAGTAAGTCGGTACTTGATTGTTACCATGCGAACTGCGACGTGTTTA
>JAHEAY010000057.1 GCA_024642485.1 Cytophagaceae bacterium
GCGAATTAGTACGCTTACAGTTATTGAAAAAGAGCATTAAGGACGATGATAATTTAAAATCTATCGTTCGAATTGCAACCGATAAAGACCTCGAAAAACACGAGCAAATGATTGCGCGCGAAATGCCAACGATGTATCGTGGCCGACAAATCATCGGGGATTTAAAATTGAACATGAAATTGTCTGACGTGGAATTTCAGTCGGACGGCACAAAAGCCGTGTTTTATTATTCCTCAGACGACCGTGTCGATTTCCGTGAATTGATTAAACTCTTGGCAACGGAGTTCAAGGTACGTGTGGAGATGAAACAAATTTCCTTGCGACAAGAGGCAGGAAGATTAGGGGGTATTGGAGTATGTGGACGTGAATTATGTTGTTCTACCTGGTTAACTGACTTCAAAAACGTCACGACATCAGCAGCTCGCTATCAAAATTTATCGTTGAATCCTGTCAAATTAAGTGGCCAATGTGGTCGTTTAAAATGCTGCTTGAACTATGAATTAGAGACCTACATGGATGCATTAAAAGGCATTCCTACGATTGAAGGTCGCTTAAAAACGAAGAAAGGCGATGCCATTCTTCAAAAGACGGACATTTTCAAGCGCATGATGTGGTTTGGTATCGTGGGAGAAGAAGCGATTTGGATTCCGGTTAGTTGTGACCGCGTCGCTGAAATCATTGAATTGAATAAGCAGGGAATCATTCCAGAATCCTTCTCAGATTTAAATCCAGATGCTCCTGTAGCAGAAAAACCATCGCTTTCAGAATTAAATTCTGATTTAGAGCGCATGGATAAGAAATACGGCGGAAAGAAACCTGCAAACAAAGCAGGAAATAACCGAGGTGGCCGTGACCGTTTTGAAAACAGAGGACCGCGTGAAAACCGTGGACCAAGACCTGAAGGACGCGATAATCCACGCGGGCCACGTCCAGATAATCGCGGACCTAAACCAGCTGGCCAGGCTAAAGAAGGCGAGACAAATCGCGGACCTAGACCATCTAGCCCAGGAAAAGAAGGCGAAACGAATCGTGGCCCAAGACCACAGCAAGAGCGTAAACCTAGACCTGAACAAGGGCCGAAGCCGGAAGGTGCAGCACCCGTAGCTGACGGAGAAAACGCAACACCGAAGCCATTTAAGAAGAAGTTTAAGAAGAAATTCAAACCACGCCCACCGCGTGAAGGAGGCTCTTCTGAGGGACCAGCAGCACAATAAGCCATGTATTACAAGCGCATTATTCTTTTCATGATGGCTTTGTTCGCGTTTGCCTGCCAAAACGACACTTTGGTCGATCAAACCGTTTCCTTATCGGAACAAGGTTGGTTGCAAAAAAACAAGATCTTGATTGATTTTCAGGTGACTGACACAAGCAAATCCTATGATGTACGCGTAGCATTACGCCAATCAAACGAATACCCTTACTATAACCTCTATTTTGTTCCCAAAATCATCAATGCAGATGGCTTTGTTATCAAACGTGCCTTTGCCGAAGCATTTTTCTATGATGCGAAGACAGGAAAACCGAAAGGCAGTGGTTTGGGCGACATGTACAGCCATCAATACACCTTATTCAAAGGATTGAAATTCACTCGGCCTGGAAAATACGCAGTAAGCTTGGAGCAATATATGCGAACAGACACGCTAAAAGGTGTTATTTCCGCAGGTGCTTCCATCATTGAAACCCCGACAAGCGATGGCCAAAATTGATGATATCGACAAGCAAATTTTAGCTTTTTTGCATGAGGATGCCTTCATGTCGAATAAGGAAATGGCCTCCCGATTGGGCATGAGTGCAACACCTATTCATGAGCGAATCAAGCGCATGGAAAAAGAGGGCGTAATCACAGGCTATAAAGCAACCATCAATCCGAATAAATTAGGCAAGTCCCTTACTGTATTTTGTGACATATCGCTAAAGGAACATGCAGCGGAATATTTGAATCAATTTGAAACAGATGTCATGTCACTTGTGGAAGTTCAAGAATGTTATTGCGTCTCTGGGCACAGTGATTTTCTTTTAAAAATCGTTGTTTCCGATATGGATGAATATCGAAATTTTATCCTCCATAAATTAGCCAGCATTAAAAACATTGGAAATGCGCAAAGCCACTTTGTCATGAACCAAATCCAAAACGAACAAATTTTACCTTGGTTAACCAATAAAACAGCCCAATAAACCTACAATTTAGGACAGCTAAATGTAGGAAAATATGTAATTTGAAATTCTTCTAAACCGAATTTAAAACCCATGAATAAAGTTACCAAAACAATCGTCTCGCTTGCATCCATTGCCTTGATCCTTGGACTCGCATTTTACCCGAAACTTAAACAGGCTATTTCTAAGAATCCCGATGAGGATGCGAAAAAAGAAAAAGGCGGTCCGGGCGGAAAAGGTGGCGGAAAAACCGCTGTTGTTGTATCCGTAGTGAAATCGACTCGATTAGATGACATGGTGAATTCGACCGGGAGTATTTTGGCGAATGAGGAGGTAGAAATTCGCTCTGAAATTGCCGGACGTATCATTTTATTAAATATTAAAGAAGGGGATGTTGTTCAAAAAGGTACCGTTCTTTTCCGCATCAATGATGATGATTTGCAAGCTCGCTTACGCAAATTAGGCTTCAATAAGAAACTTGCCGAAGACAATGAAGCGCGTCAAAAAATATTATTGCAAAGAGAGGCTATCTCCCAACGGGAATACGACATTGCAGTCAATAGCGTAAATACGATAGAGGCTGATATCGAAGATTTGAAAGCACAAATCATCAAGACAACGGTAAAAGCACCATTTTCGGGAACTGTTGGTTTCCGCTATGTCAGCTTAGGAAGTTACATCTCCCCTACAACGAAAATCGCGACCTTAACCAATACAAACCCGGCGAAAATTGAATTCTCCATTCCAGCGAAATATGCGACCTCTATCCGCAAAGGAAGCACAGTCGAATTCCAAACGGAAAATGAAGACAAAACATTTATTGGAAAAGTTTATGCGATCGATCCGAAAATCGACCCATTAACAAGAACCCTTCAAATTCGTGCTTTAGCTGCAAATCCAGGCAACCAATTAGTTCCCGGTGCATTTGCTAAAATCAACTTGATTTTAAAATCGAAAGGCAGCGCGATTCTAATCCCAACCGAAGCGATTATTCCTGAGGCATCTGGAAATAAAGTTTTCATCGTGAAGCAGGGTAAATCAGTTCCCGTGAAAGTGAAATTGGGAAATCGCGGAGAGAAAAATGTCGAAATTCTTTCTGGACTTTCGATTGGCGACACGCTGATTACCAATGGGGTTATTCAAGTAAAACCCGATGGCGAAGTTGAAATCAAAGAAGTGGTAGAATAAAGAAAAATGGCGTCCATCTACATGAGTCGGTCTTTATGGGAATACAAATTCCGAAAACTAAGCTATTGGTTTTCGGCTTGCATCTCCTATATCCAACTCTATGTAAGCATGCGTATCACAAGTATTTCAAAACCGGTTGTTGGTATTTTATTGGCTGAGCATTTAGGTGATATTGTTGCCGCAGAACCGATTATTGCTGCCTTACGCAATAAACATCCGAAGGCCCGCATCGTTTGGATCGTCAAAGATTTGTACAAGGGGCTTTTGGAAAATCATCCGTACATAGACCAAGTCATCATAGAAAACTCTGTGTTAGCTAGCACTTGGTTAAGCAAGCTTTCGCCATTCACGCATTTTTACAATTTGCACATGAATGAATTACGCTTTGATCCCTATTTCAAGCGTTCACTTTTCAATGATCAGGCAGAAAAAATCGGATTAAACAAGTATAATTATTACAAACGAGGTAATCTACTGAAGGGTATTTTCGACTTATGTGATATCCCCTACCTGGAATCAAAACAGCCTAAACTGTATTTAGGCGAACAAAAAACTTTGGATTTGCCCGCGAAATATTGGGTGATTCATCGTAAATCCAATGGTGCCGACCGCGAGTGGCAGGATCAACATTGGATTGCCTTAATTACACAGGCGATTGAAAGTTATAACATATCTATCATTGAAGTAGGGGCATCTGATGGCTTAGCATTCAATCATCCGAAATTCATTTCGATGGTTGGCAAAACGAGTGTTGTCGAAATGGCGAACATCATCTCAGGCGCACTATTTTTTATCGGCATCGATTCCGGCCCAGCACATATTGCAAATGCATTTGAAATCCCAGGCTTAATTTTGCTTGGCGAATTTAAAAACTTTAAAAACCACATGCCTTATTCGGGTGCATACGAGCAAGGCCGAGCAAGCATTTATCATTACCCAAATGGTTCATCCGCGGAAATTCCCTTGGACATCGTTTGGCAACAACTCATTAAAACAATACCAATTCCTTCCACGCAATTGGCCTAAAACCTATTAAACCTATGGCATCTTTATCCGACATCAGCATTAAACGACCCGTACTTTCCATTGTCATGTCCGTGACGATTATTGTATTTGGGCTAATTGGCTATTCCTACCTGGGAATCCGCGAATATCCGTCCGTTGATCCACCTGTCGTAACCGTCCAAACGAGTTATACCGGTGCGAACGCAGACATCATCGAATCCCAAATTACGGAGCCATTAGAAGAATCCATCAACGGTATTGCCGGGATAAAAACGCTTTCGAGCTCGAGTCGGGATGGTCGCTCAAACATCACTGTTGAATTTGACTTAGCTGTCAATATTGAAGATGCTGCTAATGACGTTCGTGACCGCGTTTCACGTTCCATGGCCATATTGCCCAAAGATGTGGATCCCCCTGTAGTTTCCAAGGCAGATGCAGATTCGAATCCGATTTACAATTTAAATATCTATTCCAATACACGTGATTTGCTGAGCTTAAATGAAATTGCTACACGTAATGTTAAAGAAAAGCTACAAACCATTCCAGGTGTAAGTTCGGTACAAATGTGGGGTGAGAAGAAATACGCAATGCGTTTGCACATTGACCCAGAGCGTTTGGCATCTTTCCGCTTAACTGCACCTGATATTGTTAGTGCGCTAACAAAGCAAAACATCGAATTACCATCCGGTAGTATTGAAGGAAACAATACCGAATTAACGGTTCGGACGCAAGGTCGTATGACTTCTGTGGAAGATTTCAACAACTTAATTATCCGCGAAGAAGGGGATCGTTCCGTTAAATTCTCGGATGTAGGTAATGCAGAACTTGCTCCTGAGAATGAAAAGACATTCTTTAAACGCGACATGGTTCCTATGATTTCCATCGCGGTCATTCCGCAGCCGGGTTCCAACCAGATCGAAATCGTTGACCAAGTTCATGAAAAACTAAAACAGATTCAAGCAACGATTCCGAGCGATGTAATTCTGAAAGAAGGTTTTGATAACACAAAATATGTTCGTAAATCCATTGAAGAAGTAGAAGAAACGATTCTAACAGCGATTTTGCTTGTAACGATTGTCATCTTCTTATTCCTACGGGATTGGCGTTCGACCATCATTCCATTGACAGCCATTCCGGTTTCCTTGATCGGTGTGTTCTTCTTTATGTATTTGGCTGGATTCTCAGTCAACGTACTAACCTTACTCGGAATTGTACTCTCCATCGGTCTTGTGGTAGATGATGCGATTGTGGTATTGGAAAACATTTATACGAAAATTGAGGAGGGCTTAACACCTTGGGAAGCTGCCTTAGAAGGTTCGAAAGAGATCTATTTTGCCGTGATTTCAACAACAGTAACATTGGCCGCGGTATTCTTGCCTGTGATTTTCTTACAAGGAATCACTGGACAGTTATTCCGGGAATTCGGTATTGTGGTTGCTGGTTCTGTGATCATTTCCGCATTCGTTTCGTTAACCTTAACACCGATGCTAAGCTCCAAATTATTAAAAGGAGGACATAGCAAACCATGGTTCTACAATGTGACTGAGCCCTTTTTTGTTTGGATGACTACAGCCTACGAAAATTCATTAAACGCATTTTTGCGCGTTCGTTGGGTTGCTTGGGTGGTTATGATCGGATTAATTGGGGTCATATACACCTTATTCAAAACCGGTGCGATTCCATCTGAATTAGCGCCGTTAGAAGATAGAGGCCAAATGCGTATCAGCGCAACGGCACCCGAAGGTGCAACGTTCGATTATATGTTGAACTTTACGGATGAAATCACCCGATTCATCATGAAAGAAATTCCAGAAAAAGAACGCAGTGCGATTTATACCATTACGTCGCCTGGATTTGGGAATGCCGGTTCGAATTCGGGTATGATTCGTGTCTTATTGAGTGATACCAATGCGCGAAGAAGCCAACAAGCCATTGTCGATGCATTACAACCGAAGGTTAAAAAATTCCCAGGTGCGAAGTCGATTGTTATTCAGGAACCGACTTTACAGACAGGCCAACGAGGTGGTGGTGGTTTGCCGGTAGCATTCGTTGTTCAGGGGCCGAACTTTGAGAAGTTGAAGAAGATGATGCCACAATTCATGGCGAAGGTTCGCGACTCCCCTAAATTCGAAGTATCGGATATTAACTTAAAATTCACGAAGCCAGAATTACGATTAGAAATTGATCGTGCGAAAGCCCAAAACTTAGGAGTATCTATTCAGGATGTGGCACAAACATTGCAATTAGGACTCTCTGGAAGACGTTTTGGTTACTTCATCATGGAAGGAAAGCAGTACCAGGTGATTGGCCAAATTAACCGTTCACTTCGAAACGATGTGAATGACTTGAAATCACTTTATGTTAAAAATAACCGCGGAGATTTGATTCAGTTGGACAACATGGTCAAGATCACAGAACAAAGTACACCGCCGCAATTATTCCGCTTTAACCGCTATTCTGCAGCGACTGTAACAGCTCAAATGGCAAAGGGTGTAACGTTAGGAGAAGCATTGGATGAAATGGATAAATTGGCCAAAGAGACATTTGACGAATCCTTCTCAACAGCCTATGACGGACAAAGTAAGCAATTTAAAGAATCAAGTTCCTCTTTATTGTTTGCGTTTGCCCTTGCGATTTTATTGATCTACTTGATCCTTTCAGCGCAATTCGAAAGCTTCATCGATCCGTTTATCATCTTATTTACGGTACCATTGGCTGTCGCAGGAGCCTTGTTGTCATTATGGGATTTCAGTCAAACGCTGAATATTTTCTCACAGATTGGAATCATTGTATTGATTGGTTTGGTAACCAAAAATGGTATCCTGATTGTAGAGTTTGCCAATCAAAAGAAAGATACCGGTTTAACTAAATTGGATGCTGTAAAAAGTGCAGCTACAGCACGTTTCAGACCTATTATCATGACATCTTTGTGTACGATATTGGGTATTTTACCAATTGCCTTAGCATTAGGTTCAGGATCAACAAGCCGTGTTTCCATGGGTATTGCCGTGGTAGGCGGGATGTTGTTCTCAACAACCTTAACCCTTTATGTCATTCCTGCGATTTATAGTTATATGTCGCGCAATGTAAAAGCTACGCATGTTGACTGATGAAATTTGGATGCAACGAGCCCTCGACTTAGCCCAGCTAGGTGGAGGGTTTGTTGTTCCTAATCCTTGGGTAGGCTGCGTTGTCGTGCGCGATAACATATTACTAGGAGAAGGGTTTCATGCACAATATGGTGGTCCCCATGCCGAAGTAAACGCATTTAGGGATATCAAAGATGCGCGCGGTGCAACGGCTTATGTTAGCCTAGAACCTTGTAGCCATACGGGCAAAACACCTCCATGTGCCGACTTATTAATCAAGCATCAAGTATCCCGCGTGGTCATATGCAATTTAGACCCCAATCCACTTGTTGGTGGACAAAGTGTCGCGAAGCTTGAAGCAGCAGGAATCGAAGTTCATGTGGGTGTATTATCAGAAAAGGGGGAATTGATTAATCGTCGGTTTTTCTATTTCCACAGAAATCGCAGGCCATATATCACAGTCAAATACGCGACTTCCGCAGACCAATTTATTGCACATACGAATGGGGATGCTCACCTTTTTTCAAATAAAATTAGCCAACAGCTTGTACACCAATTACGCGCAGAACATCAAGCCATTTTGGTAGGAGTTAATACGGCTAATGCAGATAACCCAAGTTTGACAACACGTGTTTGGCCGGGTAATTCACCCATGCGATTCGTGTTGGATCCGCAAGCACGCATGAATGAAAAGCTTCACCTATTGCAAGATGAATTCCCAACATACATTTTCACGCATGATGTAACAAAAACAGAGGGTAATAAACACTGGATCGCGCTTGGCTCAGAAAATTACTTGCAAAAATTCATGGGCTTCTGTAAGGAGAAGGCAATCCAATCCATTTTAATCGAAGGTGGAACAAAGACTATTGAAGCATTTATTCAGGAAATCGATGTGCAAGAAATCATTCACATCGAATCAACAGAAGTTCTCGGTTCAGGCATTTCAGCGCCCAATATCCAATTCGTGGACGAAAGAACCTATCAACTAGGAAGTAATAACCACTGGAAAGTTCAATTAGGCGAAGAAAATTTGGCCTAGTAAATAGCAGTTCAGCGAAAGGATAATTGCGGAAACGAACCAGGCCAGCCAAGTCATCCAGGTAGGATTAACGAATTTCCCCATGCGATTAGCGTCACTCGTAAACCAAACTAAGGGAATCACAGCAAAGCTTAATTGCATCGATAAGACAACCTGCGAAAGAATCAACAATTCATTGATGTGAGATTCACCCCAAATCCATGTGACAAAAAAAGCGGGTACGATGGCGATGAGTCGGGTGATTAAACGCCTCAGCCAAGGCTTCATTTTCAAATCAATAAATCCTTCCATCACGATTTGACCAGCTAAAGTTCCAGTCACAGTCGCATTTTGACCTGAGGCTAATAAGGCAACTGCGAATAAGATACTCGCCCATTTTGTGCCCATGACAGGGTCCAATAATAAGAAGGCATCTTGAATATCAGCAACATCTTGTCGGCCATTCCAATGAAACGCAGCAGCAGCCAAAATCAGAATACTCGCATTAATGAAAAAGGCAAAGCTTAACGAAATTGTGGAATCCCAGGTTGCGTATTTAATCGCCTTTCCCCGATCGGTATCATTCTGCTCGAAAGCTCTGGTCTGCACAATGCTCGAATGTAAATAGAGGTTATGAGGCATCACCGTTGCACCTAAAATACCGATTGCCACGTAGAGCTGGTGCTCATCTAAAACGATACTCGACTGAGGCACCAAACCTTCCAATACATGGGAAACAGCAGGCTGAGCCACCCAAATTTCATATCCAAAACAAAGCGTAATCACGGCCAATAAAGCCATGACAATAGATTCCAATACACGAAAACCACGATTCTGGAAATAGAGAATTAAAAATACATCGAGAATGGTAATGAGAATACCGGCCAAAATAGGTATGCCAAACAGCAAATGTAAGGCAAGTGCGGAGCCGATGACCTCTGCTAAATCGCATGCCGCAATGGCTAATTCACAAATAATCCAAAGGAAATAAACGACAGGTTTGGAAAAAGAATCCCCACAAGCCTGTGCTAAATCGCGACCGGTTGCTACACCTAATTTCAAAGCCAAATGCTGCAAAAGAATGGCAAATAAACTCGAGACAAGAATAACGGACAAAAGGGTGTAGCCAAACTGAGCACCACCCGCTAAATCTGTCGCCCAATTCCCTGGATCCATATATCCAACAGCCACCATAAAACCAGGCCCAATAAATGCGCGCAAATTTTTCCAGAATCCTCCTCCTTTCGGAATGGGTATGGAAGCAAAAACCTCACTAAGTGAGTTTTCTTGATGTGATTTGCGCCAAGGGTTGGACATATTTCGATTTTAACATCCAAATATACAAGAATTATGATGATTCAAAAATATTTTTTAGTTGGGTCTAAAAAAATAAATTAAACAAATAAATGCTTATTTTTGAGCTCTAAATTCGCACAAATGTCCACCTCCTTTGCAGAAGAGAATTATTTGAAAATTATCTATCGCCTTTCTGAAGGTCACGATGATGATATTTCAACCAATGCTGTAGCAGAATTAACGCAGACAAAAGCGGCATCCGTAACCGATATGCTACGTAAACTCGCTGAAAAAGGCTGGGTACATTATCAAAAATACCAAGGCGTGCGTTTAAGTCCCGCTGGCGAAAAGATTGCTTTAGGAATTGTTCGCAAACACCGACTTTGGGAGGTATTCCTTGTAGAAAAGATGGGCTTCAACTGGGATGAAGTACATGAAATTGCTGAACAACTAGAGCATATCGAATCCGACTCATTGATCGAAAAATTGGATGCATTTCTAGAATTCCCTAAAACCGATCCGCATGGAGATCCGATCCCAACCAAAAATGGGGTAATGCCAGAATTAGGCTATTTGCATCTCTCCGACATCAAAGCTAATAAGCGCTGCGTGTTGATGGGTGTGGCCAAAGATTCCGCCGTATTTCTCCAATTACTGACAAAAATGCAATTGAGTTTAGGTGCCGCATTACACGTTGAAGAAGTAAATGCATTTGACCGATCGATTTCGGTATCGATAGACAATGCTCCAGCTGTCTTCATTAGTCACGAAGTAGCGAAGAACATTTTGGTCAAATTAACTTAATAAATCCAGGACTTCGTCCTCACTTAAATTACGTAGGATACTTTCGTCGGAAGTAACCAACTCATTCGCTAAGTCCAATTTGCGCTGTTGCAAGGACAAGATTTTCTCCTCAACCGTCTCTTTCGAGATAAATTTATAGGTAAATACAGTCTTCTTTTGACCTATCCGGTGCGCACGGTCAATGGCTTGCGCCTCCGCAGCAGGATTCCACCAAGGATCTAATAAAAAGACATAATCAGCTGCAGTTAAGTTCAATCCCACTCCCCCCGCTTTTAACGAAATCAAGAAAACCGATTGTCCATCATCCTTCTGGAAACTCTCAACCTGACCTTTCCGATCAGAAGTACTTCCATCCAAATACGCATAATCGATACCACGTTCATCCAAAGCCTTGCGAATCAATCCCAGATGCTGAACAAACTGGCTAAATATCAAAACTTTGTGGTGTTGCTCGAGTACAGTCTCCAACTTCTCTAAAACGGCTTCCATCTTACCCGATTCACCTTCAAATCCATCCTCGCACAAAGCTGGGTGATTGGCCAATTGGCGTAGTTTCGTCAAGCCTTGTAGCACAGAGAACCTTGATTTCTGTAAGCCTTCGTCTTTGATCTGTTTCAATAAAACATCACGGTAGAAGGACTTCGTTTTATCGTATAGACGCTCCTGTTCTTCCGACATCGTGCAATAGGTAATGGACTCCATTTTTTCAGGCAAATCCGCTGCCACTTGTCTTTTTTCACGACGCAATAAATAGGGCTTAATTAAGAAGTATAGGCGCTTTTTCTGGTCACCATCCGCTTTCTTTTCAATAGGAACTTGGAAATGATCCTTGAAATAGCGCTGTGTTCCCAACAAACCGGTATTCACAAAATTCATTTGTGACCACAAGTCCATCGTCGAATTTTCCAGCGGTGTACCCGTCATCACTAAACGGAACTTCGCATTCAATTTTTGAACAGCTTTTGTGATGTTCGCCAATGGATTTTTAATCGCTTGCGACTCATCCAAAATTACGTAACTAAAAGCCTGTTTCTCGAACCAATCAATGTCGGAACGAACCATTCCAAAGGAACACAAAATCAAATCCACCTTGCCGATTTGAGCTTGCAATTTCTCCCTTTGGGGTCCACTGTAAACCAAAACACGCAATTGAGGTGTAAACTTTTTAGCCTCCATCTCCCAGTTATATAACAAGGAAGTTGGCATCACCAGCAAAGATGGCAAAGTCTCGCCTTGCTCTTTTAAACTCTGTAATAAGCAAAGCGTCTGAACCGTTTTACCGAGACCCATGTCGTCGGCTAAACAAGCCCCTAAACCCGCTGCTTGACGCGTGCGCATCCAACGGTAACCTTCTAATTGGTAGGGACGTAAAGTTCCTTTGAAGTTCTTCGGAACCGGAAACTCTTTTGTTTCGAGCTTCAGATCGTTGAGTGTTTTGGTACGCAAGTTCGTTTTCACCAACTCTTGATTCTCCCATTCCTGAATCAACTGGAAGTGCTGCCGACGTAAGAAAACGCCATCTTCACCCGGACGTGTCTCAGAGAAATAGAATAAATCTTGATAATCGTGGAACCAATTATCTGGTATGATCGCAATCGATCCATCAGGAAGATGGAACTCTTTCTTTTTCTGTAGAATTAATTGGCGAATCTTCAGGAATGGAATTTGGAAGGAACCAAACGAAATCACCGCCTGCACATCAAACCAATCCAATTTTTCACCAATACGAATCTTGATTTCAGGCTTTCCTAAGAAATACCTTGGCGCAGATCCATCGCCTTTAAACTGTACTGAGAAAGCACCTTGATCTAAATCTTGCTTATGTGCCGTGAGCCACTGAACTGCATCCGAACGCGAAATTATTGCGCGGCCATCTGCTTCCATGGGCAAACCCATAGCCTTCAACGCTTGAAAAGCACGCTTTTCCTTAGTCAGCGAACGCATGATTTTTTGGAAAGCATAGCTGTCACCCTTTTTCTCGAAAAGGACATTGGCCTCCGCCGAAAGCCCATCCCAAGGGAATCGATTATTGCCGTATTGAAAAGAAAGTACAAATTGCCAACGATCGGCGGCCTCTAAAGCTTTTTTGGCAGAGACTTTTTCCTCCTCGTCCAGCTTAGGGGTTATCGGCCCATAAGACAATAAATACTGGCAATTTTTCTCGGTATTTGTGATTTCAAAGCCTTTGGCATGTACGGGGTAACGCGCAACCATGGCTTTAACGAATTTCCGGAAATAATCTTCTTCCATGTTTCGCGGGATAACCACGAATTTTTTATTCAAAAAGGCGCGTAACTTCTTGCCTTCTAATTGCGGTTTGAAATGGTAAAGCTTCTGATTCAATAACATCCAAGCCGGCTCATCACAGAGAATCAGCGCATCTTTATATTGAAATTCGAGCTTATTCCCCTTGTATTTTAAGGTTGGAAAGTAATGTGTATTTTCTTCGTTTCGCATGAAGTGAAAAAGCACTTCAACAGCCTCAGCTTGAATCTCCACGGTTTGACGCATCGGATTCCCGTCGTTCCCCATGATGAAAAGCGTCTTATCTGGGCAAATCAATTCAAAAATTTGCGCGCGTCGTTTTTCTACTACGGCATGAACTGCTTCCTGAATCTCCTTCTCCCCTTTTTCTGCATCAAAAGTTTTCAAGAAAAACTCTTCCATGGTTTTGCGTTTGGAAGTATTAAACTTCTCAAAAATCGCAGCGGGTTTCATTCCCTCGACCAATTTCACGGCAGACTCATCTCGTTCGTCTAAGCCATGGGCAAACTCATGAAAATTTCGTGTCGTTAATGTTTGATACTCCCAAGTTAATTGACCTTTGTCATTCAGTTGAACGACAAAAACCTCGAACAAATAACCGAGGCATTCGTGAGACAATAAGGAATAAACAACCTGAAAAGGTTTGTTTGGAGAGATCTTCATGCAGCTAATAAAAACTCGATTTCGCGAGTTCTATGAGTAAAACCTTCAAAAATAAGGTTTTTTCAGGAATTACCACCTAAAAATGAAAAATAAACTATTAAGCCTTCTGCAAGCGGATGCAAGCCCAATCGCGCAAATGGGTTTCTGTTACGAAGGAAAGACCCAAGGGTGTTGCCGCCGCAGTCAAAAAAGGAATATCAGCAGCATAGAATCCACTCAACAACAAAACGCCACCCGATTTTAAACGTAGCGCATATTCTGCCAACTCATCCAAGAGGATATTTCGATTGATATTCGCAATAACGACATCATAAACCGTCAAAGGTTCATCTCGTATCGTTCCTTCTTGAAAAGTCGCCGACTCGCAATTGTTCAGCGCGGCATTCTCAATCGAATTTTCTACGGACCATGGATCAATATCAAATCCATGTACACGCGAAGCTCCCAATTTCAAGGCGACAAAAGCGAGGATTCCCGTTCCTGTTCCTACATCTAAAACCGATTTCCCTTCTAATGAAATCTCAAACATCGCTTGAACCATCAAGGTCGTCGTTTCATGATGTCCAGTACCAAAAGACATTTTAGGGTTAATGACAATATCCATTTCCACGCTCGGATCTGGCTCATGAAAGCTTGCTCGAATGTTTACTTTATCCGAAATACGAATCGGGTCGTAATTGGTTTCCCAAACAGCATTCCAATTTTGTTTTTCAATTTCAGCCTCTGTCACATCTATCGAGCCTAAAAAACGATAACGCTCAATAATTTCATGTGCAGCAACGGGATCATATAGATCCATCGGACAATAGGCGTTAATACCAGTTGCGGTATCTTCGAAAATATCAAAACCAATTTCACCTAGCTCTGCCATTAAAATATCCGTGATTTCGACAGCCGCCGAAATTGTTAATTGCTTAGTCGCCATGCGATGGGTTTATTTATTGCGTTACCGCTTTCGAATCTTTTTTACCGAAAACGGAGAAATGAATGTAGCGTTTCGGTTGTGTGCGGAAGTCGATCAATAGCTTATCCAAATCCACTAAAGATTTATTCAAGCCATTATACAAGGAATCACTCGTCAACAATTTGCCCGCGCTGCCTTGTCCTTGCTCAAGCTTCGTCACAATCTTCTGAAGAGAATGAATCGCTTTGCCTGCTTCTTGTAAGGTTTGTCCAATGCGAACGGCTTGCAAGGAATCTGCAACCGTATTGAATTTCGTTAACAATGGCTTCAATTGCTTTTCGGTTTCCGTTAAGCTTTGCGTCAGGGATTTCATATTCGCCGTGATCTGCTTTACGTTTGCCTTATTATCGCTTACGAGCTCCGTCACGGAACCATTGATGTTGGTCACCGCAGAATTCGAATTCTTGATCAAGTCGTTTAAATGCGTCCCCGTATGCTCGAATTTAAGACTAATCTTACGAAAGGACACTAAGAGTGAATCTGCATTAGACAGAACAGGTAACGCACGCTCTTTTAAAAGCGCAGAAAGTCCCTTCTCCGTTGTTCCCTGAATCACACTTTCCGTAGGCAAAGAACCTTTTCCCAACAATTCCAAACGCATTACTTTGCCACCCAACAGTGCACCGTCAGATAATACAACTAAGGTCTTATCAGGCAAAATCAAATCTTTGTTTATCCGCAAAGTCACTTTGATTTTATTCCCGTTTTCTGGCAAAAGCTCTACTTTTTTAACCTTTCCTACTTCGATTCCATTCAAAAGTACTTGGTTGGAAGGCGTTAGCCCATCGACATTGTCGTAGGTTACATAATAGATTTTGGAGGATGAAAACACATCATTTCCTTTCAGGAAGTTAAACCCAAAATACAGGATTAGAAAGGCGATGAGCGCCAAAAAACCAACCTTTAATTCGTTGCTTTGAAACATAATGGGTTTATTTTTCGATTTCGTCTTTATACTTTTTGAATGCTGTTGTGATGGCATCGGCAACTTCTGCTTGGCCTTTTTCAGAATTCAAATACTCTTCTTCTGTCGGATTGGTTAAGAATCCCGTCTCAACCAACACACTTGGCATCGCGGTCCGCCAAATCACCAAAAAACCGGCCTGCTTCACACCAAAACTCTTACGCTTAAACGTCTTAGAAAACTCATCTTCCACATGTGAGGCGAATTTAACCGAGTTAGCCATGAAGGCACTTTGGTAATTTGCCATCATAATGTGCGCAAGCGGCGAACTTGGATCAAAGCCGTTATAGGATGTTTGATAGTCCTTCTCTTGCAAGATAACGGAGTTTTCTCGTTTGGCTACGTTTAGATTTCCATCGGTTTTGTGAAGACCCATGGTGTAGGTTTCCGTACCATAAGCTGACTTATTTAGAGCTGCGTTACAATGCACCGAGATAAATAAATCCGCTTTATTACGATTTGCAATATCAGCGCGTTCAAATAATTCAATAAATTCATCTGTATCACGGGTATAAATAACCTTCATATCCGGGTATTCCGCCTTCAAACGCTTGCCTACTTCCAAGATGATTTTCAACGTAACTTTCCCTTCTCTCGCTCCCGCAGGCCCTAAACAACCTGGATCTTTCCCCCCATGTCCCGCATCGAGACAAACCGTTTTGATAAGATTCTTTTTAACCGCTTTCGTGGGCTCAACCGTAGGCATAGTCGCCGACATAATTGACAACGCAAGCCCAATAACAAAAATAACTCGGATGGATGAAAACATTATTTTTAGATTATTACACTTAGGTACCACGCAATGATGTAATTTTGCAAATTCATTACAGAAGACAAATATAATTTTTAAATTCCATTTGATAAAGAAATCCACATATTACCTTTTGCTTTGCATCGGCCTGTTGTTCGTCATTCCGACGCTACACGCCCAGCGGGTAATCTTGGCGGATTCTACGCAAAAGAAGCTCGCTAAACCAGATAGTCTCTCGAAACAACAAGATCTTCAAACAACCGTTTTCTATTCAGCGATGGATTCTACGGTGTTAGATGCCGACAAGCAAGTCGTTCATCTCTATGGAAATGCCAAAGTGAAATATGGCGAAATCAGCCTCGAATCTAGCTATATCCGTTTAGACTGGGATAAAAATGAGGTCTATGCCATCGGGCAATATGATTCCACAGCACATAAAATGGCAGGCTTGCCAGTATTTACACAAGGAGCCGACAAATACGATTCCGATGAAATTCGATATAATTTCAAGACGAAACGAGCTGCGATCAAGGGGATCGTTACCCAGCAAGGCGAAGGATTTGTCCAAGGAAAAACTGTCAAAAAAGACGAGGAGGATAATTTATACATTCGAAATGCGATTTACACGACCTGTAATTTAAGTCATCCACACTTTCACATCAAGGCCAGCAAAATCAAGGTTGTAGGGAAAAAAGAAATCATTTCAGGTCCTTTTCATTTTGAATTAAATGACATTCCACTTCCGATTGGTTTACCCTTTGGCTTTTTCCCATATTCGCAGCCTAAGGAAGCGGGTAAATCGGGAATTCTAATCCCAACTTATGGAGAAGAGCCATCAGGTCGGGGGTTTTATCTACGTGAAGGTGGCTATTATTGGGCCGCGAGTGAACACATCGGGATACGATTTACAGGACAAATTTATTCCAAAGGCGGTTGGGGTTTAGGTGCGAATTCACAATACAATAAACGTTATCGCTATGCGGGTAGCTTCAATGTGGCCTTTAACCGAAATTCCAATGGGGACGAATTCAATCCGACCAAGCGTACCGATTTCGCCTTACAATGGTCGCATACGCCACGCAGTTTGGGGAATTCAAGCTTTTCGGCATCGGTTAATATTGCCTCTAATTCGTACAATCAGTACAATAACTTCAATACCCAACAATACCTGTCTAATACGATTGGATCTTCCGTTCAGTATACCAAAAACGTTGGCCAAATCTTTCGGAGCAGCATTAGTTTACGGATTAACCAGAATACAACCACGCGTATTTTCGATGCCGGAACGGAATTTAGTTTAGGCCTAAATCAATTTCAACCCTTTAAACGGAAATCAGCCGTAGGGGATAGATTCATGGATCAGTTTCGACTAGGACTTGATTTTTCAGGAGGAATCTCCATGACGAATCAAATTGCAGATCCTTACACGCGTTACGAATTTGATGTTTATCCACGTGAGACAAACAGCCAGCGCGGAATTATTCAAAAACCGTTTATCCCAACCAATGCAGACGACCTGCCTCCGGGCGTTGTAGCCGTCAATGCGAATACAATTCCGATGCTTTGGGAAAAGGCACAAACGAAATTCAATTACAGTTTACCTATTTCATTACCAAATATTAAGCTGAATCGATATATCAACATTACACCGGGAATATCGTGGTCGGGGAATATGTACACCCGTTCTTACAAATACACCTACATGAAATCGGATTCTACAGTCCGCATTGATACCGTAGGCGGATTACCAAAATTCAATTCGCAAATCTCGTTTTCAGCGAGCATGAATACGCGTGTATTTGGAACAGCTCGTTTCAAAAAAGGACGTCTAGAAGCATTGCGCCACACGATGGTTCCTTCAATCAGTGTGAGCTACATGCCTGATTATTCAGATCCAGCCTACGGATATTTCCAAGATGTCCGCATCAATAACCGCAAGTTTATCAATGCACAAGGTGTGGAACAAGTGGGTGATATTCGCCGATTAAGCACCTTTGACCCTCGCATTTTGTCATATGGAGGTGCTTCGGGGGCGATAAGTTTTGGGATACAAAATACACTTGAGGCGAAGCTGAAAACCAAGTCGGATACTGCGACAAAGCAAAATGAAAAAATCAGTTTGATTGACAACTTTGGCATCAATGGCAGTTATAATTTATTGGCCAAAGAATACCCCTTATCCAACATTGGATTTAATGCGAATTCACGTGTGAAGGAGTTTGATATCAACATTGGAGGAAGCATTGATCCGTATTCCTACGTGAAGGATGCGGCTTTTTTTGATATGGGCCGACGAACAAACGAGTACATGTTCGGCAAAGGCGAAGGCTTAGGACGTTTGCAATCGTTTAACTTGTCGATTGGTCGGCGCTTCGCTCCCAGCGCAGCGAAGAACCCTAAGACGAGTGAGATGGGATCGGATGCACAGCTAAAACAAATCAACCGGAACATGGATGATTACGTCGACTGGAATGTGCCTTGGACATTCTCATTCTCGTATCAATTTAGTTATAACCGGATGGGCTTGGCAGATCCACAGAAAATCAGTGGTCTAACCTTTCAGGGAGATGTGAGTATTAGTGAAAAATGGAAGTTCTCCGTGAGTTCAGGTTATGACTTTAAATACAGTGGCTTGACCTACACAAATATGTCGGTCCACCGCGACTTGCATTGTTGGGAAATGAATTTCAACTGGACACCTATTGCAAGTCCATTCTTTGGCAGGGCGAGCAACTACTCGTTTGATCTTCGCGTGAAATCTAGTTTATTGCAAGATTTGAAAATCTCACGTCGGAGAAGCTTCTACGATAAGGGCGGTTTTTAATTCAATTTATCCTTGAATGCCTTCAGGAATTTATCCATTTTAGGCTTGATAACGATTTGGCAATAAGGCTCAGTCCCATTTTGATTATAATAATCTTGGTGGTAATCTTCTGCGGGATAAAAGGCTGAAGCATGCGCTATTTGTGTGACGATCGGATTAGGGAAAACAT
>JAHEAY010000058.1 GCA_024642485.1 Cytophagaceae bacterium
GTGCCCAATCAGTGGCATGCCATTTTGGAATCAGGTATTGATTTGTCTGTATTCTTTGCTGATTCCAAAGGGATTTTATTGGGTGGTTCGGCCTTATCCGCTGCCTTGAAAACTCGTTCTTTGGCATTCTCATTTCCCATTTATGAAACCTATGGAATGACCGAGACGGTTTCTCATATTGCTTATCGCTCGTTAAAAGATCCCTTTTTTCAAACGTTAGGTTCCGTGGAAATCGGTGTAGATGAACGCGCATGTTTGAAAATAAAGGGTTTGATGACTGATAATTCCTGGGTTCAAACGAATGATATCGTATCTATCGAGGATGATTCAAGTTTTGAAATAAAAGGTCGTTTTGATCGTGTTATCAATTCTGCAGGCCGGAAAATACACCCAGAGGAATTGGAAAAATTTATTAGTGCGAATGAAAACCAACCTGCATCGTTTTTTATTGAAGCGACTCCGGATGAGGTATTTGGCCAACAAGTAACTTTATTTTATTCAGGTGATTGGAGTGTAACAAGACAATCTGCGATGCAGGATATTTTGCGTGCACAGTTTGAATCGTGGCAATTACCCAAACAATATATACAATTAAGTAGTTTTCAATTTACATCCTCGGGTAAAATAGATAGATTGAAATCCGTAGCTTTGTATCTTAAATCCAAATAGATGAAACCAGCGCGTTTAGAAAAGAAATTTCAATTGTTTTACGAAAGTCCCAACAATGTACCTGCCCCTTATCATTTGGAGGCGGCGTTTATTTTCGAGGATTTTTTGTCGGACAAACCACGTGTTGAAGTTTCAATTCAATACATTGATCGGGACGATTTCTCGCGTGAGGAGCTTTTAGCGGAAGGACTTAACGTAGAAGATCATTTTGTTTGGTCAGGTGATTTGTCTATTGCTTGGCGAAATCGTCTGGAAACTGCTTTTTTATTATACCAATCAGGATCTTGTAATCCACGCGATGAAGAACCTTTTATAACTTTAGAAGCAGCAGATACGACAACAGCAGTTCCGGTTAGTCTAGAAATTGAAGATAACTTGTTGCAAGAATTCATGCAAGCGATTCTAGAGGTTGCGGGTAATGAAATGCCCCTGTACCTAGGTTTTCAATTTATGGATGCAGATGAAGAATGGGTGCGAATTGAGGGGGAAATGTCCTTTTTCGATTTAAAGTTTACTTATCGTTCGGGTGGTTCAGAAGGCCCTGTTCGTTTTACAGATCAATGGATTGAATTGCAAGAATTATTGCAAGTTTTGTTTATTGGGGAGTTTATATTTGAGAAAGGAGTTGAGGATCTGAAAGCCAAAACACAATTCGCAGTTTACCCAGGAGATGGAAAATGGTATGTGGCTGGAGACACTTGGTTTAGGCCTTCTGGTAATAAGGGTTATTTTGATTTAATTGAAGATAAATTACGTGATTTGTTTACCATTTAAGCAGTAAGCGCATGAATCAGTCCATTGAAGAAAGAATCCAAGAGGTTCTGTTTTTGCAAAAATCCTCATTACTTCGATTGAAAAATTCGAGTGCCGATGAGCGAATTGAGAAACTACGGAAATTGCAGCATTACATGTTGGCGCACCAACAAGAACTCTTTGATGCACTTTATCAGGACTTTCGTAAACCTAGTTCAGAGGTAATTATTGCCGAACTTTTGGGTGTAAAACGTGAGATTGATCACATGATCAAGCACATACATTCATGGCTTAAGCCTCAGAAAGTATCGACTCCACTCCTATTGTTAGGTACTCAGGGGCATATTCAATATGAACCTAAAGGTTTGTGTTTGATTATTGCACCATGGAATTATCCGTTTAATTTGGCCATCAATCCTTTAGTTCATGCCATTGCGGCTGGTAATGCAATTATTTTGAAGCCATCTGAAATGAGTGAACATACATCTGCATTTATCAGAAAGATGATAACGGCTTTATATGATCCATCGGATATTTTTTGTGTAGAGGGAGATGCCCAAGTGTCTACATTCTTATTAGCTCAAAAATTCGATCATATTTTTTTCACAGGAAGTCCAGCAATAGGAAAATTGGTAATGGCAGCTGCAGCGAAACACCTGACTTCTGTTACCTTAGAATTAGGTGGGAAATCACCGGCCATTGTAGGTCCTACCGTTGATATGGAAAGTAGTGTGCAGAAAATTGCATGGGGTAAGTTTTTGAATAATGGACAAACTTGCATCGCACCTGATTATGTATTTGTACATGAAAAGGTCCATTTTCAGTTTTTAGCTGGACTAGAAAAAGCCATTCAAGGATTTTACAATTCGGATGCTAAAGGAATCGAAAAAAGTAAGGACTATGCTCGAATCGTAAATCGGAGACATTTCGACCGCATCGTTCGATTATTGGATGACGCAAAAGATAAAGGTGCCAAAGTTATTTTTGGAGGTGAACTAAATCCAGAAACGAATTACATTAGTCCTACTGTCTTGAGTCAGTGCACGATGGATATGGCCATCATGCAGGAAGAGATTTTTGGACCTATCTTACCTGTGTTAACTTATCGTTCTGAAGATGAAATTGTACAGTATTTAAGTCAAGAGGAAAAGCCTTTAGCCTTGTATATCTTTTCTGAGGATAAAACCTTTACCGATTTTATTCTGAATAATACATCCGCAGGATCTAGCGTCGTCAATGATTGTTTGATTCAATTTGGACATTCTTCGCTTCCATTTGGTGGTGTGAACAATTCTGGCATCGGAAAATCTGGTGGTAAATTCGGATTTCAAGAATTTTCACATGCAAAAGCAGTTTTAGTTCAGAAAACTAATGCTTTACGCTTCTTTTATCCTCCTTACACCTTACGGACTAAATGGTTAATCGAGCAAGTTTTGAAGTGGTTTTAAGCAAACTGCTTATCGGTTTTTTGTGCCTTTGTTCATTTTTGTCTTTAGGACAATATGGAGCATTGGATCAAAACCCATTTTCGTTGAAGTTTTATCAAATTTCCTTGAAATCTGCGCCGATAGATCTTTTATATCCCGCGGGTTATGATTCTGTTGCGCAGGAAACCGCGAATCAGATTGAATCAAAATGGTTTAACATAGGTTCTGGTTTTCCGCAAAGTAAGCATCGATTCCGTGTTATTCTTCAGAATCAAGGACTAAATTCAAATGGCTTTGTCAGCTTAATTTCCCCCAGAGCAGAATTTTTTACTACTGCGACACAAGATGCTTCTTTAGTTGGTACCAATGATTGGTTGGCACTTTTGGTTAGCCATGAAATGCGTCATATTCATCAGAATGAGGCTTCCCGACAGGGTTTTGGTAATTGGGTTCATGGTTTATTTGGCGCGTATGGGCAATCAGTTTACAGTAATTTATTAATTCCCAATTGGCTTTGGGAAGGTGATGCGGTGGAAACGGAATCGAGGATTAATTCGATGGGTCGTTCGAATATACCTCAATTTAAGTTGCCTTTGAAAGCCTATTTAGAAGCTTATGGTATACCTAGTTATGCCAAAATGATGGGGAAATCCTATCAGCAGTTGGTTCCGAATCATTATGTGTTTGGGCAATATATAAGCCAACAAATGACCAAAGATTTTGGGAATGAATTTATTCCCTCCTTATGGCAGTCAACGTTAAATCATCCGACTTTATTCGCTTTTTCAAAGCAGTTTAAAAAACGTACAGGACTGTCGATAGACCAATATGCACAGCAAAAGTTCTCAACTTTTATAACGAAGATCCCTAAGTCAAAAATTCAGAAGCAAGGTTATACACAGTATTTATATCCTAATGTTTTACGTGATGGTCGCATCATTGCCTTGAAGAGTGGATTTTCTGATATTAAGCAATTGGTTGAAATTCAAAACGGTCATGAGCGCCGATTAACCTATTTGGGTCCACTTGTTGATGCATCTATGTTGAGTGCATCAGATGATTTTGTGGTTTGGTCTGAAATGGATTATGATCCTCGATGGGGCCAAAAACAACAATCCCGAATCGTTTTTTATGATTTTAAGTCAAGAAAGACTTCGTTTTGGGAGAATGATGAAAAGTGGATAAGTCCAAGTATATCAAGTGATTCCAAGGTAGTTTCTTTTATTCAATTGAAAGAAAATGGTCAAAGCGTTCTACGTGTGTATGACCGCGAACAGAGAAAACCGCTTAATGAATTGATCGCACAGACTGGTGAGCAATTTCTTCAGCCGCGTTTGAGTGAATCAGGAACCTTGGTTTATGTATCGAAAAAAGGAGGAAATAAATCGATCTGTATTTGGGACTATTTAAATCAGCAAGTGATTTATCGCAAAGATTTTGGCCAACATAATATTGCACATCCTAGTGTTGCGGGAGATTGGATTTATTTAAATTATCCTGAAGGAGATGTGGATCAAATTGCGCGTATTCATATAAAGGATAATCGCTTTGAATTGTTGACTGATGAGCGTTGGGGAGCTTATCAAGCTGCTCCACAGGCAGATTCATTGGTTTATTCAGCCTATAGAGCAAGCGGAAACGAAATAGTCAAAATGCCTTTACATGCTAAGGCAATTAATTGGGAATTAAAATATAATCCTTCTGAAAAGGACGCTATTAAAACTCAGTATGCAACGAAGTATTTTTCTAAATGGAATTTGTTGAATCCCTTTACATGGGGCCCTGTTATTAGCTCTACTGGAACTCAATTGGAATACAGTATTATCTCGCGTGATGTTTTCAATTCCTTGCAAGCTGCCGCCGGAATTCGTTATTCGACTAATGAAAAATCGTTGAATCAATTTGCTCGACTGTCCTATCAAGCTTGGTACCCAATCATTGATGTTAATTATCAATCAGGCGACCGCCAAACGCAATTATATATCGACAATAAAAAGCCTTTGGATAGTTTACGGACGGATCAGTGGAAACAACAAACCTGGGATGTAGGTTTGCGAATTCCACTCAATTTGACGCATAGTGCCTATCAAGAGTTGTTGCAATTCAGTTCGAATCTTGGTTTCTTACAAGTTAGTGGATATGATTTAAGTAAGCGATATTACACGGAGCCCTTTAATGGGAACTATAGCTTTGTTAAACATCAAGTTTATTATAGTAAATTATTGAGTCGGAGTTTGTGGGATGTTCAAGCTAGAAAGGGAATTGTTTTACAAGCCAACTGGCAAGGGATACCGTTTAAGCAATCGCTTCAGGATGAATTGTGGAATATACAGGCTCAAGTATATTTACCAGGTGTGTTTAAGCATGATGGAGTTTTGTTGCGGTATGCTTACCAACAAGAATCCGTAGGGAATTATCGATTTTCTAGCTCAGTAAATTTTCCTAGAGGTTATTTATATACATCATTTAATCGCCTGTCGACAATGGGTATCGATTATCGTTTCCCGATTAAGAATACAGATTTTAACTTGGGGCGTATTCTTTACGTTACGCGTTTGAAGGGGAATCTATTCGGTGATTTAGGGATTGGGGAAGATATTTTGTCAAAAACAACACAATCGTTTCATTCATTCGGTGTAGATTTGTCGGCTCAATTTCATGCATTTCGGTTCTCTCAGTCTTTTGAATTAGGAGTTCGAGCCATGTATGTTTCAGAAAGTAAATCTTGGGCTATTGTTCCATTGGTTATTGATATAGGATTTTGATTAATAGGCTTGCGATTCTTGTTATTGTTTCATTTGTATTTGTTGCTTGCGAGAAAGCACAGGATACAAAAGGAGAAACCATACCCCCTATTGCTATTTTTCAGAAATCACAAAAGCCTGAATTGGTTGTAGCATATTTGACCAATTTGTTGGAAAATCAAGATGGAGCAAACTTATATTATTTAAGAGCTGAGGCTTATTTTGACTTGCGTGCTTATCAAAAAGCGCAATTGGATATCGAACAAGCCTTAAATCAGGTTCCTGGAGATTTGGACTATTTATTATTGTCGGCGCAAATTAAATGTCATATAGGATTAATTTCAGAGGCTATCGAAGATGCGAAATTGGTTGAGTCAAGTGGATTGGCATCTGCCAAACTATATGAAACTTTATCAAATCTATATCTTGAAAATAACGAAAAGAAACTGGGTTACTTTTACTTACGCAAACTAGAACAAGTAGGAATTCCTTCTTCCGAGCGAATTCATTTCGATTTTCTAAAGCGCCAATTTAGATTGGACAGTTTAGGTGCTTTGCAATCAGTTCGATTGACCGATATTAATCATCCTGATTTGGCCCACGCCTATTTTTCTTATCAGATTGGTCATATACCCAACATTACTTATCAAAAACAAATCTTAGCCGAGATTAAAAAATACCCCCTTGATCCTTATTTGATGTTTAGTTGGGGGCAGTTTTTAGTTCATGTGGGTCAATTTTCGCAAGCGGAAAAAGTGTTCAAACAAAGTGTAGCTTGGTTGCCACAACATCCTGCGATGCGAATGGCTTTGGCTCATTTTTATTTGAATCGTAAGCAATTTGATCAAGTTGAATTGACTCTAGCTCCGTTAGCTTCGAATCCACGTGTAATCAGGGACGTACTTTATTTAAAAGTATTGGTGGCGTTAAACCGGGGTGAGAAATCTAAAAGTGTTGCCTTGTTGGATTCGGCCAGGAAGGTATATGTAGGCGATGGTCGTTTTTCTCTTTTGTACGATCGATTGGTTGGTAAAAAGATTGATTCGGTCAATAATACACAAGATTCTACCCAACAAATTGTTCCGTAAATTTCCTGTTTTATCAAGTTTAAAATGCGGGTAAATTCGTACCTTTGCAAAAATTTTTTATATGATTAAGATATCTTTTCCTGACGGTCAGGTTCGTGAGTTTGAAAAAGGTGTAACACCGATGGATGTTGCATTGTCAATTTCAGAGGGTTTGGCGCGTAATGTGTTGGCTGCTAAATTGAACGATGCGGTAGTTGATGCTTCTACACCTATTGATTCAGATGCGAGTTTGCAATTGTTGACTTGGAATGACGAGGAAGGGAAAAAGACATTTTGGCATTCATCTGCTCACTTAATGGCTGAAGCGATTGAGGCTTTATATCCAGGAACTAAATTTGGTATTGGACCAGCGATTGAGCATGGATTTTATTATGATATTGATCTAGGAGGAAAGGAATTTGGTTCGGATCAATTTAAAGAAATTGAAGATAAAATGGTGGAATTGGCTCGTCAAAAGAGCGAATATCTACGTAAATCTGTTTCCAAAGCAGATGCAATCGCTTACTTTCAGAAAAAAAACGACGAGTATAAATTAGAGTTGTTAGAAGGATTATCTGATGGCTCGATTACCTTTTATACACAAGGAAACTTTACAGATTTATGTCGGGGACCTCATATTCCATCCACTGGATTTATTAAGTCGGTTAAATTATTAAGCGTGGCAGGAGCGTATTGGCGTGGAGATGAGAAGCGCAAGCAAATGACGCGTATTTATGCCATTACCTTCCCGAAAGCGAAGGAATTGGAAGAATATTTATTCTTATTAGAGGAAGCGAAACGTCGTGATCACCGAAAATTAGGTAAGGAATTAGAGCTTTTTGCATTCTCTGAAAAAGTGGGCATGGGACTTCCTTTGTGGTTGCCGAAAGGTACAATTTTACGTGAGCGATTGGAGAATTTCTTAAAGCGTGCGCAAGTTCGTGCAGGCTACTCCCCAGTTGTGACACCACATATTGCCAGTAAAGAATTATATGTGACTTCAGGTCACTATGCGAAATATGGTAAGGATTCATTTCAGCCGATTCATACGCCGGATGAAGGTGAAGAGTATTTATTGAAACCAATGAATTGCCCGCATCACTGCGAGATTTATAAGACAAAACCTCGTTCATACAAGGATTTGCCATTACGTTTGGCAGAGTTTGGTACCGTGTATCGCTATGAGCAATCGGGTGAATTACATGGATTAACACGTGTTCGTGGATTTACACAAGATGATGCCCATATATTCTGTCGGCCGGATCAAGTAGAAGAAGAATTCATGAAAGTAATTGATTTGGTTCTTTATGTCTTTAAGGCATTGGGATTCAATGAATATTCAGCTCAAGTTTCTTTGCGTGATCGTGAGAACCATGAAAAATACATCGGTAACGATGAAGATTGGGATCGTGCAGAGCAAGCCATTATTAAAACCGCTGAATTGAAGGGTTTGCCCACAGTAGTTGAATATGGAGAGGCAGCATTTTATGGTCCTAAATTAGACTTCATGGTGCGCGATGCACTGGGTCGTAAATGGCAATTAGGTACGATTCAAGTGGATTATCAATTACCTCAACGATTTGAGTTGGAATATACGGGTTCTGATAATCAAAAACACCGTCCGGTGATGATTCACCGTGCGCCATTTGGTTCACTGGAGCGTTTTGTGGCTATTTTGATTGAGAACACGGCTGGGAATTTCCCATTGTGGCTTTCGCCAGATCAATTAGCTGTTTTACCTATTTCAGAGAAATTTGAAGATTACGCAAACGAAGTTTATTTGCGCTTGCAGGAGCGTGATTTACGTGGATATGTGGATCATCGGAATGAGAAAATGGGACGTAAGATTCGGGATGCGGAAGTGGGTAAAGTGCCTTTTATGATCATTGTAGGTGAAAAAGAGCAAGCAGAAGGCATGGTGAGTATACGTAAGAAAGGTGAAGGAGACTTAGGGATGATGAGCTTGGATGCCTTTATGGCATTGGCTGGTGAGGAAATTAACCAACATTCGTATTCAAATTAGAAAATATTGATAATTTAAGCGCTTAGGCATTATTTGTTTGCAAATACGCGCATTTTAAATTAGCTTCGATTGATTTTTATTTAAACCAAATTATAATTTATGGCTTTACGCCCCAACAACAATTACCGAGGAAATAAGCGCGAAGAAGAACCGTATCGAATTAATCAGTTGATTCGTGGTGTCGAAGAAGTTCGATTAGTAGGAGAAAACATTGAAATTGGTGTATATCCTTTCGCGAAGGCATTGGCAATTGCGGAGTCTCAAAACTTGGATTTGGTGGAAATTTCCCCCAAAGCTGTCCCTCCTGTTTGTAAGGTAATTGATTATGCGAAGTTTAAGTATGATCAAAAGAAAAAGCAAAAGGAAATCAAAGCCAATGCGACAAAGACAGTCATCAAGGAAATCCGTTTCGGTCCTAATACGGATGAGCACGATTTCAATTTTAAATTAAAGCATGCTGTCAACTTCCTGAAAGAAGGTGCAAAAGTGAAAGCTTATGTACACTTTGTAGGTCGTACTATTGTATTCAAAGAGCGTGGCGAAATGCTATTGCTTAACTTTGCCAAGGGTTTAGAAGATGTAGGTAAGCCAGACGATATGCCAAAATTAGAAGGCAAGCGTATGAGCATTATCTTCTCACCTAAAGTGGCAAAGAAATAATTTTACATTTTAAGTGGAATTTTGAGGTAATATTGTTACTTTTGCGTTCCAATTTTTACATTTAATAATTTTAAGAATGCCAAAAATTAAAACCAACTCTGGAGCTAAGAAACGCTTCAAAGTAACGGGAACTGGTAAGATTAAGCGTAAACATGCTTTTCACAGCCATATCCTTACTAAAAAAACAACGAAACAAAAGCGTAATTTAGTTCACGCTACTTTAGTTTCACCAGCTGATATGGATCGCGTTAACTTAATGTTAGGTCTTTAATTATCAGTTTAGTTATTGTTAAACCAGAAAGAAGGCAAAAAAAGTAATCGTAAGATTCGCCTCATTTCAAAAAACAAAAAATTATGCCAAGAAGTGTCAATCACGTAGCCTCAAGAGCTAGAAGAAAGAAAATCCTTAAGTTAGCGAAAGGATTTTACGGTCGCGGAAAAAACGTTTGGACTGTAGCAAAAAACAAAGTAGAGAAAGGTTTGCAATATGCATACCGCGATCGTAAAGTTAAGAAAAGAGATTTTCGCGGACTTTGGATTCAACGTATCAATGCTGCGGCTCGCCAAGAAGGTATGTCTTATTCAGCTTTCATGGGTAAATATAACAAGTCTGGTATGGCTTTAAACCGTAAGGTTTTAGCTGATTTAGCAATGAATCACCCAGAAGCTTTTAAGGCAGTTATCAAAAAACTTGCTTAGTTAGCAAATGAAAGTCCCGATTTATTCGGGACTTTTTTTTTATCCCCTATCTTTGTTATCAATTCGTATAACATTGAAAAAACCAATTTATTTCGATTACGCTGCCACCACACCCGTTCATGCGGATGTGTTAAAGGCGATGTTGCCCTATTTTTCGGAGGAATTTGGTAATGCAGGCTCTAGCCAACATTATTATGGTTGGGCTGCTGAAGAAGCCATCGAAACGTCAAGGAAAAAAATCAGTTCCTATTTTGGTGTTCAAGCTCGACAAGTTGTTTTTACTTCGGGTGCGACGGAGTCCAATAATCTATGTATACTTGGCTATCTAAAGGATCGGCCTAAAGGTCATCTGATTACTTCGTCGATTGAACACAAAGCAGTTCTACAGGTATTTCAGGAATTAGCGCATCAGGGTTGGTCTGTTACTTATCTCCAACCGAATGCATTGGGTTGTATAGAGGTTTTAGATTTAGAACAGGCTATTCGTTCAGATACCACCTTGGTATCTTTCATGATGGTCAATAACGAAATGGGGAATGTGACGGATTTTCAGGGAATATCTCTACTTTGTAAGCAAGCCAACATTATATTTCATTCAGATGCGACGCAAGCAATAGGGAAACTAGATTTAACGCAATATGAGCATTTACCAGATTTACTTAGTTTTTCAGGACATAAGATTTATGGACCCAAAGGAATTGGTGGAATAATATTCAATTCAAATGTAGAGCTAAAACCCTTAACGTATGGAGGTGGACAAGAACGTGGTTTAAGGCCCGGGACTTTACCTGTCCAACAAATCGTTGCTATGGCCGCATGTTTTGATTTAATGCCTTTATTGATTGAAAGTGTTCATAAGATTTTGACATTTAAGCATAAAATACTCAATACATTGATTGGTGAGTATGTCCTAAATTCTTCAGAAAATCAATCTGTACCTCATATTATAAGTATATCAATTCCCAATATAGACTGGGAGGACCTATACCGCAGAATCCCTGCGATAGCGGTTTCGAATGGATCAGCTTGCAATGCTAAATCGCAATTACCTTCCCACGTCATGAAGGCCGTAGGTCATTCAGATGCATTGGCTTTGTCAACGCTTCGGATTTCGTTGAGTTATTTAACGCAAGAATCTGATGTGGATTTTTTAATTGATTATTTAAACAAACAATTGTTTGATCGATGAAGGAATTATTAGTCATTTTAGCGCAATTAGAATCTCTTTTGGCATCTGGTGAGGCAATTGCCATGGCAACGGTCGTTCATTTGGATGGTTCAGCCTACCGTAGACCCGGTGCGCGTATGTTGATTGATTCCAACGGGAATTGGTGGGGTGGCATTAGTGGCGGTTGTTTGGAAGGTGATTTGCTAAAAAAGGCGCAATTGGCAATGCACCAACAAGCCATCAAACGAATTACATACGATACACGCGAAGATGATCCATTTCAATTAGGAATTGGCTTAGGTTGCCAAGGATTGATTGAAATTGTTATTGATCCTATTCGAGCTAATATAGAACGAACGTTTACTTTGTTTAAGTCCATTGTTGAATCTGGGAAACCTCAATTTATTCAAACTGTCTGGAACGATACGGAATTCTCGATTCAAGCTTTGAATGATGCTATTGCTGGTTGGGACGAAGCTTCACTTACCTTTACAGAATATTTACCTGCTCGAACGCGTATTTGGGTTGTGGGTAATCAATTTGATGCCTGTAGCTTGATTGAACTATGTTTGACCTTGGCTTGGGAAGTTCATTGGGTGGGTAATACGAATAAAATGCGCAAGGATGTTCAGCAAAAAGTTCGTGCTTGTTATGATTGGGATCAAGTGCATGGATTACAGCCAAGTGATTGCCTTGTTCTGATGACACATGATTTTGATCGTGATGTGTCCTTCATGAATCAATATATCGATGATCAATCTTTTCAGTACATCGGAATTCTTGGTCCTAGCAAACGGTTTGATCGTTTGAAAAAACAATTGCAACACAATTTGGTTTCGGATATATCCACGCCGGTTGGTTTAGATATTGGTGCTGAAGGTCCAGATGAGATAGCCATAGCTGTCGTAGCTGAAATTTTGGCCCATCAAAACAAGCGGGATGGCAAACGATTAAAATTTAGATCAACAACAATACATTAACATGAGTCAAATCAACAGCCTAAGAGAACAAATAAAACTCTACCAACAAGCACTTTACGATCACCCTATTAATTCGTTTATTCAATCTCCTGCAGAATTAGCTGTATTTATGCAGCATCATGTATTTGCGGTTTGGGATTTTATGTCACTTGTCAAAAAGCTTCAAGCTGAATTGACTTGCGTTTCTCAGCCTTGGGTACCGAAAGGTTCAGCAGAGACTCGATTTTTAATTAATGAGATTGTTTTGGGTGAGGAATCTGATATAGATCAACATGGCGTGGTCATTAGTCATTTTGAATTGTATTTGCGTGCAATGCAAGAACTTTCAATCGAGCCCTCTCCTATTTTAAATCATTTATTGCAGGCTCAATCATTGGTTGAGATTCTTCAAAAAGTGGCCAATGCAAATTTAGCTCCATCTGTTAAGCAATTTTTGCGTTTCACGTTTGAATCCATTGCGAATCGACCTATTGAGGAGATAGCGGCTATTTTTACGTTTGGTCGGGAAGATTTAATACCAGGTATGTTTCAGTTGATTGTGGATCAATTAAAGCAAGATGCTCCTGAGCAAGTTGGAACGCTAGTCTATTATTTAGAGCGCCACATCGAAGTTGACGGTGATCATCATAGCCAATTGGCTTATCGCATGATGGAGGAATTGTGTGGAAATGATACGGATAAATGGCAAAGGGCGACCCAAGCGGCGATTGAGTCCTTGAAAGTTCGTAAAGTTTTGTGGGATGGGATTGTTGGGGAGAGTTAAGAAGTAAGAGTTAAGAGTGAAGAGTTATTGGGCTTACGGTGTATTAATTGATTATGTAGCCACATACTTTATTCTGAGCATCTCAAAGCTATTTTAGTTTCTGATATTCAATTTTAGTTTTAGCAAAAAAAAGCCCGATCTGTGAAGATCGAGCTTTTAATTTGTTAATCAGCTTATTTTACTTCTTCGAAAGATACATCTTCAGCTCCACCATCTGCCGCAGCATCTGTTGGTTGAGCACCTTCGCCACCTTCCGTTGCTCCTGCCGCGTACATTTCTTGAGAAGCAGCTGTCCATGCAGCGTTCAATTTCTCTAATCCTGCATCGATCGCAGCTACATCTTGTGAAGCATGTGCAGCTTTCAATTCTGTTAATGCAGACTCGATTGCTGTTTTGTTGCCTTCTGATAATTTCTCACCGTATTCTTTCAATTGCTTGTCAGATTGGAAAATCAACGCATCAGCTTGGTTGATTTTCTCTACGCGCTCTTTTTCTAATTTATCAGATGCTTCATTTGCTTTCGCTTCATTACGCATTTTTTCGATATCCTCATCCGTTAAGCCACTTGAAGCTTCGATACGAATTTTTTGCTCTTTCCCTGTTCCTTTATCTTTCGCAGAAACGTTCAAGATACCATTCGCGTCTATGTCAAATGTAACTTCGATTTGAGGTACACCGCGCTGTGCTGGTGGTAAACCATCTAAGTGGAAACGGCCTAATGAACGGTTATCCTTCGCCATTGGGCGCTCACCTTGTAAAACGTTAAGTTCTACGGATGGTTGGTTATCCGCCGCTGTCGAGAATGTCTCCGACTTTTTAGTAGGAATTGTTGTATTTGCTTCAATCAATTTGGTAAATACGCCACCCATTGTTTCGATACCAAGAGATAATGGTGTTACGTCTAATAAAAGAACGTCTTTCACCTCACCTGTCAATACTCCACCTTGAATCGCAGCACCAATCGCAACTACCTCATCCGGATTAACTCCTTTTGAAGGCTTTTTGCCAAAGAATTTCTCTACTTCTTCTTGAATACGAGGAATACGAGTTGATCCACCTACCAAGATTACTTCATCGATATCTGAATTCGTATAACCTGCATTCTTCATCGCACGCTTACAAGGTTCCAATGTACGTTGGATCAAGCTGTCTGCTAATTGCTCGAATTTAGCACGTGTTAATGAACGAACTAAGTGTTTTGGAATACCGTCAACAGGCATGATGTATGGCAAGTTGATTTCTGTAGATGCTCCCGAACTCAATTCGATTTTTGCTTTCTCAGCAGCTTCCTTCAAACGTTGTAAAGCCATTGGGTCTTTACGCAAATCGATGTTTTCATCAGCGATGAATTCTTCTGCCAACCAGTTGATGATTACTTGGTCAAAGTCATCACCTCCTAAGTGCGTATCTCCATCCGTTGATTTAACTTCAAATACGCCATCGCCTAATTCAAGGATTGATACGTCAAACGTACCACCTCCTAAGTCGAATACCGCGATTTTCATGTCCTTACCACCTTTGTCTACGCCATAAGCTAATGCTGCAGCGGTAGGCTCGTTGATGATACGCTTAACTTCCAAACCTGCGATTTGACCCGCTTCTTTGGTTGCTTGACGCTCTGCATCATTGAAGTAAGCAGGTACCGTAATAACGGCTTCAGTAACTGTTTGGCCAATATAATCTTCAGCCGTCTGCTTCATTTTTGTTAAAATCTGCGCAGAGATTTCTTGAGGTGTATATAAACGATCACCGATGCGTACACGTGGTGTATCGTTATTCCCTTGTTCTACTTGATATGAAATGGTCTTTAATTCTGAACTTACTTCAGAAAACTTTTTCCCCATAAAACGCTTTACAGACGAAATCGTATTTTGAGGATTTGTAATGGCTTGTCTTTTGGCAGGATCCCCCACTTTACGCTCGCCATTTTCCAAAAATGCTACAATGGATGGAGTCGTTCTTCTTCCTTCTGAGTTAGCGATAACCACTGCCTCATTTCCTTCCATTACCGCCACACATGAGTTGGTGGTACCTAAGTCAATTCCAATAATTTTTCCCATGATATTTTTAATTATTTTTTCTCCCTTTTATACAAGGATAATGCCATGGGATGGCCAACTGACAGTTTATGACATATTGTCACTTTTAAATATAATTCGATTAATTTCGTCAGTAAATACGGCTTTGATGTATCTTTGCGAATCTAAAAGCGAACAAAATGTCAACAGCAAACGATTTTACTTGGGTAGAAGGTTCAGAGCCACATCGCCAACGAACGCGCGAAATTATCAAAAAGCATCCCGAGGTTAAAAAATTGATCGGAAAGAATCCGATGACTTTTCTATGGATTCTAGTTTGTGTAGGTATGCAAATAGCAATCGCCTATTATTTAAAAGATGCATCTTGGGCTTGGATCATTGGTATTGCTTGGTTGGTAGGTGCTTTTCCTACGCATACTTTATTTGTTTGCATTCATGAATCTGCCCATAATTTAATCTTCAAAAAGAATTGGATGAACGTCGCAGCGGGCATTATTGCGAATTTTCCTTCTTTGGCACCTACAGCCATATCATTTAAAAATTATCACTTAAAGCATCATGCTTTTCAAGGTGTTCATGAATTGGATGCGGATTTGCCTGATTACTGGGAAGCTAAATTGATCAATAATTATTTCATTGGAAAAGTACTTTGGTTGATGCTTTATCCCTTCTTTCAAGGTTTTCGGACCATTCGCTGTATCGAATTAGCTGTTTTCGATCGCGGGGTTATTCTCAATATTATTGCGCAGTTGGCATTTGATTTTGCCATTGTTTATTTCTGGGGATGGCCTGCCCTCGCCTATTTAGGCCTAAGTTTCTTGTTTTCGGTAGGTTTACATCCTTTAGGAGCGCGTTGGATTCAAGAACATTATTTAGTGTTGGATAATAATCAAGAGACTTATAGTTATTATGGACCATTGAATGGGGTCAATATGAATGTGGGCTATCACAATGAGCATCATGATATGCCATCTATTCCTTGGAATAATTTACCCAAATTGAAATCGGCAGCGCCTGAGTTTTACGAGAACTTAAAATACCATACTTCTTTTGTGAAGCTATTGTTCACATTTATCTTCTCGCAAGAAATTGGATTGTACTCCCGAATTGCTCGGAAAGAAAGAGCCGGTGTACCGTTAACTGATCGGTCTACGCCTGACATAGATATGGCATAATAGAAAAGGTCAGCTGTGAGGCTGACCTTTTTTATTAGATGGCTTGTTTACTATTCGCTGCTATCGTGTAAGGATTTCCCTTTACTTTCAGGGTAATCGGCGTATTTGATAAATTATCAATTTCGATGCCTTGCTTATAAATCTTGATGGCTAATTGATTAGCACGGAAATTAATCTTGAACGCATATTCATCCCATTGCTTCGGCAAGAATGGCTCAAAGTTTAATTGGTGATCTTGAATTGTCATTCCGCCAAATCCTTTAACAATCGACATCCACGTTCCAGCCATACTCGTAATGTGGCATCCATCTTCTGTATCGTTATTGTAATCATCTAGATCTAAACGAGCAGCACGGGTATAGAACTCATAAGATTTATCTTCTTTACCTAATTTGGCAGCTAAGATGTTGTGAACACATGGGCTCAACGATGATTCGTGAACCGTCAATGGCTCGTAGAAATCATAGTTGCGCTCAATTTCTTCTTTCGTAAAATCATTTTCAAAGAAATACATGCCCTGCAATACATCGGCTTGCTTGATGTAGCAAGAACGTAAAATGCGATCCCAAGACCAATTTTGATTGATCGGTCTTTGACCTGCAGGTATTGAATCCACCGGGGCAATAACTTTATCTAAAAATCCATCCTGCTGTAAGTAGATCCCACGTTTTTCATCGCGAGGGAAATACATGTTTTGAATGATGTGATTGAATTGTTCAATTTCAGTCGTTACAAAATTGGTCTTCGCCAATTTTTCTTTGGCTTCTGCTGGATAATTAGCTTGAATCTCTGCTAATACTTCAAGCGTATATTTCAAACACCAAACAGCAAAGTAATTTGTGTAGAAATTGTTATTGACGTTGTTCTCGTATTCGTTTGGCCCTGTTACGCCTAGCATGACGTATTTTTGTAGGTTCTCCGACCAGTTGACGCGCTGTGCCCAGAATCTCGAAATACCAATTAAAACTTCCCAACCGTATTCCACTAAATGTTTACGGTCATTTGTATAATCTACATAATCCTTAATGGCATAAGCGATGGCACCATTTCGGTGAATCTCTTCAAACGTGATTTCCCACTCATTGTGACATTCTTCCCCGTTCATCGTAACCATTGGATATAAGGCTGCTCCTTGGTTGAAACCAAGTTTACCCGCATTTTCAATGGCACGATCAAGTTGCTTCCAACGGTAAATCAATAGATTTTTAGAAACCTCCTGTGGTGCAGTTGACAGGTAGAAAGGAATACAATATGCTTCCGTATCCCAATAGGTAGATCCGCCGTATTTTTCGCCTGTGAATCCTTTTGGACCAATGTTCAAGCGATCATCTGCACCTGTATAGGTTTGATTCAATTGGAATATATTAAACCGGATACCTTGTTGGGCCGAAACATCTCCTTTAATAATAATGTCATTAATTGCCCATTTGGCAGCCCAGGCAGCAGCTTGTTCAGCTAACATCTGAACAAATCCCTTTTGGCTTATTTTGGCCAAATAGTTTTGTGCTCTTGTTAATAACTCAGCGCTTGGGTGATTTTCTGAACTTAAGTTCACTGCATACTTGAAGATTGTGAGTGTATCACCTTCATTGACAGGTACTTGGTAGTTTAATTCACTGTATTTTTCACGTGTAGTTGTTTGAGCATTTGCTTGAATTAAATTTCCATTCAACTGCAATTGAACTTGTTGGCCTGTTACTACCTCAAATCCTGTTTTCTTTGTTTTAGACCAAACGTAAGAGGTGTTTTCTTGAGCACCTACTTGAACTTCATCCCAGAATTTTTCATCGTAATTGGAATCTTTGTTCTTAATATCTCCATCAACGAAAGCTTTAACCTGAACGGTGTCTGAAAAATTCAAGGCTTTGATGCTAAATGAAATAGCACCTGACTCATCATCCGCCATGCTATTCAAGCGAATCGATTTGATTTCAATAGTTTTTCCTGATTTTAACGTAATGGAACATGTACGAAGGATATACCCCTCCTTCATATTCAATTCACGGTAAAATGCATTTATCGTACTATGGTTTAAATCAACGATTTCATCGCCAATTTTGATTTCTAAACCATTCCAGTTGGCAGCATTTAATACTTTAGCGAAATATTCTGGATAACCATTTTTCCACCAGCCTACGCGAGTTTTATCTGGATAATATACGCCTGCAACGTAGTTTCCTTGTAGAGATTTGCCTGTATAAGTTTCTTCAAATGAACCTCTTTGTCCCATTCGTCCATTTCCTAAAGAGAAGATGGATTCGGTGATTTCGTTAAATTCAGGATGGAATTGATCTTCAATGATTTTCCATTCATCTAATTTTAAGTATTGTTTCATGGGACTATTAGGTGATAATTTGAATCAATTACAAAAATAGAATTTTGTCGGTTTTTGTAATTTCTGTGCTACGCTGTTTCTTAAAATTGTAATAATTCAGCTGCTTTTACTCCTACGAAATTGGGTATGATTTTATCCGCTAATGATAAGGTTTCAGCCTCTCCTATTCCAATTGCTTTCATGTTGCCCGTTTTTGCAGCTTCCACGCCTGCTTGCGCATCTTCAAATACGATACAGGTTTCTGGTGCTAAGCCTAAACCCTCTGCTCCTTTTAAGAATACTTCTGGATCCGGTTTGCTTTTGGAAACTTTATTTCCGTCGATAATTAAATCAAACCAAGGCATTAGACCTGTTTTTTCTAAGATGATTTCTGCATTTTTACTTGCAGACCCTAAAGCTATTTTATATCCTAAATCTTTAATTTGTTGTAAAAAATCCAATACACCAGGTAGAATTTCACTCGGATTCATGTTGGAGATCAAGCGCAAATAATCCTCATTTTTCTCAATCAACCAGGCTGATTTTTGCTCTTGAGAAGCTGAATAGTTCGCCCAATCCAAAATTTTATTTAATGATTCTACGCGTGATACGCCTTTTAATTGTTCGTTTTGTTCTTCTGTCAACTCATAACCGAATTGTTTACC
>JAHEAY010000063.1 GCA_024642485.1 Cytophagaceae bacterium
TTATTATTGGGTACACCGCATTTCGCATGAAGTTCGATTTTATTGGGCCTCCCACATGGTGCACCATTCTTCCCCGAAATACAATTTGGCAGCTGCTTTACGCCAAACCTGGACGGGTAATCTAACCGGTGGATTTCTGTTTTGGGCTTGGTTGCCTTTGTTGGGCGTGCACCCGTTTATCGTGTTCTTCTTCCAACAAACCAGCCTGCTGTATCAATATTGGATTCACACAGAATTCATTCAAAAAATGCCCAATTGGTTTGAACAATTTTTCAATACGCCGTCGCATCACCGTGTGCATCACGGAACGGATTTAGATTATTTAGATACCAATTATGCTGGTGTTTTAATTATTTGGGATCGGATTTTTGGCTCTTTCCAGTCGGAAAACGACCGACCGCATTATGGCTTAACAAAACAAATCGAAAGTTATAATCCTGCCAAAATTGCCTTTTACGAATGGGTGCAAATCGGAAAGGATTTAGTTCATGCCAAAAGTATTAAGCAAATAGCAGGTTACCTGTTTGGTCCTCCGGGTTGGAGCGATGATGGAAGTCGATTAACCGTTGAACAAATGCGTGCAGAAGCGAAAAAGAAATAATCATGGATTTACAAGTTACAACCATGGCCGAATGGGCCGCGAAAGGTGAGAGCCCCGACTTATTATTTTGGGTAGGTTGTGCGGGTTCGTTTGATGACCGACACAAAAAAGTGACCCGGGCATTGGCTGAAATTCTAAACCATGTAGGCATAAAATTTGCCGTACTTGGAACGGAGGAGGCTTGTACGGGTGATCCTGCAAGACGCGCGGGCAATGAGTTTTTGTTTCAAATGCAGGCGATGCAAAACATCGAAGTGTTGAATATGTACGGTGTTCAAAAAATTGTAACTGCATGCCCGCATTGTTTTAATACGTTGAAAAACGAATACCCATCCCTAGGTGGCACCTATGAAGTTATCCACCATAGTCAGTTATTGGCTGATTTATTAGCCGCCGGAAAAATTCAGTTCAACGAGCAAAAAGAAACCATCGCATTTCATGATTCATGTTATTTGGGGCGTGGAAATGGGATTTTTGAAGCACCGCGTGAAATCATCACGGGATTGAAAAAAGAGTTGAAAGAATTAAAAAGTTGTCGGACTAAAGGCCTTTGTTGCGGTGCTGGTGGCGCACAAGTATTCAAAGAACCTGAGGCAGGAACGGAAGATGTTCAAGTAAAACGTACAGGCGAAATACTAGAATCTGGTGTAAATAAAGTAGCTTTGGCTTGTCCTTTCTGCATGGTGATGCTTCAAGATGGCTTGAACAAATCTGGCAAAGAACATGAAATCCAAGTAGTCGATCTAGCTGAATTAGTTCAGCAAAGTTTAAAATAAGATGTATATACCTTTTCAAGAAATGCCAGGTCAGGCGCGTATTTGGGTTTATCAAGCCTCACGTTGCCTACAAGCACAGGAACTTGATCAAATCAAGCAAACATTAACACAGTCTTGTCAAGCTTGGGAAGCGCATGGTGCTCCTTTGCAAGCTTCTTTTGAAGTCAAGTACAATCAAGTCATTATTGTTGCCGTAAACGAAGCAATGAATGCAGCTTCTGGATGTTCTATTGATGCATCGACTCGTTGGTTTAAGGACTTAGGCGAAAACTTGCAGGTTGATTTTTTTAGTAGAGATGTGGCGGTTGTGCGAAATGAGCTGGTGGAATTGTTTCCTTTAGGCCAATTGAAAGCTGCGGTCGAGGCAGGGAATTTGACTCGGGAAGATCAAATCATTACCCCACTTTTACAAACGGTCCAACAATACCGCGATTCGTGGTTAAGTACGGCAGCGGATTCTTATTTAAAACGTTATTTCTAAGATGGCTGAAGATTTAATCATCCCCAAAGGATCTCGCGAGGAGCAATATGCTGCACTTTATCCGCAAATTCAAGGCTTATTGGCTGGAGAAAATGACCTGACCGCAAACCTTGCAAACATTGCTGCGGCGATTAAAGAAGTTTTCGGATTTTTTTGGGTGGGTTTTTACCTGGTTAAAGACAATCAATTGGTTTTAGGGCCCTTTCAAGGTCCCGTTGCCTGCACACGCATTCCTTTTCATAAAGGCGTATGTGGTCATGCGTATTCGATTGCTGAAACGGTGATTGTTCCCAATGTGGACGAATTTCCGGGACACATTGCTTGTGCTTCTGCATCCAAATCAGAGATTGTCTTACCCGTAAAAAATCAGGCTGGTGAGGTAACGATGGTGCTGGACGTCGACTCAGACTTGCTCGACGACTTTTCAGAGGTTGACCAAATAGGACTCGAGAAAATTCTTGGATTGATTAACGAAGCTTGGCAATAACAGTTTCGCTTCCTACGGGTTTATCCCCAATATTCACGCAAATTTCTGCATCTAAGGGTAAGTAGATATCAATACGACTACCAAACTTAATGAAACCAAATTCCTGACCTTGTGTTACTTGGTCGCCTTCTTTGACATACCAGCAAATACGTTTCGCAAGCGCGCCGGCAATTTGACGGAACAAAACTTCCGTACCATTTTCGTGCTTCACTACGCAAGTTGTGCGCTCATTTTCTGTACTTGATTTTGGATGCCAAGCTACCAAGTATTTGCCTGGATGGTATTTGAAATATGTTACGATCCCTGAAATAGGATTAAAATTCACGTGTACATTGATAGGTGACATGAAGATCGATACTTGCTTTCTTTTACCTTTAAAATATTCTGGTTCTTCTACTTCTTCAATCACAACCACTTTACCATCTGCTGGTGCGATAATGTGGTTTGGGTTAATTTCTGTGTGACGCTTAGGTACACGGAAGAATTGTAGAATAATTAAAAAGAAAAGGGAAGTGATAATAACTACTGCTTCGCGCAAATAAACTTGCTCGGGAAAAAAATAGGCGATTAGCCCATTAATCACTAAAACGATAAGTAACGAACTGATTAATAATGATTTTCCTTCTCGGTGTAATGTCATAAATCGAATTGTTTTACGCTATTTTACAAGCTAATTCACAAAATTACGATATTTTTTGAGGCGAAGCCTAAATAATATCCCATTATTGTATAAAAAATTGCATTTTTGAGGGTTGTTTTAAGAATCAATGCGCGGAATTTCATTACTAGTTACTCTTTTTCTTTTTGTTGGCAGTGTCTTTACTGCTCATTCCCAATCGTTTTCTTGGCGGGAACCCAATCAGCATATTTGTTATAAAATCGATTTTGCTACTAAACATTTGTGGGAATCTTTCACGAACGGGAAATGGAATGACGTGGGTGAAATTGCGCTGGATGGAATTAGAATGGACGATTTGTATGAAGTGTCAGATGCTATAAATCCTGTCAAAGTTAAAGGTAAGTCTGGGACCTATTTAGTATTAGAGTGTAGCGGACAGGTTTATCATTTTGATCGAACAACAAAGAAAATACGGAGAGAGGATCGGACATTTTTTAGGGGGGCGAATTGCCAAGCAGTCCAATTTTCTAGAAATGGTGAAATTTTTAGTTTTGGGGGCTATGGTTTTTGGCAGTCAACGAATATCATCACGCAATATAATTTCATCGCGAAAGAATGGACTCATGTCTTGGCTAACGGGGAAATTCCCAAAGAGTATAACAAGAGTTCAATGATGTATTTTCCAGCTCTCGACAAGCTTTTTGTTGCGGGGGTTCGTCGGATCAATCAAACAGAATCTGCGGATCCTGTTGATGTGGATTATAGTCTATATCAGTATGATTTTAATCAAAAGTCATTTGCAAGAAAGGGAGAAATATATGAACCCCTCTTCCGGAAGCTTAATTTCGAGGTTAAGCAAAACTTCACAGTTGCTTTAGGGCGTTATTGGATCATTGCACCTCATAATTCTGTGGAAGGCTACAATCATGATGTACTTTATATTATCGATGTAGAAGATAATTTCCATTGTTATTTATGGCAAAATCCAGCTCGCTTTCAAATTAAGAAATTCACTTATGATCGAGGTGAATTATTTAAATCATACGTAAAAGGCCAATCCCTCTTTTTGCCACAAGCCATTGAATCCTCTCCATATAATCCTTTTCAGCTTGTTGAATTGCCCATTAAAACGTTGTTAGCAGAAAGTATTTCCTTGGGCTATTTATTGGAAAAACCTTGGTGGATAACGCTACGTGATGTTGGGTTAGTCTTCGTCGCTGTATTATTACTTTTCATATCAGCTCGAACTATTTATTTCTGGCGTAAGCGTCGCAAGAAGGCTCAATTGGAACTTTTGTTAGGCCCCAATGAAAAACAGTTCTTAGACTTTTTGTTGATAAATTACCGACAAGGTTATGTTTCGGGCTATCAGATAGTCGCTTTCTTTGGCAAACATAAAAGTAGCCCCGAATCGCAAAGACAATTCAGGGCTAAATTAATTGATGGGCTAAATAAATCGCTCGGACTATTGTTTCCTGGCGAACAGGTGCTCGATATTCAGGCGGATGATAAGGACCAACGGATGTTGACTTATCGACTGACCGATACGATTTACCAAGAACTTAATAAACTATAAGTTCTTCTCTAAGAAATTTGTCAACATATTATACAAGTGTAAACGGGTATTTCCGCCGGAAATGCCGTGATTACGGTTTGGGTAATAGAATGTTTGAAATTGTTTGTTCGCTTTAATCAGGGCATCTTCTAATGCCACGGCATTTTGAAAATGCACGTTGTCGTCGCCCGTTCCATGAACTAATAGTAAGTTGCCTTTCAATTTGTTCACATGGTATACAGGTGAGTTTTCATCATATCCCGTTGGGTTTTCCTGTGGCGTACGTTGGTATCTCTCTGTATATATCGAATCGTAAAAACGCCAGTTGGTAACCGGAGCAACCGAAATCGCAGCCTTAAATACATCTGCTCCTTGCATCAAGCAATTGGACGACATAAATCCTCCATAGCTCCAACCCCAAATTCCTATGCGGCTTGCGTCTACATAAGGTAGGTTTCCGATGAATTTAGCAGCGAAAATTTGATCTTGTACCTCAATTCGGCCTAGGTTTTGGTAAGTGATTTTCTTGAAAGCCACGCCTCTGCCACCTGTTCCTCGGTTATCTACGCAATAGATCAAATAGCCTTTTTTCAATAACATTTGATACCAATAAAAATCAGCTCCTGGGTATGAATCCAATACTTGTTGGCTTCCAGGCCCGCCATAAACATGCATTAAAACAGGATATTTCTTGTTCGGATCAAAGTTGGCGGGCTTAATCCAGTACGCATTGAGATGATCACCATTTGCTAATGGAACTTCAAAGAATTCACGGGGTGAAATTTGGTATTCCGTGATCTGCGCTTGCAATTTTTGATTGTCTTCTAATACACGAACTAAACCTTTGCCAACATTATACAATGCGATACTTAACGGTTTTTTCGCCGAACTGTGATTTAAGATGTAATAAGAAAAATCAGGGCTAAAGCTCGCTGAATTCGTTCCCTCTAACGTTGAAATCGCTTTTTTGCCTGTACCATCTAATTTGATCGAATAGACTTGTCGGCCGATAGGACTTACTTCTGTGGAATTAAAATACAAGGTTTTATTTTTCTCATTGTATCCGTATAGGTCATCTACCTCCCAGTTTCCTGATGTGATGGGGCTAAACTTGCCCGTTGTGATTTCACCAAGGTATAAGTGTTTATATCCGCTGCGTTCCGAGCTGAAAATAAACGTTTTTCCATCATTTAAATAGGTGAAATCATTTCCTACGGCCTCTATTTCAATGGATGTTTCTGCATGTTCTTCATAGATTAAGCTGTTACTTGCTTTGCTGATGCTGTAATGCAATAATTCCATGTGGTTTTGGAGGCGATTCAAACGAATGAAGCCTACCACATCTGGATTTTTTGTCCATTTCAAACGTGGAATGTATTGGTTTTTTTCAGGTCCTACAGGGATCGACTGCGTTTTGTTTTCATCCAACAGAGCCACAGAAAGGCTCACGATCGAATTGGCTTCACCTGCTTTGGGATATTTGTAACGGTAATCTTTGGGATATAAATCTCCCCACATCTGCATATTGTATTCAGGTACTTGACTTTCATCAAAGGTGTAGAAGGCGATTTTTTTGCTGTCGGGCGACCAAGCAAACGCTTTCGCGAACGAAAATTCTTCTTCATAGACCCAATCACATGATCCATGAATAATGTGATTGAATTTACCGTTCGAAGTAATAGCGGTTTCTTTTCCTGTGGTTAAATCCGTCCAAAAAAGATTGTTGTCACGAACAAATGCTACACGTTTTCCATCTGGCGATAAAGTTGCGTGCATTTGTTTGCCTCCTTGCGATAATAAACGAAGGGAATTGTTTGTCCGAGAAAAGATGTAATTTGTTTCCTTCGAGCTTCTGCGGTAAATAGATTCTGACGCAGTACCGATCAAAATCGTTTGCTCGTCGGCGGATAAAGAAAACTGTTGCACATGAATGGTGCCACCTGTACTTGTTTTGTGAATCGCTTCGTCGAAAAGCGTTTCTGATTTGCTTGGGTCTAAAATATTGTATTTAAGAATTTTTCCCTCTTTTAATTCCAAGTACGATTGCCCATCCTGTGACCAATTGAGGTTTTGAATGCTTTTTTGTCGGAAAGTGGACTTTGCCCAAATATCTTCAAGCGAGATGTCTTTTTGTGCGAATGCTGTTGTTGAGCCTAATAATAGGAATCCTACAAGTAGTTGTTTGATGTTCATTGTTTGTTAGAAGTAGCTTAATCTTGAAAAATGACAATGGGGTCAGTTTCTACCACATTGCTTATTTGTAATGCGTTATCTCGAATGTAAATTTGAAATTTTAAGGTGTCGTTTTTGGGGGTAAAAAGGGGCGAATAGCCTTTGTAAAAGGCATAAACGAATTGGGTTGAATAGTCAACTGTTCCTTCGATAGGGCCAGGTTTTTGATCCGCTTTGAATTTGAAATTCATGAGTCCGCCTAGACTAGGACTGAAGGTGACAGGGACAAATTTGCCATTTTTTTGAAGCAAAACATTGACTTCAAAATTGCGAAAATCCTTGTATTTCGTCGGGTTTGCTTTTAGGTCCGCTTGCGTGATTCCTAAATCGCCGTCTCCATCTTGAAAGTGAATGGACATGACAACGGAATCTATTTTCGCTTTGCCACCAAATCCATCATTACTTGTTTTAGTAATTTTTTGAATTTGACTAAAACTGATGGAAGGAGTTAAGCTCCATTGGGGTTCTTTCAAACAAGAAAGAAGTCCAACGGCAAAAACAATAATCCCCAAAATGCGAAAGCCCCATGTCATAATTCGTAAAGTTAATGATTTGGTTTAATTTTGTATGATTATTCAAAAAAAGCCATGCGGACTGAGTTGAACATGTGGGAGTCTTGGCGATTAGAACTGAGAAATAAGGTTCTAACGATGTGCGATGCGGATTTTGAGTCCATTGCCTTGGACATGTTTCGATTTACGTGGACTTATAATCCTTTGTATCGACAATATGCGGATTTGCTGCAAGTTGATGTCACGGCTGTGAAATCACTTGCCGATATTCCTTTTTTACCCATTGAATTATTCAAAAATCACCGTGTTCAAACGGGTTCTGCACCGGTATTATTCGATTTTGAAAGCTCGGGTACAACGGGTCAAATTCCGTCTAAACATCCAGTTTGCGATCCTGAGTTTTACCAACAACAATCCAAACGCATTTTTGAATCGCAATACGGTTCGCTGTCGGATTACCATATTTTCGCACTATTACCCTCTTATTTAGAACGAAGCACATCGTCATTGGTCTTCATGATGGATTATTTCATCAAAGAATCTGGTTCGCCTATTTCGGGTTTTTTCCTGAATCAATACGAGGAACTCGTAGCTCAAATCAAAAAAGCTTTACAAACGGATCGGAAAATCTGGGTTATGGGAGTGACTTTTGGATTATTAGACTGGGTAGATTCCGGTCAGGATTTTGCCTTCTGGAAAGAGGCAGTTGATACGGGCCGACTGATCGTCATGGAGACAGGGGGGATGAAAGGCCGACGAGAGGAATGGATTCGTGAGCGGGTACATGAATTTCTGAAAACATCCATGGGCATTGAACAAATTGCTTCAGAATATGGAATGACTGAATTGTTTTCGCAAGCCTATGCGTCCACGGACGGGATTTTTACACCAGGAGTTTCCATGCGTGTGCAATTGCGTGAGGTGACTGACCCTTTTGCTAAAGTGACAAAGCCGGGTCGTGTAGGAGGGATTCAAATCATCGATTTGGCTAATATCGATTCATGCCCTTTTATCGAGACGCGCGATTTGGGATCTTTAGAAGAAGATGGTATACGATTTAAGGTATTAGGCCGATTTGATAATTCAGAAATCCGAGGTTGCAACTTGATGGTCGATCAAGGATGGGGAACGAGCCAGGCAGAGCCGTCCGCATAAAATTCATTTTTCCAAATAGGAACTTCTTGTTTCAAGGTATCAATAAGCCACTCGCATGCTTTGAAAGCCTCCGCTCGGTGTACTGAACAAACGCCTATAATTACAGCAATATCTCCGATTTCTAATTTTCCGGTCCGATGCGCCACACTGATTTTACGAATGGGCCATTTTTCCGCCGCTTCATTGGCGATACGTTCCATTTGTTTTTTAGCCATGGCTGAATAAGCTTCCATGGTCAAATGTTCGACATCTTTATTTTGATTCTTATTTCGTATAGTTCCCACAAATAGACAAATTCCACCGGCCTCTGGGTCTTGCAGGTAGGAATACGTTTCATCGATCGACAAAGCTGATTCGCTCAGGAGAATTTGATGGATCATTTGCGTGTGTAGGTGATGTAGCTGTATTGATAGGCGTTTTTTTCGTCGGTGATACCCCGTTCTTTTTCTGTGACCTCAAATGTTTCCGTGGGAATTTCGGGGAAATATGCATCGCCTTCAAAAATATCATGCAATTGGGTAACCAATATCTGATCTGCCAAAGCTAAACTCAGTGCATAAATTTCTGCGCCACCCACGATGAAAATGTCTTCACGCGTAATTGATTTCGCTTTTAAAATTGCCTCTTCGACGGAATGGGCGATGATTACACCTTCGATTTGTAGGTCAGCCTGCCGACTAATCACGATCGTCGTGCGATTAGGTAATGGTTTTCCGATGGACTCAAACGTTTTGCGGCCCATGATGATGACATGGCCCGTGGTCAAGGCTTTGAAACGCTTCAAGTCGGCAGGTAGGTGCCAAATCAACGTATTGTTTTTTCCAATTACCCGATTTTCATCGAAGGCCACCAAGATTTTTAGCACGATTTTAGGTTTTAATTGTCAAAAATAAGGGATTTTTTGGCTGGATTGTCTTCGAGAATTTTATTTTAAAAAACGCTTCACTTTTCGGGTGTAAAGCCCTAATTTTGTACAATTTTTGAGCCTAGTGTTAAGAGCTCACAAATTGCTAATCATTACTCTTAAAATTATACCATCTCGTGCCTAAAGATTCGTCGATTAAATCTGTCCTAATTATTGGTTCTGGTCCTATTGTCATTGGTCAAGCCTGTGAATTTGATTATTCTGGTTCTCAAGCCGCTCGTTCCTTACGGGAGGAGGGGATTGAAGTAATCTTGATCAACTCAAATCCGGCAACCATCATGACGGATCCGATGAATGCGGATCATGTGTACTTGAAACCTTTAGAGAAGGCTTCGATTATTCACATTTTGGAAAATCACAAGATTGATGCGGTTTTGCCTACAATGGGTGGTCAAACGGCCTTGAACTTGGCGATCGACTGTGATGCGGCAGGGATTTGGGAGAAATATGGTGTTCGGATTATCGGTGTTGATATTGCGGCGATTGAGACGACGGAAGATCGTGAGAAGTTCCGTTTGAAGATGTTGGAAATTGGGGTTGGTGTTTGTAAAGGCCGTACGGCACGTTCATTCCTGGAAGGAAAAGAGATTGCTCAAGAGACGGGATTTCCTTTAGTAATTCGTCCTTCGTTTACTTTAGGGGGAACGGGTGGTGGATTTGTGCATGATCCCAAAGATTTCGATGCAGCTTTGAATAAAGGTTTACATGCTTCGCCTACGCATGAGGTATTAGTAGAGCAATCCATCATGGGTTGGAAAGAATACGAATTAGAATTATTGCGTGACAATTTAGGAAACGTTATTATCATCTGTTCGATTGAGAACTTTGATCCGATGGGTATTCACACAGGTGATTCCATTACGGTCGCTCCTGCAATGACTTTGCCGGATACGATTTACCAACGCATGCGTGACATGGCTATCAAGATGATGGATGCTATTGGTCAATTTGCGGGAGGTTGTAACGTACAATTCTCATTGAATCCTGAAACGGATGAAATTATTGCCATTGAAATTAACCCTCGTGTATCACGTTCGTCTGCGCTTGCATCGAAAGCAACGGGATATCCGATCGCAAAGATTGCTGCGAAAATGGCGATTGGTTATAATTTAGATGAATTAACAAATGCAATTACGGGTACAACTTCGGCGTATTTTGAGCCGGCTTTGGATTATGTGATTGTGAAAGTTCCACGTTGGAACTTTGATAAATTTAAAGGCTCTGACCGTACCTTAGGACTTCAAATGAAGTCGGTGGGGGAGACCATGGGTATCGGACGCAATTTCCAAGAAGCCTTACAAAAAGCGTGTCAATCTTTAGAGATTAAGCGTAATGGTATGGGAGCGGATGGTAAGGAATTGCGCGATCAAGATGCGATTATGCATTCGTTGGCAAATCCATCATGGAATCGTTTGTTCCATATCTACGATGCCTTTAAAATGGGTATTTCATTCAAAACGATTCAGCAAGCAACGAAAATCGACAAATGGTTCTTGAATCAAATTGAAGATTTGGTGCGTGTAGAACGTGAGATAGAGAAGTATACGATTTCAAATATTCCTAAAGAATTATTGGAAGAAGCGAAGCATAAAGGTTTTGCTGATCGCCAAATTGCACATACGTTACGTTGCCTTGAATCAGAGGTTTACGACAAACGTAATGCGATGGGTATCAAACGTATTTACAAATGTGTAGATACTTGTGCGGCGGAATTTGAAGCGAAGACACCGTATTACTACTCGACTTTCGGTCAAGTGGGAACGGATGTGTTGGATAATGAATCGCAGGTAACGACAAAGAAAAAAGTAGTTGTGTTAGGTTCAGGGCCCAACCGGATCGGTCAGGGAATTGAATTTGACTACTCATGTGTGCATGGGGTATTGGCTGCGAAAGAAGCGGGTTATGAAACGATTATGATTAACTCGAATCCTGAGACGGTGTCTACCGACTTTGATATTGCGGATAAATTATACTTTGAGCCTGTGTTCTGGGAGCATGTATATGACATCATTCAGCATGAGAAACCGGAAGGGGTTATCGTTCAATTAGGAGGCCAGACGGCTTTGAAATTGGCTGAAAAATTATCGAAATACGGCATTAAAATCATTGGTACTTCATATGAAGCCTTGGATTTGGCGGAAGATCGCGGAGCATTCTCAAGCTTATTGAAAGACTTGGAAATTCCTTATCCGAAGTTTGGTGTTTGTGAAGATGCAGATAATGCAGTCGCTTTAGGTCGTGAATTAGGGTATCCGTTATTGGTTCGCCCTTCCTATGTATTGGGTGGTCAGTCAATGAAAATTGTGATCAACGAGCAAGAATTGGAGCAACACGTAGTTGATATTTTACGCGATATTCCAGGAAATAAGATTCTATTGGATCATTTCTTAGAGAATGCGATAGAAGCAGAGGCGGATGCGATTTGCGATGGAGAAGACGTGTATATCATCGGTATGATGGAGCACATTGAACCAGCAGGAATTCACTCAGGTGATTCTCATTCCGTATTGCCTCCATTTGATTTATCGGACAATGTTATCAAGCAAATCGAAGACCATACGCGCAAAATCGCGGTGGCTTTGAAAACCAAAGGCTTGTTGAATATTCAGTTTGCGGTGAAAGATGAAGTTGTTTACATCATTGAAGCGAATCCACGTGCGTCACGTACGGTACCATTTATTTGCAAAGCATACCAAGAACCATATGTGAATTATGCAACCAAGGTGATGTTGGGAGATAAGAAGGTGAAAGACTTTAATTTCCAGCCCGTGAAGAAAGGTTATGCAATAAAGATTCCGGTATTCTCGTTCTCTAAATTCCCGAATGTGAATATGGAATTAGGACCTGAGATGAAATCGACGGGTGAAGCAATTTACTTCATTGATGATTTGAAAGATGATTTCTTCCGCAAGGTTTACGGGGAACGTAATTTATATTTAAGTCGTTAATAGACTATGTTAAAAATATTAGGCTTAATTTTTCTGATTTATTATATCATTTGGCCCTTAATCAAGTTTTTGATGAAGGGTTATGTGATCACGCAAGTGCACAGAAAGATGTCTGAACAGGATATTCGTAATCAGCAACAATCGAAAGCACGTAAAGAAGGCACAATCGATGTGGATTATGTTCCGCCAAAACAGAAAGCGAAGTCGGATCATATTGAAGGGGACTATGTTCCCTATGAAGAGGTTAAATAATAGGCATGCTAAAAGGAATTATTATTTATTTCTTGTTGGTAATTTGTTTGCTTTCAAAAGATGGAATCAACTTTTGTATTGATTCTTATCGTGATGCAAATTCAATTACTTGTGATGCTGATATAAATTTAGAAGAGGAAGATGCTGCTGAAGATTTGTGGCATTTTGCCTCATCCGGTTTAGAATATTTGCCGGAGTTTTCGGGTAAACGCATTAATAATTCAATCGTTGCTTTTTCAGATGCAGCCTTGTTACATGTGCTCTTGGAGCAAGTGAGTCCCCCTCCCCGCATGGCGTAATTCTCGCATGCATTATTGAAACAAAATCATAAAATTTTCTTGTAACAATGCCTAATAAGGCATTAAAAATGTGAATCATGCAAACGTTCGCCTATGCGTCTGTGTTTGTCTGCTTAACTTTTGTAGGAATCGCTCAGGGGAAACATTATAAAAACCAGATAAACAGGGCATTAACAGAAAAGGTGTTTGTGGAAAAAAGTGTTGAAGAAAAACAATTGCAGCCATCGGATCAAACACCTAAATACAAAAAAAATAGACCTAATATTGATTGGGTTGACACATCAAAAACGAAAGCCAAATTGCCATCATATAAACAACATGAAGGAAAACCAAATTAGTTTACACATGAAAAAATACCTATTCGGATTGCTATTGCTTAGTGCATGTTCAGCTAAAAAAGTGGAAACTGTCGAAATTCAAACACTCGAAGTTTCGACACCTATTTCGGTTGATACGACCATTCAGCAAGAATTCGTTGCTGATATTCATGCTATTCAAAATGTTGAAATTCGCGCGCGGGTTAAAGGCTATTTAGATCGCATCTTTGTGGATGAAGGTAAACAAGTCAAAAAAGGACAAATCATGTTTACCATTAATAGCCAAGAATATGTAGCTGATCTAGCTAGAGCAAAAGCAGTTTTAAGTCAAGCCTCCGCAGAGTTAAAAGCGGAGGAATTGACTTTAGTTAATACCCGATTGTTGGTGGATAAAAATGTCATTTCAAAAAATCAATTAGCTATTTCATTGGCGAAAGTGGATGGATTAAAGGCTAAACGCGAGGAGGCCCAAGCACATGTACGTGCGGCCGAACTCAAAGTTGAACATTCGAATATTCGTGCGCCTTTTGATGGCGTTGTGGATCGTTTGCCCTTTAAGCGAGGTAGCCTTGTTGATGAAGGAACGTTGTTGACAACTTTATCCGACAACCAAAGTGTATTTGCCTATTTTAATGTGTCAGAACAGGAATATTTAGCTTTTAGCTTAAAAGGTGGGGTAAATAAAGCTTCAGCGGTTGAATTGCTTTTGGCGAATGGGGAGACCTATTCAGAGAAGGGTATTGTGGAAACAATCGAGGGGGAATTTGATAAAAATACGGGAAATATTGCCTTTCGGGCTCGCTTCGCAAATCCCAATAAATTATTGCGACATGGTGCTTCGGGAAAAGTTCAATTACCTAAAAATGTAAAAGGATATTGGGCAATTCCTCAGAAATCGGTGTTTGAAATTCAAGAAAAAAGCTATGTGTTTGTCAAGGACGCTTCGGGTAATGTGAAAATGAAAGGAATCATTCCTGATATTCGTATCCCTCATTTTTATTTAGTGAAAAGCGGATTTAGTGCTCAAGATACCGTGCTGATAGAAGGTATTCAATTGGTAAAACAAGGTCAAAAAATCAAGTCGAAATTCAAGCCAATGCGTCAATTATTAAACGAATATAAAGAACTTTAATATGGTACAACAATTTATAACACGACCGGTTTTATCGATCGTTGTATCGATATTTATTTTGATTTTGGGTGTTATCGCAATGAATCAACTGCCCATTACCCAGTTTCCTGATATTGTGCCACCTGCAGTTACTGTCACAACGAAATATACAGGAGCGAATGCTGAAGTTTGTGCCAAAGCTGTCGTAACACCACTCGAACGTGCCATTAATGGCGTAGCGGGGATGACCTACATGACTTCGGTTTCAGGGAATGATGGAACGAGTATTATTCAAGTGTATTTTGAAGTAGGGACGGATCCTGATGTGGCGGCGGTCAACGTGCAAACGCGTGTCCAAACTGTGCTCGATGAGTTACCTGAAGAGGTTATCAAGGCAGGTGTGATTACTGAAAAAGAGGTGAATAGTATGCTTTTGTACGTGAATCTTTTAAGTGATGATAAGGAAATTGACGAGAAGTTTATTTACAATTTTGCGGATATCAACGTACTTCCAGAATTAAAACGAATTGATGGGGTGGGCTTTGCTGATATTATGGGTCAACGAGAATATGCGATGCGTATTTGGTTGCAACCGGATCGCCTGTTTGCCTACAAGCTTTCTGCTGATGATGTCATTCAAGCGCTTCGAAATCAAAACGTAGAGGCTGCTCCAGGTAAAATTGGTGAGAGTTCAGGTAAACACCCTCAAGCGTTGCAATATGTCATGCGCTATACGGGAAAGTTTACACAAGTTTCAGATTATGAGAATTTAGTCATAAAAGCCTCTGAAACAGGTCAAATTTTACGTTTGAAGGATTTAGCAGATGTGGAGTTCGGTTCGTTAGATTATGATGTGCTTTCAAAAGAGAACGGCCGTCCGTCTGCTGCGATTTTATTAAAACAAAGGCCTGGTTCAAATGCTGCTGAAGTGATTGATAATGTGAAAAAACGTTTGGCAGAATTGAAAACGACAACTTTTCCGCCGGGCATGGGTTTTACTATTTCGTATGACGTCTCACGTTTCTTAGATGCTTCGATTCACGAAGTTATCAAAACCTTATTAGAAGCCTTTTTGCTTGTGGCTTTAGTGGTATTTATCTTCTTGCAAGATTGGCGCGCGACTTTGGTGCCTATTATAGCTGTACCCGTATCGTTAGTGGGAACTTTTACGTTCATGTTGGCTTTTGGGTTTTCTATCAACTTATTGACCTTATTTTCACTGGTATTAGCTATCGGTATCGTAGTGGATAACGCGATTGTGGTCGTCGAGGCCGTTCATGCTAAAATGGAAGAGAAAGATATGCCTGTTTTGGCTGCCACCCAAGAGGCGATGCATGAAATTTCTGGAGCGATTTTAGCTATTACCTTGGTCATGGGGGCGGTGTTTGTTCCCGTGGCATTTCTTTCGGGACCTATAGGCGTGTTCTTCCGACAGTTTTCTGTGACGATGGCAATATCGATTGCTTTATCCGGTCTAACCGCTTTGACACTAACACCAGCACTATGTGTGTTGTTGTTGAAAAAACCAGAACATAACCAAAAGAATTGGTTGGGAAAATTCTTCCATGCGTTCAATTATCGTTATGATCAGGTTGCACAAAAATACCTCAATTGGGTAGGTGCTTTAATTACCAAGCGCGTATTCATGTGGTTGATTTTGCTTGGCTCTGTAGTCGGCACAGTAGTTTTATCGGGTATCGTACCTAGCGGATTTATCCCATCGGAAGATCAAGGTACTTTGTATGTGAATGCTACAACTCCAGCTGGAGCAACTTTGGAGCGAACAGAAGGGGTCATGGATCAGGTTTTTAAATCAATCAAAGGAGTAGATGCCATTGAATCATTTTCTACATTAGCAGGATTCAGTTTGTTGACGGATGGTTCAGGTGCTTCGTATGGGACAGGTATTATTACCTTAAAGCCTTGGGAGGAACGCAAGGAGACTGTGGATGAATTGACGGAGATCATTCGTTCGAAAACAAGTGGAATTAAAGATGCAAGCATTCAGTTTTTCCCACCGCCAGCTGTTCCGGGATTTGGTAATGCTTCGGGTTTTGAATTTAGAATTCAAGATCGAAGTGGTTCCGGAGATTTACAAAAATTAGCGGCAGTCTCAACTAATTTTGCCAAAAAACTCAATGAGGCTCCTGAAATTCAAAATACCTTTTCCAGTTTTGATCCAAGTTTTCCACAGTATATGTTGGAGATAGATCAAGAGGCTGCGGCGCAAAAAGGGGTGAATATTTTACCCGCAATGGACAACTTACAAACCTTATTGGGTAGTTTTTATGCGACGAATTTCATTCGTTTTGGTCAGATGTATAAAGTGATGGTGCAAGTAGATCCACGTTACCGGGCTCATCCAGATGATGTTTTGAGGTTTTACGCCAAAAACAAATCAGGAGAAATGGTCCCATATTCTTCATTTGTGAAGATGAAGCGAGTATATGGTCCAGAACAATTTACCCGCTACAATATGTTCACCTCAGCTATGGTCAATGGTGAGCCAGCGCCAGGCTTTAGCTCAGGGGCGGTGTTGGATCTTATACGTGCGGAGGCTCAAAAAAGTTTACCTCGCGGTTATACACTGGAATGGTCAGGAATGACTAGAGAGGAAGACTTGGCGGGCAACCAGGCAGTATTCATTTTTGCCATCTGTTTGCTGTTTGTCTATTTGTTATTGGCGGCTCAGTATGAGTCTTTCTTGTTACCTTTTCCGGTATTACTTTTCTTGCCCATGGGGGCGATGGGGACTTATGCTTTCTTATATATGTTCGGCTTACAAAACAACATTTATGCTCAGGTTGCATTGGTGATGTTGATTGGTTTGTTAGGTAAAAATGCGATACTGATCGTTGAATTCGCGATTGCGAAACAGAAAGAAGGGGCCTCCATTATTGAAGCGGCTAAAGAAGGAGCCTTCTCGCGTTTACGCCCCATCTTGATGACCTCATTCGCATTTGTGGCAGGTTTAATTCCATTGATGCTGGCTTCGGGTGCAGGAGCAATTGGGAACCGTACCATTGGTACTGCTTCTGCTGGAGGAATGATTTTGGGTACAGTAGGTGGTTTATTAGTTATTCCGGGCTTGTATGTGGTATTCGCAACACTTTCGGCTAAATGGTCAAAAAATGAAAAATAAATTTTGGATTATACTTTTGGTTTTAGCTGTTAGCTCATGCCAATCAAATTTGCGTCTCCAAAATCGTGTGGATGCGGATTTAGCAAATTATCGCCAAAACGATGAACAAGCTTCTGTTTCTGATGTTCAAGCTTGTTGGAAGCGCGATAGTTTATTGGTCCAACTCATTGATTCGGTTTTATTACGGAGCAATGATATTAAAATTGGTTTTTTAGAAATGGCGATGTCGCGTGCTGATTTTGCGAATCAACGGGGATTACGGAAGCCCATGGCAGCTGGTGTCATTCAACCCAGTTTGAAACGTTTTGGTAAATACACGATGGATGGGGTAGGAAATTATGATACGCAGTTTTCGCCCAACATCAGTAAAGATCAAATTATCCCCGAAAATCTTCCCGATATACTTATTGGCATGCAAGCAAGTTGGGAATGGGACATCTGGGGAAAATTAGCCAAACGAAAAAAGGCCAGTGCCTTGAGGTATTTAGCGACTGAGTCGGGCCAACAATGGTTGATTACCTCCTTAGTTTCGGAAGTTGCCAATGCATATGGCCAATTGGTTTCGTTGGATCAGGAATTGGAGATTTTGAAAACGAATATTTCCATTCAACGGAAAGCGTTTGAGTTGGTCCAAGTTCAAAAAGAAGCTGGTACAGTGAATGAATCGGCAGTCCAACAATTAGAGGCGCAGTTGTTGAATTCCCGTGCGCAAGAAGGGGATGTGTTGCAACAAATAACAGTGCTTGAAAATCAGATAAGATATTATTTGAATAAGCCAGGTGCCAAAATTAAGCGCTCATCTTATCCTTTTCAATGTGCCTTGGATAGCACGATGTTTGCCCATGTGAAGATTGATCAATTAGAAAATCGACCAGATATTCGTCAAGCAAAATTGAATTTATCCGCGGCTTTCGAGTCTAAAGAAAGTGCCAAGTTGGCGCTTAAACCGTCGGTAGTTTTATCCGGAGTCTTAGGTGTGCAGGGGTTTCAGCCTGCGTATTTATTTCAATTACCGGCATCCATGGCCTATCAGTTATTGGGCGGAATTACGACACCCTGGTTGAATCGTTCAGCGATAACAGCTGACATACTTCGTGCTGATGCGCAATGGAAGTCACAAGATTTGGCCTATCAAAATGCTTTGATTAAAGGTTACTTGGAATGGGATACGCAGGTTAAATCCTTGGGTTATTTACAAAGACAAAATCAGTTGAAAGAGCGTGAGGTATTACTGACCAAAGGAGCCATTAATACGGTAGGGACTTTGTTTTTGACTGCTAATGCCAGTTATCTGGAAGTGTTAACTGCCCAACAAAATGCCTTGCGTTCAGAATTGGAATTGTTGGAAATCTCTAGAAAGCGTTGGATGCACGCGATTCAATTGTACCGGGTGTTAGGCGGTGGTTGGTAATACAAGTGATTCGATAACCTTCGGAAAATCCCGATGCTCTAGTACCTGCCCTTTTTTCGCTACATCTTCCGGAGTGTCACTTGGCAACACCGGGAAAGAACTTTGGAAGATGATCGCACCTTCGTCATAATGTTCGTTCACATAATGGATGGTGATGCCGGACTCTTTTTCACCAGCGGCAACAACGGCTTCGTGAACGAAATGGCCGTACATGCCTTTTCCGC
>JAHEAY010000138.1 GCA_024642485.1 Cytophagaceae bacterium
TTGGTGAAGGTTTAAAAGGCCAAACGGGCGACTGCTGGGATCGTAACCACGTGCGTGTTCTCGAATGCATTGAGTCAATTCGAATCATCGAACAGTGTTTGTCGGCATTAACGGGCGAACACGCCCGAACGAAAGCATTCGACCCTCAAGAATTTGTTCCTAAGAAAATTAGACCTGCCGCGCAAGATATTTATGCCCGAGCTGAAAACCCGAAAGGGGAATTAGGGTTTTACATACGTGCCGATGGCAAATCAGATATCCCGATGCGAATGAAAGTGCGCGCATGTTCCTTTCACCATTTGTCGGTGATTCCTGATTTGGCAAAAGGTGCTTATTTAGCCGATTTGGTGGCTATCATTGGTTCCATGGATTTAGTCATGGGCGAAGTAGATCGATAATTATGATACAACATTTTTTGCCCGCACTCGAAGCTGAAATTAAACAACAACGTTTAGGGGAAGCGCCTGTAGAACTCTATGAGCCTATTCGTTATTTAATGCAATTAGGAGGCAAACGTATTCGTCCGGTGCTTTGTTTGTTGTCATATTCTCTGTTCAAGACAGATTGGGAAAAGGTTGTTTCTACGGCACTTTCGATTGAGATTTTTCACAATTTCACCTTGATGCATGATGATATCATGGACAAGGCTCCGCTTCGTCGGGGTAAGCAAACCGTTCATGAAAAATGGAACGATAACATCGCGATTCTATCAGGTGATGTGATGCTCGTGAATGCCTATCAATATTTGAATCAATGCCAACATCTTTCTTTAGCTGAATTTCAGCACCTTTTATTGCGGTTTAATCGGACGGCGGCGGAAGTGTGTGAAGGCCAACAAATGGACATGAATTTCGAAAGTCGGTCTGAAGTTAGCGTCGAGGAATACATCGAAATGATTCGATTAAAGACATCTGTTTTGATTGGTTTATCCATGGAAATGGGGGGTATTTTGGCAGGTGTTGAAGCAGAAAAAGCTCGAATACTTTACGAGATCGGAGAATGTATCGGTTTAGGATTTCAATTGAAAGATGATTTGCTCGATGTTTATGGGGATCCTGAGAAATTTGGAAAGCAAGTGGGAGGCGATATTTTGGCCAACAAGAAAACTTATTTGCTAATACGTGCCTTGGAAACAGCGGAGGGGGATGACCTTCAGCAATTGCAAGCTTGGTTAGCCATGGAAAACCCGAACCCCGTTGAAAAAGTGGCCGCGGTCACGCAGCTTTACACCAACTTAGGAATTCGCAAGGAGACTGAGGCGAAAATTAATCAGTATTTTGATCAGGCATTTCTGTCGATAGATCAATTAAACCTGCAAGCAGCGCAAAAAGAAGCCCTTGGTAAATTTTTGTCAGGGTTGGTTGATCGGGAAGTTTAATGTAGTTTTGTAGGCTAAATTTTAAAGGGCTTTGCCCGATTTTCATGGGGAATTCAAATTCACTCAGTTTTTTGATTATGGCTGTTACGGTCGGCATTTCGCTCCTTGCTTGGCAAAAGCCTGCTTGGATGGATGCGATGACGATGTCGCCTTATCGAATCAACAAAAAACAGGAATATTGGCGGTTCTTTACGTCGGGGTTTATTCATGCCGACTTCACCCATTTGTTCTTTAATTTGTTTTCCTTTTACTTTTTTGGAACCCAACTAGAGTATATTTTCTCCATCATATTTCCAGGAATTGGGGGATATGTTTATGTGGTATTCTATTTACTAGCGATACTCGTTGCCGATTTGCCAACGTATTTCAAGCATCGAAATAACCATTATTTTAATTCTTTGGGAGCTTCGGGAGCTGTTTCGGCGGTTATTTTCGCGGGGATTATGTTCTTTCCGACTGAGAAGATTTACCTGTTTGGTGTGGTGGGAATTCCCGGTTTCATCTATGCTGGTTTATTTACTTGGTATTCCATTGCGATGGATCGTAGAGGACGCGATTATGTGAATCATTCTGCGCATTTATATGGGGGACTTTTTGGTGTGCTATTTATTACGCTGACTAGACCTTCTACGTGGATTGAATTTATTCAACAAATAATGGCGATGCTCGGATGAAAAGAATAGCGATTTTAGGTTCGACGGGTTCCATCGGGACACAAGCATTGGATGTGATTTTGCAACATCCTGCGGCATTTTCAGTGTCCGTATTAACTGCGCAATCGAATGCAGATTTATTAATTGAACAAGCCTTGCAATTCGAACCTAGCCATGTGGTGATTGGGGATGAGCAAAAATATGAATTCGTTAAAAAGGCGCTTTCCGGCTCTAGTATTACTGTTTTAGCCGGAGCAGAAGCTTTACAAGAAGTAGTTTGCTTGGATAATGTCGATGTCGTGTTGACCGCTTTGGTGGGTTACGCAGGTTTATTGCCTACCGTGAAAGCGATTAAAGCAGGAAAGCCGATTGCACTGGCCAATAAAGAAACGCTTGTAGTTGCTGGATCATTGATTATGCCTTTGGCGCGCGAAATGGGTGTTCCTATTTTGCCTGTGGATTCAGAACATTCAGCAATATTTCAGTGCCTCATGGGCGAGTCACACAATCCCATTGAGAAAGTTATTTTAACCGCATCGGGTGGACCTTTTCGTGGGAAGAAACGTGCGGATTTGGAGCAAGTAACCCGGGCTCAGGCATTAAAACATCCAAATTGGTCGATGGGAGCGAAGATTACGATCGACTCGGCTAGTTTGATGAATAAGGGTTTAGAAGTTATTGAGGCGGCTTGGTTGTTCGATGTGAAAGCTTCTCAAATCGATGTGGTGGTACATCCGCAATCCATTGTTCATTCCTTGGTGCAATTTGAAGATGGGTCAATAAAGGCTCAGTTGGGATTACCCGACATGAAATTGCCAATTCAGTTTGCGTTGGGTTATCCGAATCGTATGCAGGCCAATTTCCCTCGCTTTGATTTTCGGGATTTTGCTTCGTTGACATTTGAACAGCCGGATATGGAGACATTTCGGAATTTGGGACTGGCATTCCAAGCCTTGGATCAGGGAGGAAATATGCCCTGTATTTTGAATGCCGCCAATGAAGTAGCGGTGGATGCATTTTTGAAAGATGAAATTGGCTTTTTAGCTATGTCCGATTTACTAGCGGATTGCATGGCGAAGGGAACTTTTTTGCTTAATCCAAGCTTAGAGGACTATATTACAACAGATAAATTAACGAGAGAAATGGCCCAAATGTGGGTTAAAAAGCAAAATAAATAAGGTATGGAAGGTTTGATTATGGCAGGACAGCTAATCTTGGGGCTGTCGATTTTGGTGACATTACACGAATTTGGTCACTTCATTACGGCCAAATGGTTTAAGATGCGTGTGGATAAATTTTATCTGTTTTTTGATTTTTTATTCCCTATCCCAACGGTTTTGAATTTCGCTTTGTTTAAGAAAAAAGTGGGCGATACCGAATACGGTTTGGGTTGGTTTCCACTTGGAGGCTATGTCTCGATTGCCGGGATGATTGATGAAACACAGGACGCCGCGACTTTAGCGAAAGAACCTGAACCTTGGGAATTTCGGGCGAAGCCTGCTTACCAACGACTTATCGTTATGTTGGGTGGGGTTATCGTTAACGTCATCACCGGTGTGGTTATTTTCATTGCTTTGACATTTTCGAATGGGAATAATTTCATTTCCAAAGATGAGTTGAATAAAAATGGAATTGTAGCCTTGGAA
>JAHEAY010000065.1 GCA_024642485.1 Cytophagaceae bacterium
CCCAAATCAATCCCCCATAACTTAGCGTCTGTTGTCTTCATTGTCGAAAATACTCAAATAACTTAAATAGCGACTCGTCGCGATTTCACCTTCATCCACGGCCTTTCGAACCGCGCATGCTGGTTCTGATAAATGCAGGCAATTATTAAATTTACATTCACCCAATAGCTCGCGCATTTCTGGGAAATAATGCGCTAATTCCGATTTTTCCATTTCAAACACACCCATCTCGTTGATCCCTGGACTATCAATCAAATAGGTCCCCGGATTCATTTCCCACATGGTAGAATAGGTTGTCGTATGAACCCCTTTTTGGGCAAAATCCGAAATCTCTTTGGTCTTAATTTGTAATCCCGGAGCGACTAAATTCATTAAACTGGATTTCCCTACCCCAGAATGGCCTGCCAATAAGGAAACCTTGTTCTGAAAAATGGCTTTAAATTCTTCCACGCCTTGATTCGCCGGAATGGAGGTAAACAAGATGCCATATCCTAGTTCTTGATATAATGCGGCATATTCAAACACCTGATCTTGTTCAGCTTCTGTGAGTAGATCCATTTTATTGAATACAATTTGAACCGGAATACGGAAAGCCTCCGCAGTTACCAAAAATCGATCCAAAAAGCCTAAGGATGTTTTCGGGGATTTCAGGGTCATCACGAAAATCGCTTGGTCAACATTTGCCGCCATCAGTTGTCCTTGCGCGGTCTTATGCACCGACTTCCGAATAATGTAATTGGTCCGAGGAAGAATCTCTTCAATCACCACCGTCTCATTTGCTGCATCTTCCACGGCATACAAAACATGATCCCCTACCGCAATGGGATTCGATGTTTTCGGACCTTTTAATTTGAACTTACCTTTCAGTCGGCCGGCAAAAACCTTCCCCGATTCCGAACGAATTTCATACCAGGAACCCGTTGATCGCATGATGAGACCTTTATTTAATTCCATGGCTTTTCGTTCAGGTAATTCATAATTTTTTGTGTTGCCCCAGCCTGAAGTGCTACAAATGTACGTGCCTGAACTTGTTTATTCACAAACACGTCTTCGGCATCATAAATCTCATGCATTTTGTTCTTCAGGCTTGCTGTATCTTCAATCGGATAGGCCAAACCAAATTCAACCAAATCGCGCGCTTCTTTAAATTTAGTGTAATTTTTATTGCCCAAAAAAACCGTTGGCCCATACACACTCGCCTCCAAGGTATTGTGCAATCCAGCACCAAAGGCTCCTCCGATATAAGCAAAAGAAGCTCCTCGGTATATCTGCGCTAAATAACCCACTTCATTGACAATCAAAACTTGCGCCCCAGAAACGGCCACATTTTTTGAATATTGAACGGGTAATTGAATCTCAGATTCCCATCGTTTCATTTCATCTGCATGAATTTCATGTGGAACAATGACCCATTGAAACGGAAATTCTTTCGAATTAATTAACGGAATCAAGACATCCATATCGGCCTGCCAAACAGACCCAAGCACCATAAAAGCCTGATTATTAACAAACTGATCTAACACCGGCCAGGGTTTTGGTTGACGCAAATGCTGCACCACACGGTCGAATCGGGTATCTCCACCTACTTGAACGTGTTCCAACCCTATTCCATCCAACAAAGCCTTCGAGGACGCATCCTGCACAAAAATTTGGGTAAAGCATGTTAATAGTGAACGAAAAAAACCACCATACCAAGTAAAAAACACTTGATTTGGTCGAAATATGGCTGAAATCAAAATCGTAGGAATGCTTCGCTTCCGAAGTCCACGCAAATAAAAATACCATAATTCATATTTGACAAATATTGCCACATTCGGTTTCACAAGATTCAGAAAACGTTCGCTCGAGCGAGCTCCATCTAAGGGTAAATAACTGACGTAATCAACATCTTTGGCATTTTTCCGTACCTCGTATCCCGAAGGCGAAAAAAAAGTTACCAAGATAAAATGATCCGGATATTGAGCACGATAAGCTTCCATGACGGGTTTCCCCTGTTCATATTCACCTAATGAGGCAGTATGAAACCATGCTACTGGCCGATTATTTCCCGACAATGCTATTTCCAAGCCTTCCCAAACCATATTTTGCCCTTCATTCCACAATTGAGCTTTAGGTTTCACATAGGAAACAAGCCTGACTAATTGTCGGTATAAAAACAAGGCAAAAGAATACAAGCAAACTATCAAGTTTTTACTAAATTTGAAGTTGAATCAATAAAATTACTAAATAAGCAGCAATCTGCCTCAACAAATGCAATGGATTCCCCTAACTACTGAAGCCCAACTCGAAGAAATTGTTCAGCTTTCGGAAACGAAGCCTACCTTGATCTTCAAACATAGCACCCGCTGCTCCATTTCTTCTACGGCTTTAAGTCGTTTAGAACGCGCTTGGGATGCGGAAGAAAGCCCGGCTTATTACCTTGATTTAATTGCATATCGTCCTATTTCTGGGGCTATTGCTGAAAAATTTGGTGTGGAACATCAATCGCCACAAGTCTTGGTGATTAACCATGGAAAATGCAGCTATTCGGCAACCCATTGGGACATTGCCATGGATGAAATCAAACCTTTTTTGTAAAAAAATATGCGGTACTGCTTCTTTCTTTCTTGCCTATTTATTTCCTTGAGCTCATGGGCCCAAAGGAAATCGACGTCGGCAGAAAGTACCCTGCAAATACCGAGCAAACAAACGCCTAGTAAGCAAACGAAACTGCCCTCAGAGAAACTAACGAGTACCTGGGCAATCGGAATTAGTACGACAACAAATTCAGGAATTATTGGCGGATTTAGTTTCCGAAGATATTGGTTAAATGAAGGTAAAAGCCAATCATTTGCCCAAATCGATGCAGACATCATCAAGGATTATCGGGAATTCACCTCCCCCTATTCATACAATGGTCGGTCTTATATCGAAGGTAAACTCAATCAATTAATTGTTATCCGCCCGGAATACGGACGAAGATGGACTTTATTACAGAAATCTGCAGAGGGAGGGCCCGCGTTAAAAGGAATTTTCACTACAGGGCCTAGTATTGGATTGCAGAAGCCTTATTACGTTGATATTTCTTACACAAATACTGCCACCACACAAACGACAACCTTAGCCGTACCTTATGCTAAAACCTTAGACAATTCCTATCCTAAGGCATTTATCATCGGCGATGCGAGTTTTTTAAATGGATTTTCAGAAGTCAAGCCTGTACCCGGATGGCACGTAAAATCTGCTTTAAACCTTGAATTGGAATCCTTTAAGCAAAATCACATGAGCTTGGAGCTCGGATTTTGTTTGGATTATTTTACAAAACCAATCGAAATGTTAAACCAAACCGAGGGTCGCTGTGTTTATACGACCGGATACCTGACATTTTTCTTTGGAAAGAGTCATTAAAACGCCTATCAAATGATTGAATTACCTCAAGTAAATCCCGTACCTGCAAATCGTAAACCTGATTGGCTTCGTGTCAAATTACCTATTGGTGAAAGTTATACAAAGGTGCGTAAACTCGTGGATGAATATAAATTGCATACCATTTGCCAATCTGGAAATTGCCCAAACATGGGCGAATGCTGGGGCGAAGGCACTGCTACCTTCATGATTTTAGGGAATGTTTGTACGCGATCATGTACGTTTTGCGCGGTGGCTACTGGCAGACCGCAAGAATATGACGAAGACGAACCTCGTCGAGTAGCAGAGGCCATCCGTTTGATGCAAGTAAAACATGCGGTAATCACATCGGTTAACCGCGATGAACTAAAAGATAAAGGTGCTGAAATTTGGTACCAAACCGTTCGAGCCGTGAAGGAAACGACACCTGCAACGACGATTGAGACTTTAATTCCGGATGTTAAGGCAAATTGGGATGCATTAATTCGTATGATTGAAGGGGGACAAGAAGTGGTTTCTCACAACATGGAAACTGTTGCACGTTTATACCGTTATGTTCGTCCACAAGCAAAATACGAACGTAGTTTAGAACAAATCAAACGCACGAAAGAATTTGGAAAACGGAATAAATCGGGCATCATGCTAGGTTTAGGTGAAACCCAAGAGGAGGTATTCCAAGCAATGGATGATTTAGTAGCGAATGGATTGGATGTATTAACCTTAGGGCAATATTTACAGCCTACGAAAATGCACCATGAGGTGATCGAATGGATACACCCCGACAAATTTGCCATGTACAAAGAAGAGGGCCTAAAGCGTGGCTTAGCTTATGTAGAATCTGGGGCATTGGTACGCTCTAGCTACCATGCTGAAAGACATATCTAATGATTAACGAAGCGATTGAAAATCCCAAACAATATACCTACATCATCGCTGGTGGGGGTATGGCGGGACTTTCACTCGCTTATTACTTATCCGAAAGTTCGCTCACATATGAGCGCATTTTAATCCTGGATCAGGGTAATGAAGCAACCAAAACATGGAGTTATTGGAGCGATGAAGCACATCCTTTTGATGTTTTTGCGGAACATAGTTGGGGACAATTAGAAGTTAATTCCTTTGCCAACAAAAATCTCAATTTAACAATTGCCCCCTTTGTTTATCGGAAAATTGATAGTGGTACCTGGACGAAAGCAATTCAGGAAAAGCTTCAGCATAACCCTAAATTCGAATTCATTCAGGCGAAAATTGAAGGTTTTAACTACCAGGGGAAATTTGCTCAAGTGCTTACGGATAAAGGACGTTTCGAAGCGACTGAAAAGGTTTTTGACAGCGTTAGCCCCTACCCTTGTGATTTAACAAATCCCAAAGAACTAAAACAACATTTTGTAGGACTTAGCATCGAGACGAATTTTCCACTCTTTGATCCTAACAAAGCAACCTTATTCGATTTCCGAATTGCCTTTACGAATGCCTGTGAGTTCATGTATGTATTGCCTACCAGCACGAGAAATGCCTTGTTTGAACATACTTTTTTTTCAGGTGAATTATTGGATGAGAAGGCCTATTTGGCACAAATCAAAGCTTACCTACTCGCCTATTATGGCTTGAGTGACGATGACTATGAAATAAAGGGAAGCGAAAAAGGCATTATTCCGATGAATTATGTAGCGATCCCGCAAAACTTGCATCAAAAAATCATTAAAATCGGCACATCAGGTGGTTTCGTCAAAGCGAGTACAGGATATTCATTTAAACGGACTCAAGTGCTATTGAAAAAGTTGGTGGGCCAATTGGAATCGGACAACAAGAATACGCACGCTGTTCATCAAAAACGATTTAAAATATTACTTGACCGCATTTTCATTCAGGTCTTGGTAGACCAACAAGTGAAAGGTAGCACGGTGTTTGAGAAATTGTTTCAAAAGAATTCGGCTCAGACGATGCTTCGCTTCCTGGATGAACAAACAAACATTTGGGAAGATTTGCGCTTAATGACCAGCGTGCCTACTTGGCCCTTCATGAAAGCCTTCTTCAAAATTGTATTCAAAAGGCCAACCTTTTACTAATAAATGGTTGCCGACCCGAGATATTAATCTTAAATTTGCACGATTTTTTAACATAAAAAGAAACAATCAATGGCTTATCTATTTACTTCAGAATCAGTATCCGAGGGACATCCCGATAAAGTAGCTGACCAAATTTCAGATGCGTTAATCGACCATTTCATGGCCTTTGACCCAACATCTAAAGTTGCTTGTGAAACCTTGGTAACAACAGGACAGGTCATTTTAGCGGGTGAAGTAAATACGACAACCTATTTAGATGTTCAAGCGATTACACGTGAAGTGATTCGTAAAATCGGATATACCAAAGCTGAATACATGTTTGAAGCTAATTCTTGCGGTATTTTATCTGCTATTCATGAGCAATCTGCCGACATCAACCAAGGTGTTGACCGGGCAAAACCGGAAGAGCAAGGTGCAGGTGACCAAGGAATGATGTTTGGTTTCGCGACAAAAGAAACAGAAAACTACATGCCTTTGGCATTGGATTTGGCACACAAAATCTTACAAGAACTATCATATATTCGTAATAATGAGCCTAATTTAATTGGCTACTTACGTCCAGATGCGAAATCGCAGGTAACGATCGAATACAGTGACGATCATACACCACAACGTATTGACACCATTGTAGTTTCAACGCAACATGATGATTTTGCTACGGAAGCAGAGATGTTAGCCAAAATCAAAAAGGATATCGTTGAAATTGTTATTCCTCGCGTGATGGCGAAATTAAAGCCTGAATTGCAAGCTTTGTTCAATGATGCGATTACTTATCACATTAACCCAACGGGCAAATTTGTAATCGGAGGACCGCACGGAGATACAGGTTTAACAGGCCGTAAAATCATCGTAGATACTTATGGTGGAAAAGGTGCGCACGGTGGTGGTGCATTCTCTGGAAAAGATCCTTCAAAAGTTGACCGTTCAGCGGCTTATGCAACGCGTCACATTGCCAAAAACTTGGTAGCTGCAGGATTATGTGACCAAGTATTAGTTCAAGTTTCTTATGCAATTGGCGTTGCAAAACCATGTGGCTTGTTCATCGATACGTATGGTACTGCAAAAATTGACTTAACAGACGGTGAAATCGCTCGTAAAGTGGAAGCTATTTTCGATATGCGTCCATACTTCATCGAGCAACGCTTGAAATTACGTAACCCGATCTATTCTGAGACCGCTGCTTATGGCCACATGGGACGTAAGAACGAAGTCGTAACGAAAACATTCAACGGACCAGCTGGACAAAAAGTTACGAAAGAAGTGGAATTGTTTACATGGGAAAAATTAGATTACGTTGATGCAGTTAAATCGGCATTCGGAATTTAATCTCCATATCGATAAGGAAAAGGTGCTCCCCAAAGAGCACCTTTTTTTATGACATAAATTTGGCTTTATTTGAACAAATTTAGGCGCTATTGAGTTAAGAAGAACATGAGCATGACAGGCAAAAAAGGTTTTTATTTCAAAGAATTCGAAGAAAAAAGCGTTTCGCCTTTTGATAAGCTCTTCGGAATTTTCAAAGAACTCATCACGCATACTTCCGGCGATTTTGATGAAGCCATCGAATGGCTTCGTGAATTGGATAAAGAGTATGAATTAACGGATGAAAATTACACAATTGAAGATTTCATCGAAGACTTAAAAGCCAAAGGCTATATCCGAGAGGAAATCGACGAAAATGGGGGTTCTGGAATAGGCATTACGGCTAAAACCGAACGAGCGATCCGACAAACGGCCCTAGAAAATATCTTCGGCAACCTTAATAAAAGTGGCGCAGGCAATCACAAAACCAAAGCATCAGGCCAAGGCGATGAGTTGACTGGCGAATTCCGGTCCTATCACTTTGGAGACAGCTTAGAAAAAATATCCCTGACTGAAAGCCTTAAAAACGCGCAAATCAACCACGGAATTGGAGAATTTGAATTAACGGAAGATGATTTAGTCGTTGAAGACACGCAATATAAATCTCAAATGAGTACGGTTTTGATGATTGATATCAGCCACTCGATGATTTTATATGGTGAAGATCGGATTACTCCCGCAAAAAAAGTGGCGATGGCTTTGGCAGAATTAATCACCACCCGCTACCCGAAAGACTCTATCGACATCCTCGTATTCGGAAACGATGCCTGGAGCATTTCCATCAAAGATATTCCCTACTTAAAAGTAGGACCTTACCACACCAATACAGTCGCCGGATTGCAGTTGGCCATGGATATTTTACGACGCAAGCGAAATACCAATAAACAGATATTCATGATTACCGACGGGAAACCGAGCTGTGTGCGTGAAAAGGATGGCACCTATTACATGAACAGCAATGGCCTAGATCCTTATGTAACTGAGAAATGTTACACGCAGGCGGCGCAGGCTAGAAAATTACATATTCCCATTACAACTTTTATGATTGCACGCGACCCTTATCTCCAACAGTTTGTGGATAAATTCACGGAAGCCAACCAAGGAAAAGCGTTTTACACGGGTCTTCGTGGCTTAGGGGAAATGATATTTCAAGATTACGAAACGAATAGAAAGAAAAGACTCAAATAAGATGATTAAGAATTTAGGAGAATTAAAGGCTTCAGGCTACCAAAGTAAATCCATCAAAGATGAATTACGCGATAATCTCATCAAGCACATGGAGGCCGGAACGACGGTATTTGAGGGTGTACATGGATTTGAAAATTCGGTCATTCCTGAGTTAGAACGAGCGATCTTATCGCGTCATAACATTAACTTGTTGGGATTACGCGGACAAGCTAAAACACGCTTGGCTCGTTTAATGGTGAATCTGTTAGATGAATATATTCCCTATGTGGCAGGTTCTGAAATCAATGATGACCCTTTAAATCCCATATCCCGCTTTGCCATCAATTTGATTGAAGAACATGGCGACCAAACGCCCATTGCTTGGTTACACCGAAATGATCGTTTTGCGGAAAAATTAGCGACACCTGATGTTACCGTTGCCGATTTAATTGGCGATGTGGATCCGATCAAGGCGGCCAATTTAAAACTTTCCTATGCGGATGACAGGGTCATTCATTTCGGTATGATTCCACGAGCGAATCGTTGTATTTTCGTCATTAATGAAATTCCCGATTTACAAGCTCGTATCCAAGTTGCCTTATTCAATATTTTGCAAGAAGGTGATATTCAAATTCGTGGTTTCAAATTGCGTTTACCACTTGATGTACAATTCATCTTCACCGCAAATCCGGAAGACTACACAAACCGTGGAAGTATCGTGACACCCTTGAAAGACCGGATTGGATCTCAAATTTTAACTCATTATCCAGAGAGCATCGCAATTGCTCGGAAGATTTCAAGCCAAGAGGCACGCATCAATGTTGCACAAAGCGATCGTGTAAATATCCCAAATTTAGCATATGATTTGTTGGAGCAAATCATCTTTGAAGCCCGACAAAGCGAGTACATTGACCATAAAAGTGGAGTGAGTGCTCGTATGAGCATATCTATGTTGGAGAGCTTAGTCAGCACCGCCGAACGACGCGCATTGCTCAATAAGGAAAAACATACCACAGTTCGTTTAGCCGATTTTATGGGTATTATCCCAGCTATCACAGGAAAGGTGGAATTAGTTTATGAAGGCGAACAAGAAGGTGCAGCATTTGTTGCCGAACAACTGATTGGGCAAGCCATCAAAACATTCCTTCCAGGCTTATTTCCTAAAATCGAAAAGCTAAGCAAGAAAATCGAAGATAGTCCTTACAGTAACTTGCTAGAGGCAGTATTTTCCGATGGAGGCATTGTGTTATATGATGAATCAACGGACAAAGATTACCAGTCAACTTTAGACGAATTAAAACCGCTGAAGGCATTAGTTTCGAAATACCAACCTGAGACCGCTGCCAAGGATCGATATTTTGTTGGAGAGTTTGTTCTGTGGGCCCTAGCGGAACATCACAAATTGGGCAAAGAACGTTTACAAGATGGATTTCAGTTTAAAGATTTACTAGGAATACTATAACAAAAAAAAGCGCCCTAATTGGGGCGCTTTTTCATTTATTCGATGGAAAGACTGAGCTTATCCGTTTTGACTTGATTGATTTTAGATTTGAACCGTTTGATTTGTTCAGCTAGAGCATTCAATGCTAAATCCAAGGCTTCTTCAAACGAGCGTGCGGTTTCTTTAACAAACAAAATAGCACCCGGCACAGCAATCTTAATTTCCAACATTTTTTCGCGCATTTTACCTTCGCCTTTGGCTAATTTTAAAAATACTTCGCCTCCGGTTATTCGATCATAAAAAGTTTCTAATTTATTCAACTTAGCTTGAATGCTATCCAACAATTTACGATCAGCACTGAAGTGAATGGCGTGTACTTGCACTTTCATAATCATTAAATTTAAAGGGTGAATAGTTGCTTTGGGAATCTTAGCAAAGCCAACGAAAAACAGAACGTTTTAGATTCATTGAAAAGGTATATTTTTTTCGAAAGCTTGTCAAGCAATTAACAAAAATTTATTTCCAAACAACGCGAATCAATGAAACCGGGATACCCAATTCTGCAAAAGAATCATGCCAAAAATGCTGTATGGCCGACAAATGGTCATTGGGAGACTTCACTTCGACAAAGGCATATTCTTCACCTCGTTGGATAAATAAATCAGGAAATCCTTTCGCATGCGTAGATAAACGTGACCACATGAGTGTTAGGACTTGTTGTAGCGCATTGACCTCCACACATGCTAGTACACGTTCTATTAATTCCCAGTTGAGATGCATCCAATCCACCAAAGGATTAATAACACCCTGATGCTGCTCTGCGACACTACGCATTTGCGCTAAAACCTGCGAACGATCATGGAGTAAATCCATTAATTCCGTGAATCTTGCTGGATTTACTTGCGTAAAATCAATAGTAGGGGCATATTGAAAGGGATGATGAAAACCTACGCTGCGATCTGTGAAAATTAATTCCCAAGTGAGCAAACCTAAAATATTCTTCCAAACTCCATTTTCGGAAAATACAGAATAATAGCCCTGCTCTGCATAATAATCAATGAGCCCCTGTTCCACGCTACCCTGATAGGAACCATCAATTTCAATTTTCGCCGCCTTTTTCAATCGGCCTGTCACCTGTTTGACTTGTTTTTTCGATGCCTGCCGAGCTAAAAAATCTTGAAAAAAGTGTAATTCAGTCGGGTTCTCTACATGCAATTGACCAAATTCAGCCCATTGTATCGCTTCATCTATGCGTTTTAATTTGGCCAAAATACGCACCCGCCGCTCCAATGCTTGGGCGGAACCTGCCAACTCAAAAACTTCTAAGGCATCCGGCAAATAGTTTTGCCTTTCTAGAAAACGACCCACTTGAAACAATAAGCGCTCATAGGCAGGAATCGCTAATTCCGACAAATCATGGGCCATCGGAATAATGGACTCGAATAACGACGCTTTCAAATGGCCCGGATCCAATTGATCCTGTTGCTCATAAAACCATTCGCGCCAAAGACTCAACTGCCACTTGTCATCAATTTCTTTCCGAGTGGTAAAATAGGGTTGAAAATCATCTTCAGCGACCTCTACGTATTGTCGGAGCCCCAAATCCCTCACCACAAATTCTTTCAAGTCCCGATTCTTGCTACCAAAAAATAGAAATGAACAGAAATGATACATTTCCAATTGCAAGGGTTTTATCCAATCACTTGTTTGAAATGATTGACTCAGTGGTTGGCCGACTAACAAATCCACCAAAGCCTGCTTGGATAAAGCTTTGAACGATTCTTTACTTGTTGAAATATCTTTAATGAGATTAACACAGGCTTGCTTTGTCATTACATGCAAAATTGCAGGGGTATAAACGACTTCGTTATATTCACCGATAAAGCCTTTGGAAATCAATTCTTCAATAACCAAATCCATGGAATCGATTTCGGCATAGTTTAATTGTGATCGATTAAACCAAGTGACACTCCTTCCCGACAAGCGAAGGTAGAGGCATTGGCCACCAAAAGAAAGGGAATGAAAGGAAGTAATAAATTCGGATTCGGAAGGATTTAGCAAATTTTTATAATGCTTATCCACATATCGCAAAACATATTGAAAGTAATCCCAATAATAAGTTGGAGAAAAATTGGAAGGTTCAGCGCTCTCCATGAATTTTGCGAATAAATTTTACCCTAAAATAGGACTATTTGAGTATAAATTTCAAAATTTTCAACAGAAAATTAGATTTTTTCAACAATTTCAGAAATGATGTTATATTTGTAAGCCTAATATTTGTTGGGCATATCACACCACTCTAACGAAACAAAATTTATGCAAACGGTTTCAAATTTCAACTTTGCTGGCAAAAAAGCATTAGTTCGTGTTGACTTCAACGTACCTCTTAATGAGCGATTTGAAATTACAGATGATACGCGTATCAAAGCAACCATTCCTACGATTCAAAAGATACTTTCTGATGGCGGTTCGGCGATTTTGATGTCACACTTGGGAAGACCGAAAGATGGTCCTACGGAGAAATACTCATTGAAACACTTAGTTACTCCCCTATCATTGGTATTCGGAGTAAAAGTAAAATTTGCAACCGATTGCATTGGAGAAGATGCAGTTGAATTAGCAGCATCACTTCAACCAGGAGAAATCTTATTGTTGGAAAACTTACGTTTCTACAAAGAGGAAGAAAAAGGTGACGAAGGTTTTGCGCAAAAATTAGCTCGTTTAGGAAATGTTTGGGTGAATGATGCATTTGGTACAGCACACCGTGCACATGCATCAACAGCCGTTATGGGTAAATTCTTTACAGAGAAAGTTGCAGGATATGTCATGCAAGCTGAACTTGAAAACGCACAAAAGATTCTTGAATATTCAGAGCGTCCATTCACGGCAATCATGGGTGGTTCAAAAATCTCAGATAAAATCTTAATCATCGAACGTTTATTGGACAAGGTTGATAACTTGATCATCGGTGGTGGAATGACATACACATTCTCGTTAGCAGAAGGTGGTAAAATTGGTAAATCAATCTCAGAGCCAGATAAAGTTGAATTAGCGAAAGAATTAATCGAAAAGGCGAAAGCCAAAGGAGTTAATTTAATTATGCCTGTTGACAATGTTTGTGCAGATGATTTCAATAACAATGCAAACCGTCAAACGGTCAACCGTGGTGAAATTCCGGATGGTTGGGAAGGTTTAGACATTGGTCCTGAATCTGTAAAATTATTCCAAGATGTCATCGCAAAATCGAAGACGATCCTTTGGAATGGCCCTATGGGGGTTTTTGAATTCCCGAACTTTGCGATTGGTACGAATGCCATTGCTGATGCGGTCGTAAAAGCAACCGAAGAAAATGGTGCATTCTCATTAATTGGTGGTGGAGATTCAGCATCAGCGGTAAATAACGCAGGTTACGGAGATCGCGTTTCTTATGTGTCTACGGGTGGTGGCGCATTATTGGAATACATGGAAGGTAAAGTTTTACCAGGTGTAGCGGCTCTAGAATCATAATTGCCAATACGTATAAATTTTAAAAGGCGAGGAGTTTTTCCTCGCCTTTTTGTATTTTAGTCTTTTGGTCAACGTGCAACTATGATTTACCCCAACGAACCCGTTCAGTTAAAATCGACTTACATCAGTTTAGACAGTCGGCAAATCTATGAACCCCAAGACACAGCATTTTTTGCTGTCCGGGGTTTGCATCACGACGGGCATCAATACGTTGAATCCTTGTACCACAAAGGTGTCCGTGAGTTTATCGTAGAGAGATCGGCTTGGAACGGCCCTTTGGCAGAAAAAGCTAAAAGTTGGACCAACACATCCATCTGGGTTGTCGCAAATTGCATTGAAACCTTACAACATATTGCGCACTTACATCGGATGTCGTTTGGACTTCCTATTGTGGGTATTACGGGATCAAATGGCAAAACCACCTGCAAGGAATGGTTATATACATTAACGAAGCATAAATTCCAAGTTGTAAGAAGTCCAAAGAGCTTCAATTCACAAATTGGAGTCCCACTTTCTGTATGGGGCATAAAAGCCCAACATGAACTCGGGATTTTCGAAGCAGGTATTTCGCAGAAGCAAGAAATGGATCGCTTAGAATCCATCATTCGGCCTGAATTCGGAATCTTAACCCATATTGGAGAAGCGCATGGAAAGAACTTTGCCAATGAAGCTGAGAAATTAGAAGAAAAACTAAAGCTTTTCCGCCATTCCAAAAAGCTCATTTACCGGGCTACTCCTGCTACTTCCGCGATTGTCATAGCGACTATGCAGAAAAACAATCCGACATGCGAGCTTATCAGTTGGAGTACCACCGACCCCAATCAATCCATTTACGTATATTGGAAAATTACAGGTAAAATCAGCCAATTAAAATTTCAAAAACGAAATCAATCTGAACCTTTCCTAAGCATACAGAGTCATTTACATGATGATGCCTCATTGGAAAACCTAAGCCATTGCCTCATTCAAGCCCATGTGTTAGGCATGAGCAACGATGAACTTACGATGGCAGCGATGGGAATCAAACCCATTTCCATGCGTTTAGAAATCAAGGAAGGTGTACGGAATAACCAACTGATTGATGATTCCTATAATAATGATCTAGATGGCCTAAAATTAGCCCTCCCACTCTTCAAACGCTATGAAGAAAAAAAGAAGGTATTAATCATTAGTGACTTTATCGAAACGGGTATTGCTGAAGAAGCATTATACAAACAAATAGCCCAATTGGTAGAAAACCAAAAGATTGAAAAAATCATTGGAATAGGCATTCAAATAGAACGAAACAAGCACCATTTCAAACAAATTAATACCTATTCAACAGCGGAATCATTAGTTGAATCAGGGGACTTAACAAGTTTACACGATTCTATAATCTTATTGAAAGGTGCCAGAAAATTTGCCTTTGAGAAGATTGTCAATGCATTGGAAACAAAAACCCATTGCACCCAATTAGAAATAAATTTAGACGCCCTACAACACAATTTAAGTTATTACCGAGGAGTAATCGGAAACAATACCAAAATCATGGGTATGGTAAAAGCACAGGCCTATGGTGCAGGTGCCGTAGAAATTGCCAAAATTCTCCAAACACAGGGGATCGAATACTTAACTGTAGCGTATACCGACGAGGGTGTCCATTTACGAAATAATGGAATTTATATACCCATCATGGTGATGAACCCACAAGTGGAAGAATTCGATAAGATGGTATCCTATGCGCTAGAACCCGAAATATATAATTTCAGTTTATTGGCCGCCATTGATGAATATAGTACGAATCAAAATAAGAATATCAAGATCCATATCAAATTGGATACAGGCATGAAACGACTCGGTTTTGAGATGAGTGATATACCCCAACTTATGGATGAACTCAATCAAATGCCCCAACTCTGGGTTGTGAGCATTTTAAGCCATTTAGCGGCCTCAGAAAACCCAAAACATAAAGAATTCACACAATACCAAATCAATCAATTCAAAGAAGCTGCTCAAGCGATTAGTGATCGCTTGGGATATAAGCCGTTATGGCATATTGCCAACTCAGCAGCGATCCAAAATTACCCTGAAGCACACCTTGATATGGTCAGATTGGGCATCAGTATGTATGGAATTTCAGGCAATTCGGTCGAAAAATATGCATTAGAAAACGTCTTATCTCTCAAAACGTACGTATCCCAGGTAAAAAATGTAGCAAAAGGCGAAACAGTTGGCTACGGGAGAATTGGACAATTCGAAGAAGACGGTAAGATTGCTACACTAGCTATTGGCTATGCAGATGGATATAGTCGGACCTTAGGAAATGGCCAAGGGGCGTTTGAAATTCACGGCCAACTGTGCCCTACCATCGGTAGCATTTGCATGGATATGTGCATGGTTGATGTCAGTAAAATCAACGGTATCAAGGAAGGAGATGAAGCCATCGTATTTGGAGGAAAAATACAATTAGGACAATTAGCCAAATCAGCGCAAACTATCCCATATGAAATGATGACAAGCATCTCTTCACGCGTCAAACGAATCTACATACGCGAGTAATAATCGAAGCAATAATCAAACCCAAAAGCACTAGCCACCTAATCGAATTCAGGTGGCTATTTTTTTGCCTTGGGCCTAACCGAACAGTTAAAGAATTCAAACAAGCATTCGTATATAGGAAATAAGCGTAAGAACAAGCCGAGGCATTACCACCCCATACACTGAAATAATAAATTAGCTCAAAAGCTAAACATAATTAGATGCCAAACTAATTAATTAGCATAATAACTAAATTTAATTAGTTGTAAAGATAATTAATTAGCAATAATACTAAATAGGTCTCTATACACACAAGAAGCATTGATTTTGTATTCTTCGAAGAATATATTAACTTAGCTAAATAAGTAATCATTATATGACAATCGAGGCGATTAGTAAGGCGATAGGTGATGAATCCCGGCGTAAGATCATTGAGATGCTCAAGGATGGCGAAATGCCAGCGAGTAGTATTTTTGATCAATTCGACTATGCAGCACCTACCATTTCCCGACACTTATCTGTATTAAAAGAAGCTGGCCTGGTGACGACTCGAAGGAACGGAGTCTTCATTTACTATGCGCTCGAAAAAGAAGCATTAAACCAGTTGGCCACCTGGCTCTACCCCTTGCTCCCACCGACCAATCCGGTAGCTAAACCCGCTCCAAAGGAACGTGTTGCAAGGGCGCCAAAAGTCAAAATAGAAAATCCATTTGATAAATTTCAAAGTGAATTTTAATTAGAATAATACAATTTTTATGAAACGATTTGTGATCATTATTCGTGGCCCAGTAGAGGGAATTTCTGGAGCAAACAGTCTTGCTTCCACCGAAGAATTGGAGCAAATTCGTACGTGGTTAAAATCCATCAAAGAGCAATATCAGGATATGCTTTACCAGAAATTTTCGGGACAAACCTTGTACTTAGGAGCAAGTGGAAAAATTGAACAAAAGATAGTTCAGTTAATTGACGGTGGAGAGATCTCTCAGGTCATTACACTGATCATGTCCTCCTGGGAAGAAGCAACACGTGTTGCAGAGAGTTTTCCCTTTCCCAATACCTTTTACACGGTTGAATTACGCGAAATGGCATAAAAAAGCCCCATACGCAACGTATGAGGCTTTTTAGCGGCTATGCCGCGAGAATCGCGTATTTTTTTCTTACTTATACATTGATCTCGCCTACCATATTCTCAGGGCGAACCCAAGCATCAAACTCTTCTGCAGTTAAATAACCCAACGCAATAGCTGTTTCTTTCAACGTAGAGCCGTTTTTATGTGCTGTTTGAGCGATTTCCGCTGCTTTGTAGTAACCAATCTTGGTATTTAAGGCTGTTACTAGCATCAACGAGTTATTTACGTGTTTAGCGATGTTTTCGTGTAGAGGTTCAATACCTACGGCACATTTATCGTTAAACGCCACACATACGTCTCCAATTAAGCGAGCCGAGTGTAAGAAGTTATAAATCATCACAGGCTTAAACACGTTCAATTCAAAGTGTCCTGAAGCGCCACCAATATTGATTGCAACATCATTACCTAATACCTGTGCAGCAACCATGGTCATCGCCTCACATTGCGTAGGATTAACCTTTCCTGGCATGATGGATGAACCTGGTTCGTTATCCGGAATGTAGATTTCCCCAATTCCTGAACGTGGTCCAGATGACAACATACGAACATCATTACCGATCTTCATAAGGCTAACAGCTACGGTTTTTAGCGCTCCATGAGCTTCCACAATGGCATCATGTGCCGCCAGAGCTTCAAACTTATTTTCAGCCGTTCTAAATGGTAATCCAGTCAATGTTGCGATATGCTTCGCCACGTTTTCAGAATAGCCTTTTGGCGTATTAATTCCAGTACCTACTGCCGTCCCTCCTAGCGCTAATTCCGCTAAGTGATCCAAGCAATTGTTAATTGCTTTTAAACCATGATTTAATTGAGAAACATAGCCTGAGAATTCTTGACCTAATGTCAAAGGCGTAGCATCCATGAAGTGCGTACGACCAATTTTAACTACGTTTTTAAAGGCTTTTGCCTTCGCGTCTAAGGTATCACGTAGTTTAGTAATTCCAGGGATTGTAACCTCCATCAAAGCTTGATATGCCGCAATGTGCATCGCCGTTGGAAAGGTGTCATTTGACGATTGAGATTTATTCACATCATCATTTGGGTGAACAAACTTCTGCTCATCCATCAAATCTCCCCCTTGAATAACGTGCGCACGGTATGCAATCACTTCATTACAATTCATGTTGGACTGCGTACCCGAACCCGTCTGCCAAACCACTAGCGGAAATTGATCTGCCCATTGGCCCGCTAAAATCTCATCGCATACTTGCGCAATCAGGTTTTTCTTTGCTTCATCCAATACACCAGCCTCAAAATTCGTGATCGCAGCCGCCTTTTTTAAGTAGGCAAATGCACGAATAATTTCCTTAGGCATCTTATTGATATCTTGAGCGATCGGGAAGTTCTCAATCGAACGCTGCGTTTGTGCGCCCCAATATACATGTGCAGGTACTTTCACCTTGCCCATGGTATCTTTTTCAATTCTATATTCCATAATGGCTATTTGTATTATTTTTGTAAGCAATCCACAAAAATACCACCAAAACCAACAAGGTGTGAAAGAATTTAAATAAAAAATAATATGATTACGATCTACGGAATTCCCGCTTGCAATACGATGAAAAAAACTTTTGAATTCCTACAAGCAAAAGGCATCGATTATACCTTTCACAACTATAAAAAAGAAGGAATTTCGGCACCGATATTACAAGGCTTTATCGACCAATTAGGGCTTGAAAAGGTGTTGAATAAACAAGGCTCTACTTACCGACAACTACCCGACGAAACCAAAGCTTCACTTAGCAACGAAAACGAAGCATTTTCCTTCTTATTAGAAAAAAATTCAGCGATCAAACGTCCCATCATTACAGATGGAAAACGCATCATCGCTGGATTTAATTCCGAAGAATTAGATAAATGGCTAAATGCCTAATTACCCTTTATAAAAAAGCCATTTGGATAATTCTTTCCAGGTGGCTTTTTTGCCATACATGAGGATACCTACGCGGTAAATACGGGCAGAAATCCAACTACAAGCTAGAAATCCGAATACTAATAAACCCATCGAGAGCGCTAATTCCCACATAGGAACGCCATAAGGCAAACGGACCATCATGTTAATCGGCGAGGTAAAAGGAATCATCGATGCCCAAAAAGCAATCGTACTGTCCGGATCCTGCATCGTATATTGCGCCATCAAAAACGACACAATAATCGGAATCATAACAATGAATGTGAATTGCTGGGCTTCTGTAGCACTTTCCACCGCCGAGCCTATGGCCGCAAACAAGGAACTGTATAACAAATACCCAACGAAAAAATAGAATAAAAAGGCCACTAGAATCAAGGGAATATTCGTGCTTTCCAACACCTTGGTCACCTCACCCATCGGTGAATCTTGCATGGCTTTGGCCATATCGTCCGCCGCTTTCCCATGTTCCAATTGGCTCAT
>JAHEAY010000149.1 GCA_024642485.1 Cytophagaceae bacterium
AGTACGGACCGGACGATTAAGTCAAGTTTTGCCTTACATGATGCACATTTGATTGAGGGGGTGTTGATTCCGACGCGTGAGCGTATGACTGCTTGTGTTTCGTCGCAGGTGGGATGCTCGTTGACCTGCAGCTTTTGTGCGACAGGTTACATGGATCGGAAGCGGAATTTGGAGGCATTTGAGATTTATGATCAGGTGGTGTTGATTCGTGATCAGGCGCAGGAGAAATATGGGATTCCTTTGACCAATATTGTTTATATGGGGATGGGGGAGCCCTTATTGAATTATGCCAATGTGTTAGCTTCGATTGAGATGATTACCTCGCCGGAAGGTTTGGGGATGGCATCTCGTCGGATTACGGTTTCAACGGCTGGGATTGCGAAGATGATCAAGAAGTTGGGCGATGACCAGGTGAAGTTTAATTTGGCTTTGTCTTTACATGCCGCGAATGATGAGAAGCGGAATCGCATTATGCCGATCAACGAGTCGAATACGTTGGAGGCTCTTTCGGAGGCTTTGCGGTATTTTTATGAGAAGACGGAGAATGAGATTACGTTGGAGTATATCATGTTTAACAAGTTCAATGATTCGGTAGAAGATGCGAAGGAATTGTATGAATTCGCGCGTCATTTGCCTTGTAAGATTAATATTATTGAATACAATCCAATTAAGCAGGCAGATTTTGTGAATGCGGAGGCGGATGCTTTGGCGAAGTTTACGGCGTTCTTAGAGAGTAAGAAAATGATTGTGAATGTTCGTCGGTCGAGAGGTAAAGATATCGATGCGGCCTGCGGGCAGTTGGCCGGTAAAAAATAAGCCCATGAACGAGCTTTTTCCCATATTTTTAAAGTTGGACCGTTTGAACACGCTTGTCGTGGGTGGAGGGAACGTGGCTTTGGAAAAAGCTTCGGCATTGTTGCGGAATTCACCAAGTGCTCAAGTGACAATGGTCGCGCCAATCTTTCGGCCAGAGACGTTGGAGTTTTTGAATGAATATCCGCAGGTATTGGTATGTGAGCGGGCGTTTGAGTTATCGGATTTGGATGGTCGGGACTTGGTAGTTTGTGCGACGGATAATCGGGAATTGCATGTTGGGATAAAGGCAGCGTGTGTCGAACGTCATTTATTGTGTAACGTGGCGGATACGCCGGACTTATGTGATTTTTATTTGGGGTCGATTGTGCAGAAGGGTGATTTGAAGATCGCGATTTCTACGAATGGGAAGTCACCTACTTTGGCGAAGCGAATTCGAGCATTTTTAGAGGATGTGATTCCGGATGAGATACAAGAGGGTTTGGAGGGAATGGAGGCGGTTCGAAAGACGCTGAAGGGGGATTTTCAGGCGAAGATTAAGGCCTTGAATGAGCTGACGAAAGATTTGGTTTTTCGAAAGTAGCATCCTTTACCTTTGCCAATCCTCCAAGGTTTGGCAAAGGTACGGGTGAGATTCCAATTTTTTTTGATTTCTGTGCGATTACCAAGTTCTTGGTAAATTGATTTAATCGTATTTATTTTTCGTGTGAGGTGCCTAGTTTTAGTGAAAATCTAATCACTATACTATGTCACATTTATCTCATTATTTGACTCGATTTCATTCGGGGAACTATTATCATATTTATAATCGGGCGATTGATCGGAAGCTGATGTTCAAGTCGCGCTCGAATTATCATTATTTTATGCATTTGTGGAAACGCTACCTGGGTGGGTATTTGGATGTAATTTCGTACAGTCTAAATGCGAATCATTTTCACTTTTTGGTTCGGGTGCGGTATTTTAGTGCGGAACAGTTGAAGGGTCGCACGGAGCATGAGTTGGTCGCTGAGCGGCTAAAAATATTTTTCAGGACTTATGCAATGGCGTTTAATAAGCGGCATACGCGGACTGGGTCTTTGTTTGAAGGGCCATTTAAGCGGGTATTGATTGGAGATAATCATTATTTGACTTATCTGATTCAGTATATCCATGTGAATCCTGAGAAGAATAAGCTGTGTGCTGATTTTAGAACTTGGGATTGGAGTTCATATAAATATATTGTTAAGCCAAGTGATTCTGTTGTAGATCGGAACTTTGTGATTGAATGGTTTGGGAGTCTTTATGAATTCCAACAATTTCATTTGAAAGAAAATCAAGAAGTTGATATTCGCTCATTTTTATCAGATGATGAAGATTAAAAAAACTTTCCTCCCTGTACCTTTGCCAAACCTTGGAGGATTGGCAAAGGTAAAAGAAAAAGGGGGCTGCGCAGCAGCCCCCTTTTGAATTAAAAACCTCGAAAGATTATAAGTATTGATTTGCGTTTGTTGCGTTCAAATCTTCGAAAGCTGTTTTTAAACGAGCTACCAAAGTTTCTTCGCCCTTACGTAACCAAACACGTGGGTCATAATATTTCTTGTTTGGAGAATCGTCGCCCGTTGGGTTACCGATTTGACCTTGCAAGTAAGCTTCGTTCGCTTTGTAGAAGTTTAAGATACCTTCCCAGAATGCCCATTGTGTATCTGTATCAATGTTCATTTTGATAGCACCGTAAGATAAAGCTTCGCGGATTTCCTCGCGAGAAGAACCTGAACCACCGTGGAATACGAAGTTGATAGGCTTCTCAGCTGTAAGGCTGTATTTTTCCTTGATGAACTCTTGAGAGTTTTTCAAGATTACAGGTTGTAATTTTACGTTACCTGGTTTGTAAACGCCGTGTACGTTTCCGAATGCCGCAGCGATTGTGAAACGGTGTGAGATTTTGCTCAACACTTCGTAAGCGTAAGCAACCTCTTCTGGTTGTGTATATAATTTAGATGAGTCAACGTCAGAATTATCAACGCCATCTTCTTCGCCACCTGTAACACCTAATTCGATTTCAAGTGTCATGCCCATTTTAGACATACGCTCTAGGTATTTTGCACAGATTTCTAAGTTTTCTTCCAAAGGCTCTTCAGACAAATCAATCATGTGAGAAGAGAATAATGGTTGGCCTGTCTCCGCAAAGAATTTTTCACCTGCATCCAAAAGACCGTCGATCCAAGGTAAAAGTTTCTTAGCACAGTGGTCCGTGTGTAACACAACTTGAACGCCGTAAGCTTTCGCCATTTGGTGAACGTGGTAAGCACCTGAGATAGAACCTGCGATTGCAGCAGCTTGATTTTCGTTTGAAAGGGTTTTTCCTGCGTAGAAAATACCGCCACCATTTGAAAATTGAATGATTACTGGAGAGTTAACAGCTTTAGCTGCTTCTAATACAGCATTTACTGTGTCTGTACCGGTAACGTTTACTGCAGGTAGTGCAAATTGATTTTTCTTAGCGATTTCAAATAGCTCTTGAACCGCATCTCCATGCAATACTCCTTTTTGTGTGGATAAACTTGACATAATGATTTTTTTTCTTGGGAAATAAATATAAAGTACCTGATATTCAGCAAGTAATGGCCAAAAATACTAAAATAAGTTCAATTTCTAGGCAACAAAATGAGAAAAATACAATTTTAGGCGCTAGGGGTCAGTTGTCAGTAGCCTGTGATCAGTCCGTAGTCCGGAGGGAGGTAGTCAGGAATCAGTCGTCAGTCACTAGTCGCTAGTCAAGAGTCCAAAGTTAGTAGTTAGTGTTCAGTAGTCAGTGATCAGTCCGGAGTCCGCAGGGAGATAGTC
>JAHEAY010000070.1 GCA_024642485.1 Cytophagaceae bacterium
CGCGCTTGAAGGCAGAAAAGAAATTAGATATTTGGGTTTACAAAAGATAAGATATGAGCATCAGCTATTCACAAAAAGACTTTGAGAAAAAGAATCAACGTAAGGCATTCGTCATCACTTTGCTGATTAATGCTGTGTTGTTTCTATTGATTTGGCAGGTTCAAATTTGGAATGAATCACCTACACCTAAAATTCCGACAATGGAAGATGGTTCAGCAGGTGAAATTTCTTTTGAACAAGAACCTCCTGCACCTGAACCTCAATCGCAAAAAGAAATTACACAAACGACAGAAGCGGAACAAGCAAATACGGTTCCACCTTTAACGAGTACCGTAGAAAGCCCTGTGACGGTGAAACAAAGTCCACCCGTGGTAGCCAAAGAAGAAAAGGAAGCTGAACCCGTCGTGGATTTAAACTTAACGATGGGTAAGCGTTCACCACGTGCAACGACAGGAGGAAGTGGTACAGGAACAGGTTCGGGTACAGGAACTGGTAAAGGTACTGGCACAGGGATCGGTGGTGGAGGAAATGGGAGTGGATCTGGTTCAGGAAATGGAGAAGGTAAAATTGCTCAAGATTGGACATTTGATACCAAATCATTGAATGGAATTGATAATGGTTCTGAAACGGGTGAAATCACCTTCTTTATTCGTATCAACGAAAAAGGTAATGTGACAGAAATCCGTATCGATCGCACAAACGTTAAATTATCGTTAGCTGAGCGCTATAAAAAATTGATTAAGAACGCACGTTTTTATCCTAAGAGTGACGGAATAAGTCGAGGAGCTAGTGGATTTAAAACGATTAAAATTGTGCCTACCAACTAATTATGACGCGTTTCGAAGAAGTCATCAACTTCTTGTATGCCCAATTACCTGTTTTTCATCGGGAAGGGAAAAAGGCTTATAAGCCCGGTTTAGGTAATATAGAGAGCCTTTCGGCCCAATTAGGGAATCCACACGAGGCATTTAAGTCCTTGCATATTGCAGGTACAAATGGCAAGGGGAGCAGTTCGCATTTTATGGCCTCCATCTTACAAGAACATGGCTATAAAGTAGGACTTTATACATCTCCACACCTTAAATCCTTTACCGAACGAATCAAAATCAATGGTCAAGAGATTGATAAACAATGGATTGTTGATTTCTTTGATCAATATCAGCCTTTGTTAGCATCCATCCGTCCCAGTTTTTTTGAATGGACGGTGATCATGGCCTTCCAATATTTCAAGGAGCAACAAGTTGATTTTGCCATCATTGAAACAGGTTTAGGCGGTCGACTGGATTCCACCAACATCATCAATCCACTTGGATGTTTAATCACCAATATCGGCTACGATCATCAGGACATTTTGGGAGATAGTCTCGAATTAATCGCCGGCGAAAAAGCGGGTATTATCAAAGCTAATACACCTGTTTGCATCAGTGAAAAGCAAATTGAAACTAGCGCGATTTTTCAAGGAAAAGCTATTTCCGAAAATGCTAACATTCGATTTGCAAGTGATCAAGTACGGGTTAATAATCCTGTGTTTACAAAATCAGGTATGCAATTGGAAGTAGAAACAAATACCTGGGGAAAATTTACTTTGGAAAGTCCCTATGCAGGAATTTACCAAGTCAATAACTTGCGTGGCGTGATTGCTTGGTGTGAGCAATTGAATGAATTAGGAATCATTCCATTTGAATTGCAAAAGATTCAGTCAGGAATTGCTGCATGTCGGAAAAATACTATGTTAGGAGGTCGCTGGGAGGTATATCAGGAAAACCCCTGGATTGTGGCTGATACGGGACATAATGAATCTGGGATAACTCAGATTTTGGAACAAGTGAAGCAATATCATCCGAGAAATTTGACAATTATATTAGGCATGGTCGCCGACAAAGACATTGATCGGGTTTTGAAATTATTCCCAAAAGATGCTGCTTATCTATTCACGGAAGCGCATAATCCGCGGGCATTGAAGGCAGATAAATTGCAGGAAATGGCTAGTCGGCATGGGTTAACAGGGCAATTAGCGGAAAATGTGAATCAGGCCATTGAGCTTGCGCGCAAAAGTGAATCCGATTTTATTTTAATTACAGGCAGCACATATTTAGTAGCTGAAATAGAAGAAACGTTTTGAGTAGACAGAAAACATATAAATACGAATGGGCGGAGCGATTAGATAGTGTTATTCAATCCCCGAAACCATTCTTTTCCGCTTGCCAAGGGAATTGGAATCAGACATACTTTAACAATTCAAATAAGCTCGTGGTCGAATTAGGCTGCGGTCGGGGAGAATACACGAATGGTTTGGGCAAATTGTTTCCCAACAAGAATTTCATTGGTGTCGATATCAAAGGTGATCGATTAGCAGCCGGAGGTAGAGAAGCAGATGCATTAGGATTAACCAATGTAGGATTTTTACGCATTCAGATTCAATTCATTGAAGATTTTTTTCTGCCAAATGAAATCGATGAAATCTGGATTACCTTTCCAGATCCTCGAATGAAAGATCGAGATGAGAAGAAGCGTCTAACATTCCCATTTTTCTTGGAAAAATATTTACGACTTTTAAAACCGGATGGAATCATCCATTTGAAAACGGATTCAGAACCCTTTTTCGATTATTCGATGGAGCAGTTCCGTGCTTATGGTTTACCGGTTTTGGCCGAGACCAAAAATCTCTATGAGTCAGAATGGTATGATGATCACTTCGGTATCAAGACCCGCTTTGAAAAAATTTGGTATGATAAAGGCTATTCGATTAACTATGCACGCATACAAAACAAAAAAGAGGCCTAGGCCTCTTTTTTGTTACATGAATTTGAATGGAAATTATCCAACACGTGCGATCAAATCAGCAGCACGAGAAGAATAACCGAATTCGTTGTCATACCAACCAACAACTTTCACTAGGTTACCCATAGCAGTTGTCAATTTTGAATCTAAGATACAAGAGTGTTGGTTTCCGATGATATCGATAGAAACGATTTCGTCAGTTGTGAATTCCAAGATACCTTTCATTGGGCCATCAGCAGCAGCTTTCAAAGCAGCGTTGATTTCAGCAACTGTAGCATCTTTCTTCAAAACAGCTGTAAAGTCAGTGACAGATCCGTCTGGAGTAGGAACACGCATAGCGTTACCATCTAATTTACCTTTCAAGTGTGGCAATACTAAACCAACCGCTTTAGCAGCTCCTGTAGATGTAGGAATGATTGAGTATGCAGCAGCACGAGAACGACGTAAGTCGGAGTGAGGAGCATCTTGTAAGTTCTGATCAGCTGTGTAAGCGTGAACAGTTGTCATAAATCCTTTTTCGATTCCGAAAGCATCATCTAAAACTTTAGCCATTGGAGCTAAACAGTTTGTTGTACATGAAGCGTTTGAAATGATTGTCATATCATCAGTTAATGTATCATCATTAACACCTAATACAACTGTAGGAATATCACCTTTCGCAGGAGCAGAGATAATTACTTTACGTGCACCAGCAGTTAAGTGTTGGCCAGCACCATCTTGATCGATGAAACGACCTGTTGATTCTAACACAACATCAATTCCTAAAGCACCCCAAGGCAATTGCTTAGGATCACGCTCAGCGAAAGCTTTAATTACGTGACCATTTACAGTAATGCTATCCGCATCAGAAGTAACAGTTCCGTTAAAACGTCCATGAACTGAATCGTACTTTAATAAATGTACTAAAGTAGCGTTGTCAGTTAAATCGTTAATAGCAACGATTTCTACATTTTCTTTTTCCAATAAACGACGGAAAGTAAGTCGACCGATGCGACCAAAACCATTAATGGCAACTTTAATTTTTTTCATTGAATGAATTAATTTGATTTCCTTATTAAAAATCAAAAATAGCTTTTTCATTGAACAATTCCAAGAATATCGTAATAAAACCGCTATTTAATCGTTTTAAATACACAATTCAACAATTGTAAACGCAATGATTTTACTTAGCCAAAAAGCTAATTGTAGTATTTTTCAACAAAATTATCTCGGATACGTTTTTTATTCAAGATAATTTTGCATATTTGTATAAGAGAATGCCGCGCGGATCGAGTGGGGCAGGGGAGTGACAGAATGTCATTTTGCCTATTTTGCTAATTTCAAGCACACATTTTCACGATATATTATTCTGCCACAATTATCAACTAACTGATAATCAGTAATTTAACTAATTAAAGTTTAAGTTAAATTTACATGGCCATTTTGCACTTAAAAGGGCTTGAAACTGAGAAATCCCATTTTAAATTTCCCAATCCACTTCGATAAAATCCTATTTATTGGTAATTTGCATCTTCAAATTTTGGATACTTAACATATGAATTCAGTAGAACAGATTATTTTATCGGCGTGGGACGCTCCAGAAACAAGAAATACGCCTGCAGTCGTTGCTGCGATTGAAGAAGTTGTAGCAAAAGTGGATGCGGGAGAATTAAGAACTGCGGAGCCATTAGCTGATGGAAGCTGGCAGGTTAACGAATGGGTAAAGAAAGCAATCGTGATGTATTTCCCTATTCGTCAAATGGAAGTAAGTGAAGTTGGCATTTTCGAATACCACGATAAAATGCGGTTAAAGACTAATTATAAGGAATTGGGCGTACGTGTTGTACCACCAGCTGTAGCACGATATGGCGCTTTTTTGGCGAAAGGAACGATCCTAATGCCATCTTACGTGAATATCGGTGCTTATGTAGATGAAGGAACGATGGTAGATACTTGGGCAACGGTAGGAAGCTGTGCGCAAATCGGGAAGCATGTACACCTAAGCGGTGGCGTGGGAATCGGTGGTGTATTAGAACCACCTCAAGCAGCTCCTGTGATTATTGAAGACGGAGCCTTTATTGGTTCACGTTGTATTGTCGTAGAAGGTGCTCATATTGGCAAGAAAGCCGTTTTAGGTGCTGGTGTGACGATTACAGGTTCATCTAAGATTATTGATGTTTCAGGTCCAGAACCTGTTGAATACATTGGTTATGTTCCTGAAAACTCGGTTGTTATTCCAGGTTCGATTCAAAAGAACTTCCCTGCAGGTACGTATGGTGTTCCATGTGCCTTGATTATTGGAAAACGCAAAGAGAGTACAGATTTGAAAACTTCATTGAATCAAGCCTTGCGCGAAAACAATGTGGTAGTCTAAACCAAAATCTCCTTACCTTTATAACCCGGTTCAAACAACCGGGTTTTTTTTATGGAAAATGAATTAAAAATTGGTGAATACAATCACCTACGCATTATCAAGGAAGTGCCATTCGGATTATATTTGGATGGTTATGAGGATGAAATCCTACTTCCGCTACAGTATGTCCCAGAAACCTATGAAATAGATCAATTTATTGATGTTTTCATTTACAGGGATTCGGAAGACCGAATTATCGCAACGACACTAAAACCGAAGGCAACAATTAATCAGTTTGCTTACCTAGAAGTGAAAGCGGTTACACCATTGGGTGTATTCATGGAATGGGGTTTAGCAAAGGATTTATTCGTTCCTTTCAGCCAACAGTTCCAAAAGATGTCGGTGGGACGCTCTTATTTAGTCTATGTTTATTTAGATGGCCAAACCGATCGGATTGTCGCATCTGCCCGAGTTGAGAAATTTCTACCATTAACAGATGGTTCAGAGTTCACAATTGGAGACAAAGTTGACGCAATTCCATTTGAACACACAGATCTAGGAATCAAATGCTTAGTAAACAATTGTAAAATTGGAATGCTGTTCAAAAACCAAGTGTTTACAAATCTAACATTCGGTGAATCGACTCCTGTTTACATTGCTAACATTCGTCCAGATGGTAAATTAGATCTACGCCTTGAACCTGTAGGTATGGTACGTATTGATAGCCAGGCTGAGCGTATTTTAAATGCGATTAAGGATAACAATGGTGTATTGAAATTACATGACAAGAGCCCAGCAGAAGAGATCTACCAAGCATTAGGGATGTCTAAAAAGGACTTCAAAAAGGGAGTTGGTGCTTTATACAAAAGTAAACTGATTGCATTACATAGTGATTGTATTTCACTTTTGTAAATCACATTTATCTTCTCACTTGAATTTGTTTTTGTTAATTTTTGATTTACTTTTGTAATATCATTCGTTTACAAAATACAATTATGAATTTAAGTGAGAAGATAGAATTGTTAATTAAGCGCAAGCAATTAAGCGCTTCACAATTTGCTGATAAATTAGGGATTCCCCGCAGCAGCATTTCTCACATTCTTTCTGGTCGGAATAAGCCAAGCTTAGACGTCGTTCAAAAGATACTTCGTGTATTTCCTGAGATTAGTGCAGAAGACTTATTATTTGAAGATCGTAGCCTAGGAGCCTCGCTTGTTTCGAATGTTGCGAAAGAGCCCATTCCCGTTGCTTCTACTTCTCCTTCTCTTTTTGATGCCGTTTCACCAACGCCCTCAGAATCGCCTAAAAATAAATCTCCTGAACAAACGATCGTACAATCAAATCTCAGACGACCTAAGGAAACAGCCGTTCCGACTCCTCAAGAAGTGCCGGCTGCACCAAGCGTTCCACCGCGTTTAGAAAAAACGATCGAGCGGGTATTAATTTTTTATACCGACGGTACTTTTTCGGAGAGTAGACCGATGTAATTATTCTGTTTCCCGACTTATCCACTTTTCCACGACTTATCCACAGTTGTGAACATTCTGTTACAATCGAAATATACTTATCCACATTTTTGTGTGGATAACTGTGGATAATGTGTACAAATGGCAAAATTGTTTACAAATTGATATGAATTTTCTCCAATCAATAAGCCATTTGCCTAATAGAAATGCCTAATTAAATGCTTAATTTTAAACATAATACACGTTTTTATGCAAAAATTAGACTCATTAAATCAAGTTGCCGAGTTCCATACAACCTTTGGTGCACCCATTTTAGCTAATCCGACTATCCCGAGTGCAGAGCGCTGCGCATTGCGTGTGAGCTTATTACAGGAAGAATTAGACGAATTGAAGGAAGCGATTGCAGCCAATGATTTAGTAGAAATCGCGGATGCTTTGTGCGACTTACAATATGTATTATCGGGCGCTGTATTGGAATTTGGTTTGGGTGAACGCTTTGTAGATTTGTTCAATGAGGTACAACGCTCCAACATGTCCAAAGCTTGTCAGAGCCTCGAAGAAGCCGAATATACGGTTAAATTCTACCAAGATAAAGATGGTACGGAAGCCGAAATTAAAGAAGAAAATGGCCTTTGGAAGGTATATCGCAAGTCGGACAACAAAGTATTAAAATCCATCAATTATTCGCCTGCAGACCTAGTTAGCCTCTTGAAATAAATGATTAAAATCCTGCTAATCGAAGATGAACCCAAGACTGTCCAATCCTTAAAACAAGGCTTGGAAGAGAATCATTATACCGTAGATGTCGCCTATGATGGCTTGATGGGGAAACAATTAGCGACGCGAACAGCCTATCAATTGATTATTTCTGACATCATTATTCCTGGAATGAATGGCCTTGAATTGTGTAAATCTTTGCGTGCCGAAGGGATACAAACGCCTATTTTGATGTTGACGGCGCTGAGTACGACCGACGATAAATTAGTGGGATTTGAGGCAGGTGCAGATGATTATTTGGCGAAACCCTTTGATTTCAAGGAGTTTTTGGCGCGTGTTAAAGCGCTAATCAAGCGCTCAAATCAAACGTTAATTGAGGCCCAGGTACTGAAATTCGCCGATTTAGAGTTGGATCTAACCAGTAAAATTGTCACACGCTCAGGTCAAAAAATCAATTTAACTGCCAAAGAATTCCAATTAATGGAATACTTTCTCCGCAACCAAGAAAAGGTCATTTCGAAAGCTGAAATAGCTGAAAATATCTGGGAAGTTGAAGACGAAGGTAGCTCGAATTTGATCGAAGTATATGTGAATTACTTACGCAAAAAAGTCGATAAAGGCTTTCCAAGCAAGCTAATCCACACGCAATTTGGTATGGGTTATATATTAAGACAGGAATAAGATGCAAATCCGTTCTCGGTTGACATATCAATTTACCTACTTGGTTTCTGCGATTCTTTTCGTTTCGTATTTGATTATCTATTTGTTTACCCAAGAGAACTACAAGGATAAATTTTACAGTCGGCTTCGCCAAAAAGCCAATACCGCAGCGGAATTGCTGGTGAACGTCAAGCAAGTAGATTCCAAATTATTACGGATCATTGACCGAGCCAACCGTGACATTCTTTACCGGGAGAATATCATGGCTTATGACACTTGTTATGAGCGTATTTATCGTTCGAATGACAGCATCAACTTCCATGTGGATGTTAATCGCGTTAAGGAAGTCTTAAAACGCAAAGAAGTACGTTTTGGCGTAGAAGATCTTGAAGTTTTAGGGACGGTTTTTGTTACTCCAGAGGGCCGAATCGTCGTTTTTGCGGGTGCTGTGGATCAATATTCGGCGGAGAATGCCAAAGACTTAAAAAACATCCTCATTGCTTTATTTCTCTTATTTGTGTTCATCGTAGTAATATCGGGCTGGTTTTTCGCGGGTAGGGCCGTAAATCCCATTTCTGAGGTGATCAAGCAAGTAGATTTACTTTCTCCCAAACGGCTTGAACAACGCCTAGAATCTGCGGATTCAGAAGATGAGATAGGGAAGATGGTGGCGACGATCAACCGATTATTGGAGCGTATCGAGAGTGCATTTCGCTTTCAAAAGACCTTTATTGCTAATGTTTCGCATGAATTGAAGAATCCATTGACGAAGATTTCCTCGCAATTGGAAGTAAGTTTATTAAATGAACGAAATACGGCGGATTATAAACATACCATTGCATCTGTATTAGAAGATACGCAGGATTTAGCCGCTATTACGGAATCGTTGTTGGAACTCAATAAAATCAGCGTCACCGATTACCAAGCAGGCTTCCAAATCATCCGAATCGATGAAGTAATTTGGGAGGCTCGAAGCTTGGCACAAAAGCTAAATTCTACATATAAAGTGCTTTTTGATACGCAATTCATGCCGGATGATGAGGAGCTATTGATGTTAAAGGGCGATGAAAAATTGATGTTGACAGCCATCAAAAACTTGATCGAAAATGCCTGCAAATTCAGCCCCAATAAGCAAGCTCAGGTAAGTCTTGCCATAAATGCCAATCAGATTGAAATAGAGGTAAAAAATGAAGGAAAAGGAATCCCTGAGGCCGATTTACCATTTATATTCCAACCATTTTTCCGCGGAGAAAATACTGCAAATTCCAAGGGCTATGGCATCGGCTTGTCATTGGTCGAACGAATTATTCATTTACACAACGGACAAATTTCTGTGAGCTCAGCCATAAATGACTGGACGACGTTCAAGGTGAATTTACCAATCAATAAATAATTAGACGTTGGACGTTGGTCGTTAGAATCAATATTGTAGAGACGCGATACCTCGCGTCTTACTAAATTTCACATTTGTTGTATAATTTATATTATGTTAAATAGAGTATGAAATAAGGTTCTATTGCAGTTATTAAGCGCCTTCATAATTCTTCACTCTTAACTCTCTGTTCTTAAGACGCGAAGTATCGCGTCTTAACAGTCTAACGTCTAACGACCAATAAAAAAAGCCCCAGGAAATTCCTGAGGCTCTTAATAAACGACTTACGTCTAATGACCAAAGTCTAAAGTCTATTAATCCACTTGCTTATCGATCTTCAAATCACGATAAATCTGCTTTAAAATTTCCTTCAAATCTTCATCTTTCTTCACTTTTAGCGCACGCTCAAAGTATGGAATCGCTTGTTGGTACTTCGCTGCTAATTTCTCCTCAACAGCTTTTCCTTCCTTCTTGTAAGTATCCATATCCATCGCGTTTACAACACGCTTGATCTCAGCACCTTCATTGAAATAAAATGCACCCATTTGATACAATGCATCATAATATGCTGGATCAATGGCTAATGCACGCTCGTAGAAAGTTGGCGTTTCTTGCTTCAACGCATCGATTTTACCTGTTAATTCAGCAATCTTAGCTTTGTTGGCCGCTTCATCCCCTACTGCCTTTTCTGCTTCTGCCTTCTCCCCTTCTAGCGCCTTCAATTCCTCGTTATCTTTTACAATCGAAGCCTCTAATTTGTTGATTTGCGACTGAATAACCGGCTTTTGATTCGGCTTAACTGTCTTCAATTTAGCTTTCGTACGCTTTAATTCGTCGACAAAAACTTCAGCCTTATCTTTATGAGAAGCGATTTTACGACGTGCATCTGCCACTTTATTCGAAGCATCCGCAATCTTATTCACCTCTTCTTTCAAGGTATTGGTCTTATTTTCATACAATAAACCCAAATTGAACAAGTTCATCACATCCTTTGGATCCTTAGCTATCGTTTCCTTCAATTGACCTATCGCCTGATCAATACGATTGAAAGCGATCAACATATTGAATTTCTCATTACGCAAATCTTTGCTTGAAGGATAAATTTCAATTCCTTTATCAATTAAAGCAATAGCTTTATCTTCCTCTTTGGCTGCTTTATAAATTTGTGCCAAACCATATATGATCGCCACATCTTTACCTCCAATGTTCAGGTACTTCTCATACGCAGCACGTGCTTCAGCATCTTTTTGACATAATTGGGCTACAACACCTGTATACATCGCTGAGATTGTATCTTTTGCTGCTAATTCTGACGCTTTAGACATGTAACGGAATGAAGATGTATAATCTTTTCCTTGGTATTTAATAACCCCCATGTTCATCAAGGCGCCATAAGCTTTCTCGCGGCCGTCTAATAATTTCTCTGCATCTTTCGCAACAGAACCTTTTTTACCTTCCTTGGTATCCAATTTCACTGCCTCAGCAATGTAATCCAATGCCTTGAACGATGCATCCAAATCCGTATTCGCTAAGGTTGAATCTGGAAATGAAGCCAAATCAAAATATGCTACCGCACGCTCTAACCATAAACGTGGCTTCGTAGGCGCTTTTTTTACAGCTTCATCTGTCTTTTTAACAGCTTCTACAATACTCTTCTTTTGTGCTTCGACCAAAGCCTTGTCCGCCTGCGCGAACGTTGAGCCTGCAGCCATTGCCACAGTAATCAGGGTTAAAACTACTTTTTTCATAAGTTTAGTTAAATTAAAAAAAAGCCCGTACTCGCATACGGGCCTGTAAAATTATTCTTCAATGACTTCTTCCGCTCCTGCTTCTGTTGTATTCTCCTCCCCTGTTTCTGGTGCTGCTGTATCTTGAACAGCTCCTTCAACGATTTCTACACCCTCTACTAATTCAACTTCTTCCGGCTCCGGCTCTTTCTCAATTTTGGTTACTGATGAAATTTCGTCCGACTCGTTTTTCAAACGAATCAATTTCACCCCTTGGGTATTACGGCCCATGACACGTAACTCTGCCACACTCGTACGGATCAAAATACCCGCCTTCGTGATGATCATCAAGTCATTGTTGTCATTTACCTCCTTAATCGCAACCAAATTACCGGTCTTCTCCGTGATATTCAAGGCTTTAACTCCTTTTCCTCCCCGGTTTGTCAAACGGTAATCTTCTACTTCTGAACGCTTACCAAAGCCTTTCTCCGAAACAACTAATAATTGTTGAACTTCAGGATCAGACACACAAACCATACCGATCACACGCTCATCAGCAACACTTTCATCAATCCAAATACCTTTTACCCCCGCTGCGGTACGGCCCATTGGACGAACACGTGTCTCTTCAAAACGTACCGAACGGCCTGTGTTCGTTGCAATAACGATTTGATTATTTCCATTCGTTAATGCGACATCTAATAAACGGTCTCCTTCGCGAATGGTTATCGCATTGATACCGTTTTGACGTGGACGAGAATACGCTTCTAACGACGTTTTCTTAATCGTACCATCTTCTGTACACATAACAATGAAGTTATTATCAATGTAATCTGGATCTGTAATCGACTTCACATTAATCACGGCGCGGATCGTGTCACCGTTTTCAATGTTCATCATGTTTTGAATAGGTCGGCCTTTCGAGTTTTTCGATCCCTCTGGAACCGCATAAACACGTAACCAGAAACACTTACCGCGCTCCGTGAAGAATAACAACCAGTTGTGCATCGTTGCTGAGAACAAATGCTCCGTATAATCGTCATCTTTCGTAGCCACCGCACGTGAACCTACTCCTCCTCTACTCTGTGCACGATATTCCGTAATTGGTGTACGCTTAATGTAACCTTGTGCAGAAACCGTGATCAACATCTCATCATCTGCAATCATGTCCTCAACAGAGAATTCTTCATCTGTCATGTTGATTTGCGTACGACGCTCATCTCCATAACGTTGTTTCATTTCCGTTAATTCATCCTTGATAATTTGTAATTGACGCTCTGGTTTTGCCAAAATATCTTCTAAATCATCAATCAACTTCATGATTTCAGCATATTCATTCATGATCTTCTCACGCTCCATGCCAGTAAGACGCTGTAAACGCATCTCCAGAATAGCCTTCGCTTGAATCTCAGATAAATTAAATTTGCTCATCAATCCCTCCTGCGCCGCATTCGGGTCTTTCGATTCACGGATCAACTTAATTACTGCATCTAAATTATCCAATGCAATAATAAAGCCTTCCAAAATGTGTGCACGCTTGCGTGCTTCACGTAAATCATATTTCGTCCGACGAACGATCACTTCATTACGATGCTCTACAAAGTGATGAATCAAATCTTTCAGATTTAACATCATCGGGCGGCCTTTTACCAAAGCTACGTTGTTCACACTAAACGAAGATTGTAATGCAGAATGCTTGTACAAGTTATTCAAGACTACATTCGCAACTGCATCACGCTTCAAATCAAACACGATACGCATTCCTTGACGATCTGACTCATCACGAATCTCGGAAATACCTTCGATACGCTTATCGTTCACCAAGTCAGCACATTGCTTAATCAATGATGCTTTATTCACCATGTACGGAATCTCCGATACAATGATTTGCTCTTTTCCCGTTTTGGTCGTATCAAATGTCGCATTTCCACGCACAACAATACGTCCTCTACCCGTCTCAAATGCATTCTTAATACCCTGAACACCATAAATAGTACCTCCCGTAGGGAAATCAGGTGCTTTGATGTATTGCATCAATTCAGGAATCGTAATGTCACGGTTATCAATGTAAGCCGTAATTCCATCAACAACCTCTGTCAAATTGTGTGGCGCCATATTCGTCGCCATACCTACCGCAATACCCGAAGTACCATTCAATAATAGATTTGGAATCTTCGCTGGTAAAACTGTCGGCTCATCCAAGGAATCATCAAAGTTGGGCTGAAAATCAACCGTCTCCTTGTTCAAATCCGAAAGCATCTCATCCGCAATACGCTTCAAACGTGCCTCCGTATAACGCATGGCTGCCGGCGAATCTCCATCGACCGAGCCAAAGTTACCTTGACCATCAACTAATGGATAACGCAATGACCAATCTTGGGCCATACGCACCATCGTGTCATAAACAGATGAATCTCCATGTGGGTGATACTTACCGAGCACCTCCCCGACGATACGTGCCGATTTTTTGTACGATTTGTTGTAACTAACTCCTAACTCCTCCATCCCGTAAAGTACCCTACGATGCACCGGCTTTAGACCGTCACGCACATCTGGCAAGGCACGAGATACAATGACCGACATTGAATAATCAATGTACGCCCCTCTCATTTCATCTTCGATGTTGATTGGGATAATATTCGTGTGTAATGACATAAATAATGATTTGATTCGTTGAACAAACCGCCCGCTAAAATTTCTCTTTTCGAAAAAACAAAGCGGTTTTTCAATAGTTACAAATATCCTTAATTCCGCCTATTTTTCCAAGAAAAAATTCAGTAAATCTGGAGAAAATAAATCATTTGTCACAAGCTATATTTACCTTTGAAAAACAATCAAATTCGTATACTTTGAAAAATACATTTTCCAACATATTTCTTTGCATTTTCGTTGGTATTTTGAGCCCACTTTTTCAAGAAGTACAAGCGCAAAACATTACGCGGGGCCCCTATTTACAAATGATTTCCTCAAATTCCACCCGCATTCGATTTCGAACGGATGCAGAAACAAAGCCCAGCATTTTGGTAGGCAAATCCCCTACCGCACTTACGCGCACAATTAAACAATCCACCCAAACCAAAGAACACGAACTCATAATCGATTCACTTACTAGCAATACCCGCTATTATTATAAGATTGTTACTGCTACCAAAAGTGTTGGCGATTCAACCTATTTCTTTCAAACAGCTCCAAACAAAGGCTCTAAAAACAAAATAAGTTTTTGGAGTACGGGGGATATGTATCCAGGCCAACAACAATTAGACGTTTATGAAGGATTTAAAAAGTTTATTGGGAATAAATACACAAACCTTTATATCACGGTAGGTGACAATGTTTACGCAGGCGCCTCTGACACTGATTTTCAGAACAATTTCTTCCAAGTATATCAAAATGGCCCTATTTTAAAACAAAGCGGCTTGTTCCCATCGACCGGAAATCATGATTACGACTTCACTTCTGTCAATCAAGATGACCCTTCCATTGCCTATTTTCAAAACTTTACACTTCCCAAAAATGGGGAATTAAATGGCGTAGCATCCAATCATGAAGCCTATTATTCATTTGACTACGGTAACGTGCATTTTATTTGCCTGGATACCCATGCCTGGGGCGAGGATAAACTAAGACTTTGGGATGGTCCTTCTGCCCAAATGACTTGGTTAAAAAAGGATTTGGCAGCTAACCAACAAGATTGGACCGTTGTGTATTTTCACTACCCACCCTACACAAAAGGATCCTATGATTCAGATTCTAACACAGGCTTCAATCTTCCTTTATACAATCTGAGAAATCTTTTAGTACCCATTTTCGACGAATACCACGTTGACCTTGTCTTATCCGGCCATAGCCATATTTTCGAACGAAGTAAGCCCATGAAAGGCCATTCAGGAACTTCTGATACATTCGACCCTTTGATTCATACCCCACAAACAAGCTCAGGAAAATACGATGGCAGCGAAAATTCCTGCCCATATTTATTCGATACTAATAAAGCCAGCCAGAACGGAACTTTATATGTGGTGAACGGTGTAGGCGGAGGAACCAAAGCTCCTCAACCCAGCGGCCCGCACAAAGCCATGTATTATTCAAATGCCTCAACGAATGGATCATTCTACGTAGAAATTGAAAATAATCGATTTGATGCCAAATTTTTAGATACGAATGGAGATGTGCTTGATAAATTCACCATTTTCAAAAACCTGAATCTAAAACCCAACACGAATTTAACCTTGGATTACGGAAAATCGGCTGAACTAGTCGCTTCCTGGATTGGGCAATACAATTGGTCAACAAATCAAACAAGTGCAGGAATTACAGTTAATCCCTTAATTAGTAGCGCATTCCAGGTAAGTGACCCACAAAAATGTTTTACCGAAAAATTCAATGTAACCGTAAATGCCCCATTAAGCATGCTTGAATCGCGCGAAATACCTTTTGACCAGCTCTCCATATACAACCTACGAGGGCAGCTAGTGAATGAAATAAATCGCGCAGGGATCGTCAATGCAGAACTAATGGACGCCTTACCCAAAGGCGGATACATCCTTCGCTTGGTGTACAAGCAACAAGAAAAAGTGTTGAAAATCCTAAATTAAGATCTAACGGAAGATTCTCGAACCATCAATTGGGTCTTTAGTACTTCAATACGTGGCTCTTCGCCTTCCGTACGCCCTTCAATTTGATCGAGGAGTAATTTCATAGCCAACTTACCTATCTCCTCCAATGGCTGCGCTACGGAAGAAATCGTAGGCGACACGACTGAACAAATGGGTTCATTATTGAAACTCACAATTTTAACCTGTTCAGGCACAGCGATTTTCAATTCTCGCAATCCCACTAAAACTCCTAATGCTAAACGGTCTGATACCACCAAAATACCATCCGGTGGATTCGTGCTCTTCATCAATTGATGCGTCTGCGAAGTCGCGGTATCTTGAAAATAATCCGAATGTATAATCAAGGAATCATCTTCCTGAATTCCTGCTTCTGCTAATGCACGCAAATAACCGAGACGACGTTGATTGCTTACAGAGACGTTTTTAGGACCTGCCAAAAATGCAATACGCTTACATCCATTATCTAAAAGATGCTTAACGGCTTCGTAGGCCGACTGCTCATTATCCACCATCACTTTGGAAGCATGGATTTCATCGCTATCGCGATCGAAGAAAACCAAAGGAATTCCCCGACGTTGCAAACGCGTAATATGGTCTAAATTGACAGTTTCACGTGATAAGGAAATGATAATTCCCTCCACTTGACTTCGAGATAAGTTCTGAATATTGATTAATTCACGCTCAAACGATTCTTGCGTTTGGGTAATCAAAATACTATAACCGGCTTTAATCGCCTCTAATTCAATTGCTTTTACAACAGTAGAGAAAAAATAATAGCCTAAATCAGGCACAATTAATCCAATCGTTTTTGTCTTACTCTTAACTAAACTTGCTGCCAAAACATTGGGCTGATAATCCAATTCTGCCGCCAAATCCAACACCGCCTTTTTTGTATCCGGATGAATATCAGGCAAATCACGTAAGGCACGTGAAACGGTTGCAACCGATACATTCAACTGCTTGGCAATGTCTTTGATCGTAACCTGATGACGCATAGTTTATTAATTTACTCCGAATTTACACGCTTTTTTTGAGATTCTAATTTCCCATGGATTCTATTAACGAAACACTCGACTTCCCTCCTAACATCCCCAACGGCGGTTGCTCCTTCCAAATTAGGATCTCATAACGAGACATGTCCTTGAATGTCAGCTTTAAACGATCTGCAATATGTTGGGCGACCGTTTCCAACAAATCGACCGGTTCCGCCATCACTTCTTGACAAATCGTATAGATTTGACCGTAATCAAAGGTTTGGTTGATATGTTCAAATGTTAGGGTTTGCGAAGTTTTAGAAACATGAACCGATATCACGAACCAATTACCCAGGATTCGCTCCTCTGGAAATAAACCGTGGTATGCAAAAAAACGCACATCCTCCAATCCTACCCGATATTCTTGCATAGTTTAATTGATTTCACCTACCTTACCACGTGGACCACTTGTCTTCGCATAGGCTTCCAAAACCTTATTCAAAGTTGGCAAACCGTCATCCTCAATCGTTGACGCATCCAAATGCTTGCCTTTCTTTACTGCCGGTTTCTTAGCTGGCTTTGCAGGTGTAGCCGCGGGCTTTCCTTTTGAAACGCTTTTTTTCGCAGGACTAGCTTTTTTAACTACTGGCTTGATGGGCTCGGGTTTCAGCTCCTCAGGCTTCGACCAGGCCTCTACACTCGACAAGGTTTGTCGGGCAAAATTCGCTAATTGTCCTGCAATTTCCGACTGTATACTTTCCAAACGCTTTAACTCCCGCGTCTGCTCTTTTACTTCTTGTTCAACCTGACCGATTAATTGTTTACGCTCATTTTCAACCAACAATTTCGCTTTTTGCGCATCTTTTTCTGCCGAGGCCAATAAAGCATCCGCTTGTTTCTTCGCGCCTTCCAACACTTTCGAAGACTCTTTTTCGACTTTTTCTTGCCAATTCTGTTGGGCTTCTTCGGCCAATTTCATGGCACGAAACAACGAACTCTCCACTTCGCGCAAGCGATTAACCTCTTGTTCCAAAGCTTGCACCTTTTCAGTCAAAATCGCTTGTTGGCGATTCATCTCCTCCTCAAAAAGAGCGACCGATTGAACATAATCGCCCACTTCTTGCACATCATAACCTCTAAAACTTTTCGAAAAAGACACTTCTGGAATTCGCATATGAAAAAGCATTTAGGCTAAAATTATAAAAAATTGTTAATCGATTTTCCAAACCGAAATATTTTTATCGTCCGAACCGGAAACCAATAAGTCCTGAAAACTCGTCCAAAGCAACCGATTAATTGAATTCTTGTGGCCTCCATACCGCGCAAAATCCAATACCTTCAATAATTTCAAACTTCCTGCTTCCCATATTTTAATGGTCTTATCCATACTTCCAGTAGCCAAATAATGACCACAAGGACTTGTGACAACAGAATTAATTGAATAAATATGTGCAGGAACTCCATCTCCAATAGCCTCCCCTTTCATGTCCCATTTTCGAATATGCGCATCACGGCCAACACTGATTAAACTGTCCTCATGTTGTATGATGGAAAATACACTGTTTGCATGTGCCAACCAGGCATTTGCGAGCGAAAAATCCGGTTTAAAAACCCGTATATATCCATCACTCGAACCGATTGCCATGTTCCCGCCTGGGATTTTGCAAAAACAACGCACATTATCTTCACCGGATTTAATACGTTTTTTCACGGCTTGAGCCGCTTGATCAATCACCGTAATGAGACCATCCTGATGTCCCACCCAAACTTGTCCATCCATAATTTCAATGGAATAAATGGCTAATTGGGGCAATTGAATAGAAAAAACACGGGTTTGATCGGAAACTAAGATTCCATGTACGCCCTCAAAATTTTGACCAACCCACAAGATTTCGGAATTTACATCATAAGCCATCGCATAAACAGAACCGCTGATTTGCGCTACTACTTTACCTAGATCAGGCTTTTGTAAATTCCATTGAACCACCCATCCATCCGAACCTGCCGAGAAAAACAAATGCGATTCCGGGCCTTTTGAGAGCGCATAAACGGCACCGCGATGCCCTGCAAATGTATCAATCC
>JAHEAY010000151.1 GCA_024642485.1 Cytophagaceae bacterium
GGATTCATCGTTGATGATCAAACAGGCGAAGACATTTTCGTACACGTAACTGGCCTTTCAGGTGTTACAATTCGCGAAAACGATTCAGTATCTTACGAGGTAACTGATGGAAAGCGCGGAGCAAACGCAATCAACGTAAAGAAAATCTAATTTTCGCACGTTTAATTTGATTAGAGCAAATCAGTAGATTTCAATATATAGTATTGCCCCATTGATCTCTAGTTAAAGAGAAATAAAAAAGCCTTCTTCGGAAGGCTTTTTTATTTAACAGCAATTAATCGATCCAGGCTATTACCTCATCTTTCGTAGGCATGGCTGCATCAATCTTCAATTTCTTACGCATTCCCCCTAAGTCGTTAAAAACTTTATTAGGATTTGCTTCTTTCAATTGATCCAATGTTAGTATACCCATTTTTTGAAGGGCTTGAATCCAAATTTCAGGTACACCTGCATTGGTAAATTCGCTATCTGAAGAAACTTCTTTGATTACTTCCGGGCGCATTTGCGGGAAGAACAATACTTCTTGAATCGATACTTGATTTGTCATTAACATGGTTAACCGGTCAATACCAATTCCTATTCCTGAGGTTGGAGGCATCGCGTATTCCAAAGAACGCAAGAAATCGTAATCCATCGCCATCGCTTCGTCATCTCCTTTTTCAGCTAAACGCAATTGATCTTCAAAACGCTCTTTTTGATCGATTGGGTCATTTAACTCGGAATAAGCATTGGCAATTTCTTTTCCGTTTACGAATAATTCAAAACGCTCTACTAATCCTTCTTTGGAACGGTGTTTCTTGGTCAAGGGCGACATCTCTACTGGATAATCGGTAATGAAAGTCGGTTGAATCAAATTGGCCTCGACCTTTTCGCCAAATAGCTCATCGATCAACTTACCTTTTCCCATTTGGGTATCCACTTCCATTCCTAAGCCGAGACAATGTTTACGCAATTCATCTTCAGACATCGCATCCACATCCACACCCGCATATTGTTGGATAGCACCTGATATGGTTAATCGCGGATAAGGTCCGGCAAATTCAATTTCATTATCGCCAACACGCAATTTGGTTTGACCATGTAATGTCTGAGCGACCGTTTGGAAGATGGTTTCTGTCAAATCCATCATCCAATGGTAATCTTTATAGGCAACATAAAATTCCAAAGAAGTAAATTCCGGATTATGCGTCCGGTCCATTCCTTCATTGCGGAACATTTTACCAAATTCATAAACGCCATCAAAACCTCCTACGATCAAACGCTTCAAATACAACTCATTTGCAATACGCAAATAAAGGGGCATGTCTAGGGTATTGTGGTGCGTATTAAACGGTCGGGCAGCAGCACCGCCATGAACGGCTTGTAACACAGGTGTTTCTACCTCTAACCAACCGCGTTCATCAAACATCGAACGCATGGTCGAAACAATCTTCGCACGTTTGATGAAAATATCTTTTACTTGAGGATTAACAATTAAATCCACATAACGCTGACGATAACGCATTTCAGGATCTGAAAATGCATCATAGGTTTGACCCTCTGCTTCTTTCACAACGGGCAATGGACGCAAAGCCTTTGACAACAAAGTAAATTCACGAACATGCACCGAAATCTCGCCTACCTGCGTTGTAAACGCGTAGCCTTTGATACCGATGATATCTCCGATATCCAACAACTTTTTGAATACGGTATTGTATAAGGTTTTATCTTCTCCTGGGCATAGATCATCCCGACGGAAATACAATTGAATACGTCCTTCAGCATCCTGCAATTCAGCGAAAGATGCATTTCCCATAATTCGGAAACCCATCAAGCGACCAGCAAGAACAACTTCCTGATAATTTGCCTTTTCAGGTGAGTAATTGGCTAAAATTTCTGCCGAATGTACGTTTACCGGATATTCAGCCGCTGGATATGGGTCGATCCCCATGGCCATTAACTCTTGTCTCTTTTGTCTACGCAGCTGTTCTTGTTCACTTAAAATCATCAGAATATAAGGGATAAAATGAAGCCACAAAAATAGCCATTTCTCTTGGCAAATAAAAGTTGATTCCAATTCTTAAAACTTGTTAATTCGATTTTACGTTTAGCTGTTAAAACGAATTTTAGATTAAATTCGTAAATCAAATACTAACCCTTTTACAAATCGCAAGATGGAAATGAAAAATCAATTAAAATCCTACGTAGTCATCGCCTTATTATCCAGCGGGGTAACTTTGGGGGCATATCAATTACTTAATTTAGGGAATCAATCGAATTTTAGTGATTCTCCATCCGCTTTCACAAGCAATGTATCCAACATTACCGCAGCAGGTAGCCCGGGTGAATTCACTTATGCAGCCGAAAAAACAACGCCTGCCGTTGTACACATCAAAACCAAAATGGAACAAAAACAACGTCAATTCTCAAGTCCATTTGACGACTTGTTCGGTGGATTTGGTGATCCATTTGGTGGAGGTGGCCGCCGACAAGCTCCTCAGCAAGCGGAAGCTTCAGGGTCGGGTGTTATTATTAGTGCAGATGGATATATCGTAACGAACAATCACGTCGTTGCGGAAGCAACAGAAATCTCCGTGATGTTAAATGACAAACGTGAATTTAAAGCGAAAGTCATTTCGACGGACCCATCTTCAGACTTAGCCGTTATTCAAATCAAAGCAAACGATTTACCCTTCTTAACATTTGGTGATTCAGATGCATTAAAAGTGGGCGAATGGGTATTAGCCGTGGGCAATCCGTTTAATCTTGAGTCAACAGTTACAGCGGGTATTGTATCAGCCAAAGGTCGCCAAAACATCATCGACCGCGATGATGACAAAGCTGCTAACCCATTGGAATCTTTTATTCAAACAGATGCAGCTGTTAATCCGGGTAATTCGGGTGGAGCATTAGTCAACCTAAAAGGTGAATTAGTGGGTATTAATACCGCTATTTATTCACGCACAGGCCAATTTGCAGGTTACTCTTTCGCAGTACCCGTAAGCATTGTTAAGAAAGTGTCGGCCGATTTAATCAAATATGGTAACGTACAACGTGGATTCTTAGGCGTGAGCATCATGGAAGTCAATTCGAAATTGGTTGACGAAAAAGATTTAAAAGTATCAACAGGTGTTTATGTAGGTGGATTCTCTGAAAATTCTGCAGCTAAAGCAGCGGGAATCAAAATCAACGATGTCATCACGAAAATTGACGGCATGGAAACGAAGACATCGGCGAAGTTGATGGAAATTGTGGGCCGCAAGCGTCCGGGTGAAACTTTGAGCGTGACCGTTAACCGCGATGGTCAAAACAAAGACTTCATTGTTACACTGAAAAACAAGGATGGCAATACTGCTATTTTGAAAGGAGAAACAGGAGAATCATATAAATCCGAATTCCTTGGTGCGAAATTTGGCGCATTGAGCAGCTCAGATAAGGAGAAATTCAATGTAAGTTCAGGTGTTAAGGTGATTGAAGTGTTACCTGAAGGCCGTTTAGAAATGTATGGTTTATCCAAAGGATCCATCATCACAAAGATTAATGACAAAGCAGTAAATAACCCGAAAGAAGCTGCTGAATTACTTGAAGCACGCAAAGGCCGCACGAAGCTAGAGGGTATTGATGTGGATGGGTCAAGGTTTATTTATGT
>JAHEAY010000155.1 GCA_024642485.1 Cytophagaceae bacterium
GAAACAGGTAAAATGACCTTTGGTGTCGAAGAGGCTTGTCGGCGATATTACGGCCACACTTCGGCCGAAGTAAGTACTACCGAAGCAGCCAGAATCGCCGCCTGTCTACCTAATCCCATTCGCTTTTCGATTAAAAACCCTTCGGGTTATGTCAGCAAACGCACATCTTTCATTAAACGACAAATGAGTGCTTTGGGTGGTAAAAAATTCCTAAGAAACTTATAGTAATTCGATGGCAGGGTCCCAGAAATGGGAATTAAATTCAAGGATTTGATCATCTTGAACGCGAATTCCTTCGGAAGCTAGCAATTCTTGCATCCGATCGCCACCAAAGAAATTCTTTCCTGTTAATACTCCATTCCGATTAACCACGCGATGTGCCGGGATGTCTGCAAGCGTATGCGATGCATTCATCGCCCAGCCCACCATGCGAGCTCCGCCTTTCATTCCTAAATAAGCAGCAATCGCACCATAGGATGTTACTCGGCCCGCAGGAATCTCGCGAACCACCTGGTAAATTAAATCAAATGAATTAGTTGAGGAAGACATTAGTCTAATTGGCGTTCTTCAATTTCACGCTCTAATTCCGCATACCATTTTGTCCCGAATTTACGAATCAATGGATCTTTCAAAAACTTGTACACGGGAACCCCTAATTCTTTTCCATGCGAACATGCATCAGAACAAATAGTCCAACGCTCATAATTAATCGCCTGGTATTCAGCTAATTTTTGAATTCGAATCGGATATAAATGGCACGATATTGGCTTACGAAAATCAGTTTTGCCGGCAAAATAAGCCTGCTCAATCCCACATTTCAAATAGCCTTTCTCATCGTAAATTGCATAAACACATTCTCGCCCTGCGATAATCGGCGTGGAATAATCCCCATCGGGCTCTAAAATATAATTTCCTTGCTTCGCTAATTCCGATAAGCCATCTTCCGACAAAAATGGTTTGATTTCATCTTGAATTCGATCCAAAATGGCTAATTCATCTTGCTCCAAAGGTGCTCCCAAATCCCCTTCCACACAACAAGCTCCTTTGCATTTTGTCAAATCACAGACAAAATACTCATCTGCCACATCTTCACTAATAACTGTATCGTCAATTAATATCATAAGAATTCAAAATTTGCACAAAGGTAAAGCTAATTCCACGATGCGCAATAAAAAGCAAGGGCTTCCGTTAAATGAAATATTTTGGTAATTTTACAATTGCATCAATAAAAAAGCCCGCTTGAAAAAATCCTTCCTACTTATACTGCTTCTTTTATCTGTTGGAAACCTTTGGGCGAACCATGCCATTCCGGATACCATTTCCATCGGGAATGTCCGTGTATCCATCCACCCTTCCGCAAAACCTATTTTCGAAAAGGAATTTGCCATGTTGGGGGCCAATAAAAAATACGTCGCTTCACTTGTCGACAAGATGCGCCTCTATTTCCCTGTCATTGAACCCATTTTAACGCAAGGAAACATCCCCCCTGAATTCAAATTTTTATGCGTTCAAGAAAGTTCTTTGAACCCAAATGCCATCTCCACATCGAATGCCGTTGGATATTGGCAATTTAAATTAGAAACAGCCAAAGATGTAGGTTTAAAGGTGGATCAAGACATTGATGAGCGCCGTCATATCATTGAGGCAACCAAAGGAGCTGTCAACTATTTTACGCGTAACAATGGAGTTTTAAATAACTGGGTTAGCACCTTACTCTCCTATCGGGTTGGCCTTGGAACAATCAAAAAACTGCCTTATGCTAGCAATTGGGCAGGAAAAACAGAGATAGAGGTTGATTCATCGACCGATTGGTACGTCTTGCGTTTTTTAGCTTACAAAGAGTTTTGGGCCGAACAAATGGCTAGCCTTCCTGTGCTAAATGACAGCACAAATTTGATTACACATGTAGACACCAAAGGCAAAAACCTCTACGAATTATCCGATGAGTTGAAAATCAGTTACGATGATTTAAAACGTTACAATGCCTGGATTTTAAAAGATTGGATTCCCACTGATAAGAGTTATACGCTCTATCACCCATCGAATCTAAAGGTTTTCAATTCCGAAGAAGTCAAGCAAGAAGAGCCTATTTTTACTGCTTCTGTCGATTCTACAAAATTGTATGTTCCTGCCAAAAAGGTAAAAACACAAAACAAACAGATTCTTAGCGATCAATTTGAAATCAGAACTCATACGGTTACTTCAGGCGACAATTTAAGTAACATCGCCGCGCGCTATGAGATGAAATTAGCCGACTTACTTCGTTTAAATGACATGAATTTGTCTAGCATGATTACGATCGGACAAAAAATCAAGGTCAACCGCCGGGTACCCATGCTTGAAATAATCGCACAAAAACTAGATGAAAAAAGTGCCAAAGAAGAACCTATTAAAAAAGCTCAAGCAGCACCTGAACAAGATTTCAAAGTAGAGGTAGAAGAAGTTCGCAAGATCTCTTCGAATGATTCGGAAAAATCCTTTTACATCGCTCCAGCTGAATCACGCGAGATCGTGATTAAATCAGATGCAAAGGAGGAAACCAAAATCATGGAGCAAACGCAGGTTAATCCTACTAAAGAATCGCCGATTGTCGCACCTGAAGTAGCAAAACAACCTGCAGGAACCGTTTTCTATACTCATGAAGTAGAAGCTGGAGAAACCTTGTTTAAGATTTCAAAAATCTACCAAGTCAGCATTGAAGACCTAATCAAATGGAATAACCTTGGCAAAAACCCAAGTATTCGAGTAGGTCAAAAAATTAAATTGAAACCTTAGATTACCCGGAGCATGTAAAGCCCGTCACGAAGGGGCAACAGCATTTTTTCTACCCGAGGATCATCCAAACACTTTTGATTAAACTCACGCAAAGCATTTGTGGATTTATCTGTTGCCTTAGGATCAACTATTTTACCGCTCCAAAGCACATTGTCAACTAAAATCAATCCACCTGGTCGCATTTTGGATATAATTAAATCAAAATACTTCGCATAATTACGTTTATCCGCATCGATAAAAACCAAGTCGATGGGTCCATCAATTTTAGCTAATTCTTGCTGCGCGTCTGCAATCCGATAATCGATTTGTTTCGCATAATCTGAACGATCAAAGAAGGAACGCGTGAAACTTTCCAACTCCTCATTAATATCAATCGTAATCAATCGTCCATTGGGCTTCAAACCTTCCGCTAAACATAGGGCCGAATAACCCGTATACGTACCTATTTCAACGATTAATTGCGGAGATATCAGTTTGGCCAACATAGACAAATACCGTCCCTGCAAATGACCTGAAAGCATACGAGGCTGCAAAATGCGGGCATGCGTCTCCCGATCCAAGGATTGCAATAAATCAGAGGGTTTATCTGAAAATTGTCTTGAATACTCCTCGATGGCTTCGTCGATGAATTCCATTACTTAATTCCCGTATAAAAGAAGTCCAAGGATTCCGCAGGCTTGTCACTCAAGAAATAATCATCTACCTGAATGGAATTAACCAAATCATTGCTCGATTTCGAAATCGATAAGCGACTCAAACGATTCGCGATATCATAGGGAACCTGCAACCACGTACGTGGCAAACGATATTGTAAATTGAAAATATCAAAACGCGTGATTTTCTTCAC
>JAHEAY010000174.1 GCA_024642485.1 Cytophagaceae bacterium
GAATGGCAATGATTTCGGTTTTGGCAGCCATGTTGGCGGTAAAAAATACCGTCGCAATGAAGACCATCAAGGGGCTGATGTAATTCGCCCAATAGGGAATGAAGTTCAAATAATAGTCGAAGATGATGGCCCGCATAGGCGCTTCTTTTCGAATAAAATCATCGATTTTCTCCGTATAATCAATGACCATGACAATTAATACAATGAGAAATACCGCGAAGACATAAGTCTTCAGGAATTTTTTCAGAATGTACAAGTCAAGAATTTTCATTATTTATTCGGCCGGTATTTGACTCCGGAAAACAAATGTATGAAAATAACGCGGGAGACGCGGTAATTAAAAGGCACCAAAATCAATGAAATCGTCGTGATAGGAACGACATAGCCCATCGCATCAGGATCGTTGAAAAAGTTGAAAATAATGATCCCACCCACAAGCATGATCCCCACGGTAAAGGCATAAGAAACATACATGGCCCCATAAAAAAAGCCAGGTTCTACTTCATATCGCATGCCACATGCTGAACAGTGTTCCTCCATCTGTGCGAAATTGAAGACATTCCACCACTTAAATTTGAATAATCGACCCTCATGGCATTGTGGACAACGAGCGTTTATGGTGGCTTTCAACTTGGATGAATCTGACATTTTTGTGCGTATTTTGAGCCCCAAAGGTAAAGAAAATTGGAGGATTATTCGTAACAAAGGTCACGTTCCAAGGGCTTTTTGTATCTTTGCGCCAAACTAAAACTTATCATCACATGTATTCAATTGTTTCAACCGTTCACATCGTACTCTTTGTACTCGTGTTCATTTTAGGTATTAATGTGATTGCCCGCGCGCTTCGTGGACGTTCAAATAACGCTTTGTTTACCGAATCAGATCGCAAAGCAGGTTTGTTCTTTATGATTTCCTTGCACACGCAATTACTGATTGGATTAGCGCTTTACTTCTTTTTAAGCCCGATTACGGCGGCTGCTTTTACCGATTTCGGTGCAGCGATGAAGGATCCAGCTACGCGTTTAATCGCTGTTGAACATATTTCCGTGAACATAATTGCCGTTGTTTTGGCAACCGTGAATAATGCGAAAAACAAGAAAGCGATCGCAGATGCTGCGAAGCATAAAAACGCGTTGATTTTCACCTTGGCTGCGCTCGTTTTAATCTTGAGCCGCATTCCTTGGAAGCTTTTATTTTAATTTGAATGAAGAATAAGTGCATTTTCTTGGATCGCGACGGCGTTCTGAATGTTGACCGTGTGGATTATGTGTACCGAATGGAAGAGTTCATCATTCCGCCGGGTGTAGGGGAAGCCTTGCGTGCCTTGAAAGATGCCGGATATTTGTTGGTGATTATCACCAACCAAAGCGGTATCGCTAAGGGTGTTTATAAACGCGAAGATGTCTACATGATTCATCAAGCGATTCAAGATGGAACAGGCGTGAAATTAGATGATATCTATTTCTGTCCTTACCACGAAAAATTTGATAGTCATTCTTTGACCCGCAAACCGGGATCCTTGATGATTGAAAAAGCAGCAGCCAAATACGAAGTAGATATGGATGCTTCCTGGATGGTGGGGGATCACGAGCGGGATATTACTGCCGGAACGCGTGCCGGATTACGGACGATTCGTTTGGCTCCGAAAGGAACGGAAACGAAAGCCACCCATTTAGTTGATGATTTATTAGCAGCTTCAAAAATTATATTAGCATGAACAAGGTCTATTTAAGTGATGCAGGTCCCAAAGTATCTCCTGCTATTTACGGATTCTGGCGCTGGGAAGCGGGCAAGGGCGACATGGAGAAAATAGTCAACCTTTGCTTGGAATTAGGCGTGAACACCTTTGACCACGCGGATCGATATGGCAATTATACCTGCGAAAAACGCTTCGGTGAAGTACTTGCCAAACAATCTTTCAAGCGTTCCGATATCGTTCTTTTCTCCAAATGTGGCGTGAACACGCCGCCATTGTATCGCGTTAACCACGTAAATACGTCAGCGGAACACATTACGCTTTCTGTTGAAAACTCCCTGCGTAATCTGCAAACAGATTATTTGGACGTGTTTTTGTTAGACCAATTAGATCCACTTTCGGATTTGGAATCGACAGCTTTGGCTTTGGAAAAATTGAAGTCTTCCGGAAAAGTGAAGAACATCGGGGTTTCGAATTTTTCTGTATACCAACATCAATTGTTGGTTTCTTATTTAAACATTCCGGTTGTTTCGAATCACATCGACTTGAACTTGTTGAACACGGCGGCATTGGATAACGGAGCCATCGATTACATCAAGCAAAAATACATGCGTCCCTTGGCGACATCTCCTTTAGCGGGTGGTCGTATCGAACATGGGACTGACGAATTAGCCCTGAAGGTGCGTAAAAAATTATTGGAAGTTGCAGCTCGTTACGATGCAAACATCGAATCGATCGCCGTAGCCTGGTTGGTGAAATTAGGCGCCTTGCCTTTAATTGGAACCCTCGAAGAGAATCGCATTCGCAACATTGTGAATTCGTTCCAAATCAATTTAAGTCACGAAGATTGGTATGAATTGTACCACGCGACGAAACCCATTTCGTCGATACAAGACTAATCAGAGCCCTGGAAATTCCGGGGCTTTTTTTATGCGCTTTGCATTTGAATTTTGATTCCCAAAGGTAACATGAGGATAAAAAATAGCACATACCAAATCGGTAAACCCGCGAGCCATAAGCCCGTTCCGAGCAGCAACAAATAAATCGGATAAGTAAATAGCAGCGCCGCAAACAGCACCGAATCATAAAAGACGGTTCCTTTTGTTTTACGATCCACAGTCTTTTGGATCCAACGGAAATAAGGCAGATTCAGGTAATAAAATAGGCTTTTTTTGATGCGGATACGTTTCGTGGGAACATGAATTAATCGGCGCATTTGTTCGAACACCGCTGCGTTAAAATCCAAGCGATGTTTGGCATGTTCCAAGGTAGGAGCTTGCTCAAATTCTTCTACATGTATTTCAACGACCTTGCCAAAAGCTTTGAAATCGTTGTAAGCAATTCCGACTACATGAATCATTGGTTCCACACCTCGTTGCTGGGCGGCTTCCAAAATTCGAGTGGCGCCTTTTTTGTAGGGTTGTAATTCATGGGTCAACAAACAAATCCCCTCAATGAAAATCAGGATGCCTCCGCCTTTGGCAAGGATATCCACAGAGGCATCAAATGTCCCGGCATTCAAATGTAAATGTTCCCGTCCTTCCCGTGCCCGGTGGATAGGAATCATCCCAATGGAGCGCAATAAAAAGCCAAATAAAGGTTTACGAAAAACGTCTCCTCTTGCGAGAAAATGCATTTTTCGTGGGTAATATGCACCTAGGATGACGGCGTCCAAAAAGGAATCGGGATGGTTTGCTACGACCAACAAAGGTCCTTGTTTTGTAAGGAGGCTTTTGTTGCGAATATGGACCTTGGGAACGAAGATCCAGAGGCCTAGACGGACAAATAATTTTAGGATGACAAGCAAAATTTCAATATTTTGAGCAAGGTTTAAAAATTATTGGATGCAAGCAAGTT
>JAHEAY010000177.1 GCA_024642485.1 Cytophagaceae bacterium
GAAATAAGATGCAACAACCATTTTCATTGCAAGGGCGCGTGGCGCTCATCACGGGCGGCGGAACCGGAATCGGATTCGATATCGCGAAATGCTTTTTAGCCTCCGGCGCGACGGTCGTGATCACGGGTCGGCGGGAAGATGTGCTGAAAGAGGCAGTTGCCAACTTAGGATCAGGCGCGCATTATGCGGTGAATGATGTTTCCGAGTTGAGCAAGACATCACAACTAGTAACGGACCTCGTGGCAAAACACGGTGGAATAGACATACTTGTCAACAATGCGGGCATCAACATGAAACGCCCCGCCGTAGAAGTTTCGGATGATGATTTTGCGAATATTATTAATGTGAATTTGAATGCTGTTTTCTCCTTAACACGGGAAGTAGGGAAACATATGTTGGAGCGAGGTAAAGGATCTATCATCATGATTTCTTCGATGGCAGCTTATTATGGTATTGATCGCGTCGCGGCATATGCTTCGTCCAAAACAGGTATTTATGGATTAGTTCGAGTACTTGCCTCTGAATGGTCTGGCAAAGGCGTTCGTGTGAATGCGATTGCACCTGGATTTATTGAAACGGCGATGAGTAGAACCGCGATGAATTCGGATCCGGATCGTAAACATAAAGCGATGGATCGCACGCCGATGGGTTATTTCGGAAAACCCGAGGATATCGGTTGGGCTGCGGTGTATTTAGCATCCGATGCAGCAAATTACGTGACAGGCGTCTCAATCCCGGTTGACGGCGGGAATTCAATCGGATTCTAATGAAAGGAAATTACCGCTGGGTCGTAGTGGCTCTTTTGTTTTTTGCGACGACAATTAATTATTTGGATCGCCAGGTGATCGGCTTGTTGAAGCCCACGCTAGAAAAAGAATTGAACTGGTCGGAGACCGATTACAGTTTCATCGTCATGTGTTTCACGGCGTCCTATGCGATCGGATTATTAGCCTTTGGAAAGGTGATCGATAAGATTGGTTCCAAAATGGGCTATGCCATTTCGATTGTGATTTGGTCTTTTGCGGCGATGGCACATGCCTTGGCGAAGACTTCGTTTGGCTTTGGTGCGGCGCGGGCAGCTTTAGGTGCAGGCGAGGCGGGGAATTTTCCGGCGGCGATTAAGACGGTGGCGGAGTGGTTTCCGAAAAGAGAAAGAGCTTTAGCTACCGGGATATTTAATTCCGGGGCAAATATCGGCGCCATGGTGGCGCCTATTATGGTTCCTTGGATTTTGGGAGCGTATGGATGGCAAGAGGCCTTCATCATTACCGGTGCGATTGGCTTTGTGTGGTTGGCTTTATGGTGGGTGTTTTACGAGATTCCTGCAAAACATCCGTCGGTTACGTCAGAGGAATTGGTTCACATTCAGTCGGAGGAAGAGGAGGCAACGGAAGTCGCACCCATCGCTTGGGGAAAATTATTTGGCTACCGCCAAACCTGGGTTTTTATCGTGGGCAAGTTCTTCACGGATCCGATTTGGTGGTTTTTCTTGTTTTGGTTGCCTTCGTATTTCTCGACGACATTTGCTTTGGACTTGAAAAAGCCGAGTTTACATTTGGCGATATTGTTTACCTGCACGTCGATTGGTAGTATTGGCGGAGGCTATATTTCGGGCTATTTCATTAAGAAAGGTTGGCCTGTGTACAAGGCGCGGAAGTCTTCGATGTTCTTTTTTGCACTATGCGCTGTGCCGATTATCGGGGCTCGTTGGGCGACTGACATTTGGCAGGCCGTATTTTTAATTAGCATTGCGGCATCGGCGCATCAGGCGTGGTCGGCGAATATATTTACGACAGTTTCCGATATGTTTCCGAAACATGCGGTTTCTTCCGTTGTGGGGATTGGTGGTTTGGCGGGTTCGCTGGGCGGGGTGATTTTTCCTTACATTATCGGCGTTGTTTTGGATGCATACAAGGCAGACCAGGCTTTGTCGGCCGGATATAATGTTATCTTTGTGGCTTGTGGCTGCGCCTATTTATTTGCGTGGTTATTGATTCATGTTATTTCGCCCAAAATGGAGGCGGTTAAATCGTAGACCTATGAAAAAATTATTGATTGCATTAGTGGCACTTTCAACGAGTGTATTCGCGCAGGAATCGCATCATCCATTGGAAGGAGCTTGGGATTTACATGTTTCCATGGAAAATCGTAATGGAGGAGTTTCGACGGCTCCTTCCTGGTTAGAGGTTCGTCATTCCGGTTTAAAGACCTTAACGGGTCGCTTTGTGGGAGATGGCGGTTCAGCAAGACCGATTTCGGAAGTGTTTTTCAAAGATGGGCATGTGTCGTTTAAGATTCCGCCACAATGGGAAAAGGATGAAGCCTACATGAGTTTTGATGGAGACTTGAAAGATGGAAAATTGTCGGGGACTATCGTTAAACCCAATGGCAAGTCGATGGCCTTTACGGGAGTTCGTGCACCTTCCTTGTGGAGATCGGCGGAACCGGTTTGGGATAAGCCCATCAAATTATTCAATGGAAAAGATTTAACGGGTTGGAAGGCATTAGGGCCTAAAAATCAATGGATTGTGGAGAATGGCGTATTAAAAAGTCCTGCGTCTGGAGCGAATTTATGCACAGAACAAAAATTCACGGATTTCAAATTACATATTGAATTTCGTTTGCCGCCATCGAGTAATAGTGGTATTTATTTGCGTGGACGTTACGAGGTGCAAGTGGAAGATAGCTTTGGTAAAGAACCATTTAGTATCTATTTAGGGGGTATTTATGGATTTATCGACCCATTATTCCAAGCGGCAAAACCGTCTGGCGAATGGCAAAGTTATGATATTACCTTGGTGGGACGTAAGGTATCTGTGACCTTGAATGGCCAAAAAGTGATTGTGGAACAAAACATTCCGGGTGTCACAGGAGGCGCAATGGATAGTGATGAAGGCGAGCCGGGTCCAATTATGTTTCAAGGCGATCATGGTCCGGTGGAATATCGAAATATCTTGCTGACGCCAGCGAAGTAAATGAAAAGGCCCTCCGTAAGAAGGGCCTTTTTTATTAGAATGAAACGCCTAATTGAACCGCTAATGCTGCCGAAATTGGCTTGTCAGCTCCTGTTCTCACAGGCAGTGGAATCGCGATATAATAATTACTGAACTTATTTTTCTTGAAGACCTTCGTGAAAACGGGGGTAATACCATAGCGCCCGCTGGTCTCGAATGCTGCCCGTCCTGCAAAGGTAAATGTGGGTGTAAAACGATATAAAATTCCGGGATGCAAGGTGAAATTTGTCATTTTGTGCGTCCCATTTTCGTTTTTGATGGTCGGATATGCCTCAAATGAAAAACCGATTTTATTCGTTTTCCAGATGTTGATAGCTACCGGGAAACTGACCGTATAGGAGTTATTGAAATTATACGAGGTGTTCCCATCACTTAATGTTACGAGTGCGTGAACGATTCCGGCGTGGCCGGTGATTTTCGGAAATACCTCTTGTGCGAGGGTGGAAAAGGGAAGTGCGAATACTAGGAGGAGTAATTTTTTCATTATTGCTTAGGCATAAATCTATCAAAATGGTAGACTATGCAAATGTATTTGAA
>JAHEAY010000104.1 GCA_024642485.1 Cytophagaceae bacterium
ATAACGATTTGGCAATAAGGCTCAGTCCCATTTTGATTATAATAATCTTGGTGGTAATCTTCTGCGGGATAAAAGGCTGAAGCATGCGCTATTTGTGTGACGATCGGATTAGGGAAAACATGTTTCGCATTTAGGTTCGTTTTCCATTCCTGTGCTAGGCGTAATTGCTCATCTGTGTGCGCAAAGATTGCGGAGCGATACTGCGTACCCGTGTCGGCACCTTGGCGATTTAATGTCGTAGGATCATGAGTCTGCCAAAAAACCTCTAACAAGGTTTGAAAGGAAATAACTTTCGGGTCATAGGTGATTTGGCAAACCTCCGCGTGTCCCGTAAGACCTGAACAAACTTCACGATAGGTAGGATTTTTCAATTGACCGCCCATGTAACCTGAGGTGACGGAGTGAACCCCTTTTAAACGCTGATAAACAGCCTCTACACACCAAAAACAACCAGCACCGAACGTAATTGTATCCATTTTTATTGAATTCTTGTTAGTTAATGTAGCGGAAGGTTTTGAAGAAATCCCGCAAGATATGTGAGCCATTGTGGTGGAAATAAGTCCAATTATGGCAATATTTTTGAGCAGCTTATTCATTTCATTTTAAATTTAGCGTAGTTTTGCGCTCCGTTTTGCAGGGTATAACGAAAAAAATACATGAAAGGTTTTGAACAATCCATCGAAGTAAACTGGACTGCCGCGTGGCAAGATAGCCGATTTCGTTGGCAATTGATACTCGCTCTCGCTGTATTTGCCATCTTCCCATGGAAGGCTGATGATTATTTTCAATGGATTCAACAGCGAGAGGGGATTGCTATGCAAGATGTGATTTTAGCAAACATCCCGGCTAAAAATGTTTCTATTCCCATTTTTGCAATTATCTATGTGAGTGTTGTTTATCTGATTGTTCGAATCATTCGACAACCTAAGCACTTTCTATGGTTTGCGTGGGCATTTAATATCGAAACCTTACTACGTTTTGCGTGCATTTATGGAGTTGCTTTAAATCCCCCGGCAGGTTTGGTGGATTTACATGATCCGATCGCCGAGTTGTTTATTTATGGGGAAAACCTGGCCATCACTAAAGATTTATTCTTTTCGGGGCACACGGCAACGATGGTTTTTGTTTGTTATTTCTTGCCTAACAAAATAGAGCGAAATATAGCGCTTTTATTGACTGCGATACTCGTTGTTTTACTGCTTGTGCAGCATGTACATTATAGTTTGGATATTCTGGCTGCACCTGTGGCAACTTGGATTGCGATAAAACTCGCCAAACGCCTAATTGCTTAGTTTGGTCGGTTTACTTGTCGCCGACTTCAAATCAAGCTTTTCGAAAATAGAATTATTTGATTTGTATTCTGGAATGACCTCTTTGATTTTCGAAACGAGGTTATTGGTATTTCCTTCTTTTAAAAGTGCCGTAATTTCCTGGATCTTAGCCTCCATAAATGTAAAGCTGGGAGAATTTACTTTGGCAATCAGTATCTTAGGATGATGGGTTGGCAAGGTGTTTTCATCCGTATTTAATAACTCCTCATATAATTTTTCTCCTGGTCTTAGACCCGTGAATTTAATTTCAATATCGCGCTCTACCCGGAGACCACTCAGTGTAATCATTTTCTTTGCGAGATTAACAATCTTCACGGATTCTCCCATATCAAAGACAAAAACTTCACCACCCTCACCCATCGTTGCTGCTTCTAAAACAAGCTCACAGGCCTCAGGAATCGTCATAAAGTAACGAGTAATATCAGGATGCGTTACCGTTACGGGGCCACCGCGTTCAATTTGTTTCTTGAACAATGGAATGACCGATCCGCTAGAACCTAATACATTCCCAAATCGAGTCGCAATAAACTTAGTCCCTACTCCCTCACTCACATTCAAGGATTGGGTATACATCTCGGCAAAACGCTTGGTTGCCCCCATGACATTGGTAGGGTTAACCGCTTTATCCGTGGAAACCATTACGAATTTTTCTATGCCGTGTTCTACTGACAAATCTGCCAAAATCTGAGTCCCTAAAATATTCACTTTAACAGCTTCATAGGGATTCTTTTCCATTAAAGGCACATGTTTATAAGCCGCAGCATGGAATACAAATGCGGGTTTATGCGTTTTAAATATCGCCGACAAACGATTTCTGTCAGTCACATCTGCAATTTTTACAACTAATTCTGTATTCGAAGGCATCAAACTAGAAAGCTCATATTCGAGGTCAAACAATCCTGATTCAGATTGATCGACTAAGATGATTTTCGCAGGAAAATAGGCAATTAATTGTCGGACAATTTCACTTCCAATAGACCCTGCTGCCCCCGTAACCAATACAGATTTCGAATTAATTTCTTGGCTAATTTGCTTGTTGTTCATTTGAATTTCTTCGCGGCCCAACAAGTCTTCAATCTTCACATTGTGAATTTGATTTAAGGCAAATTCGCCATTAACCCATTTGTCAACTGGTGGGAGAATTTTCACGACAACACCTCGATCAAGAAAGATGTCGGAAATCTTCCGTTTTGCTTGTAGACCGATGTTGTTAATCGCCATGATAACTTGCAAACCTTCGTAGCGATCTACAAACTTTTCCATGGCTTCGGCCAGGCTGAATACGCGAATTCCCTCAATGGTTTTATCGATTTTGGAAGCATTATCATCAATAAAACCGAGTACTTGATAATTAACCCCTCGGTCGTTTTGGATAACATTTTTCGTCAACATCCCCGAGTAACCTGCACCATAAATCAAAACCCCTACAGCGGGTTTAAATTCATTGATGAAAGATTCGTAAAACGATTTCACGAAAAAACGCAACGAAACCATCAAGAAAAGACAAATGAAAAAGTCAATGACTAAAATGGATAATGGGACATAGAGTAGGGTATTTATTCCGGAGGAATAACGCAGCGCAATGGAGACAATTCCCGTAATAATTGTACCCGTACTGACGGCTTTAAGGATTAAAACGGCATCTTCAATACTTGTATGACGAATGATTCCCATGTAGGATTTAAACCCTAGGAAAACGAAAACTCGGATAGTAAGAAGTAAAGCAAAATGAAACTGAAAACTATATAGATCAATCTCGCTATAATGAAAATTCATACGCAAGAGCGTAGAAAGCGAAAATGAAAACATGACAATTATCAAATCTATCGCCAGAACTAGCCACCTGGAAAGAAATCGATTTGAATACCTCCGAATGAATAGAGATTGAGTCATGTCTTGGTTCACTTTTTTAATCAACATAAATTTACTAATAAACCGACCTTTAAAGAATCTTAATTTACTAAATGGTCACTTTTATTCCAAAGTGTAGTTGGACAACATCTGTTTTATTCGAATGGGCTCGTTCCACATCAATACATCAATCATAGATAGGCCGGGAGTAAAATCATCAGATTTCCCTTGCGCATAGGGCACCAAGCTTGGACTTATGAAAGACAAGTCTACGCCTTTGGCTGCAAAAAAATCCTTCTCATAAAGGCTTTTGCCATTAAGCGCATTAATGTATTGTGTTGAGCCTAATTTTTTAGTCAAGTGAATCAATCGCTCAGCTCGCCCTTCTGCTTGATTATCCTCTAATTCTGAACTGTAATGAAAACGCTTTACCAGGCCTAGATATTGCCAAACAAGCTCAATACTTTGACCTGCAAGTTCAGCCATGCTCACCGGCTGCTGTGATAAAAGCCCACGAATCAAAGGCATAACTTGGTCAAATTGAGGAGCTTTTTTATACGCCGACTCCAATTGAACGATAAATTTACCTGGGAATTCTGGACCCCAGGCAACAGTAGATTCGCGAATGGTTTTGTTTTGGCTTTGCTTTTCAAGGGGAATCGTAAACAAGAACTCTTTGCCTTGCATGAGTATACGATTACGATTAATCCAACCCTTTTTAATAAACATGACATCATCATAAAACACAAAATCATCCACCGCTTGAACTAACTGAAAGTAGCCCAAGTAAGGGAAGAAATATGGTTGCATGATGGCTACTGACATGGCGATTTTAGTTAAATCCAGGCGCAGTCAAGTTCACAATCTGGTCTGATTTCATCACCATAACTTTTTCGTTTTTCAAATCCGTCATGTATCCAATCGCCGTCACATCCGCAATTTTTTCCACTTTTTCGAAATCCGATTGTGACACGGTGAAGACCAATTCATAGTCTTCTCCTCCATTCAATGCCGCAGTTAATGGACTTAAATTAAATTCCGTCGCCGCCAAATACGTCTCGTCATCAATTGGAATATTCTTTTCAAAAATGCGTGCTCCAGTACCAGACGCCTCACATAAATGCAAAATTTCTGCCGCAAGCCCATCCGAACTATCGATCATCGAAGTAGGCACAACGCCCAATTCACGCAATTCATGAATGATATCAAAACGAGCCGATGGCTTAAGTTGGCGTAATACCACATAACTTTTATTATCCAATTCTGGCTGCATATCCGGATTAGCTAAAAACACTTGTTTTTCGCGTTCCAAGGATTGTAGTCCCATCAAAGCTCCGCCAAAATCCCCACTTACACAGATGACGTCGTTAGGTTTCGCGTTCGAACGTGTAACGACTTGAGTCGAGTCAACTACACCATTTGCTGTAACCGAAACAATCAAACCTTGCGGAGAAGCGGTTGTATCACCGCCTACTAGGTCAATTTGGTAATCCTCGCAAGCGGTTTTGATCCCGGCATATAATTCGTCAACCGCCTCAACCGAAAAGCGATTGCTAAGCCCGATTCCAATCATGATTTGCGTAGGAATCGCATTCATTGCCGCGATATCCGACACGGCAAGAGTAACAATTTTATAGCCTAAATGCTGCAAAGGCGTGTAAGATAGATCAAAGTGAACACCTTCGATTAACAATTCCGTTGATGTAACAGTCAATTGATTCGCTGCTTCCAGCAAGGCTGCATCATCACCAATGCCCAATTTTGTCCAACCTTGATGCTGAGCGAAAGGAGTTGACAATCGCTTGATCAATCCAAATTCACCTAAGGTGCCTATTTCTGTTCTATTTTCCATATAATAAAAAAAGCCGCCTCAGGAGACGGCTTACAAAATGTCGAGTTGATTATGGGTTTACCAAAGCCAAGCTTACTTTTTTATTGCTCGCTTTGATGTAAGTTGTGCTTGTTTCCAAACTCAAGGCAGACGCCGAAGGTGTTCCAACGATATTAAATTCCAAGGTTCCGTTCGTGCCCGATGGAGCTCCTTCCGAACTAGTTAAGCCGTTTAAGGTGATTTTTTTATTGTCGGTCGATAACGTATATGTCCCTGTAAATTTACGTCCATCAAATTCTGTTAAAGACGCCGCAGTTGAACTGGTCAAATCCAATTTGAATTGAGAATATCCTGATACCAAATTGCTTGTCGCCCCTTTCGAATATTGGGTAACGCCGTCCCAAGTCACTGAGCTTACGCTCCATGATTTGCTAACCAATTGCGATACCGTTGGCTGAGGTGTAGGGGCAGGATCAGAACCTGAAGAAGAACCGCAAGAGAGCAATTGAACACTTAATAAACAAATGAGTAAGCCTTGTACGATTTTCATAAAATGATTCCGTTTTTCGTAAATGTAAAATTAAAAATCTTTACTAAAAAAACGGTCTTTAATCCTTTTTATTTAGCTTCGTAAAATAATAAACACCGTTTTGTCTCAAGCATTAAATTCCTACACACGATCTCAATTAGCGCTCCGAAATGGTCAAGATCGACCTGAAATTTGGGTAGCTTTCCGTGGATACATTTATGATATGACGAATTCCAAACTCTGGAAAAACGGCAAACACTATGAACATTGGGCTGGCCAGGACTTGACTTCCGAATTAGCGGATGCGCCACACAGTGAAAAAGTGTTTGAAAAATTCACCCCGATTGGACTATTACAATGATACTATTAATTGAAAGTGGTTCGACCAAAACGGCTTGGCGTTATATCACACAGGCGAATGAGGCTTTTGAAAGTTTCCAGTCGGCAGGCATCAACCCCTATTACCAAACAACGGACGAAATTCGTGAAGCCCAAGCAGAAATGCTCCAAAAAATTCGGGACATGAAGCTCCGCTTTGTTTACTATTTCGGGACGGGGATTACAGATGAATCAAAAAAAGATATGATTAGGGCTTTGTTAACGCCCGTTATCGGGGAAGCCCAACTCCGTGTTCAAAATGATTTAGTCGCTGCAGGCATATCGCTTTGTGGAGAAAAATCTGGTATCGCATGCATCCTCGGGACAGGTTCAAATTCTGGTTATTTTGAACAAGGCGAAATGCAGCATCAGGTCCCCCCACTTGGATTTTGGCTAGGTGACGAAGGTAGTGGCGGCCACTTGGGCAAAAGTTTGGTATTAACATATTTACATCATGAAATGCCTGCTGATTTACGTAGTATTTTTACCAAACGCTTTGGTGAAATGGATCGATTAACCATACTTCAGCATGCATATAAGGGAGAATTCCCGAACCGATGGTTTGCTTCCTTTTCCAAATTCTTATTTGACCATCGGAAACATCCATTTTGTTATCAATTGATTGAAAAATCCTTTCAATCATTCTGCGACTTATATGTGTTGAAATACCCGCAATCGAGCCAAGTCCCGATCCACTTCACGGGTTCGGTGGCATTTTATTATGCCGACATACTCCAACGTGTATTAAAGTCCAACCAATTGCACGTGGGAATCATCAGCGAAGGGCCAATGGCAGGATTAACGATGTATTACAAGGAAAAACATCGAGACCTATTTTAGGATTTTTTCAAGAAAGCTACCATAGCACGCGAATATTTTTTAACTTGCTAATGCCTAAGCAATTCATCATCAAACCTATTCGCCGATGACCTCCGTATTAAAATCCATTGGAACGAAACAAAAAGCACTTAAGATCAATTTAGATCGAAGTATCTATGGCTCATTTGCCGAAATCGGCGCGGGGCAAGAAGTAGCGGCCAATTTTTTTAAGGCAGGTGGAGCATCAGGAACCATTGCAAAAACCATTTCAGCCTATGACATGGCTTTTTCCGATGCCATTTATGGAGAAGAGGAATCCGGCAAATATGTTTGCGAGCCGCGTTTAATTAAAATGTTAAATCGCGAGTACAAATTACTCCAAGTGCGTTTGACCGAAAGTGCTGCTGAGAAGCGCTTCTTCGCTTTTGCGGATACTGTCTCAGCTTTAAATTACCAAAAGACGAACGATGCCCACGGCTGGATAGGTTTACGCTTTCAATTGCGTCCAAATGGTCCTGTGAATAGTGTTGTCATCCACGTAAACATGTTGGATAATGACAATATTCTCCAACAACAAGCATTGGGCATTATAGGGGTCAATTTGATTTACGGTTGTTATTTCTACCACGAAGATCCAGAGAAATTATTGCTATCACTTTTAGATGACCTATCTCGCGATCGAATCGAAATCGATATGATTCGATTTGAGGGGGCGGATTTCAAAGAAGTAGATAATCGCTTGATGTCCTTGTATTTAGTGAAGCACGGTTACACACAGGCGGCGGTTTTCGGACCCGATGGAAATGTGATGCAACCTTATGATGCCTTAGCGAAGAAACATATCGTAGCGATTCGCGGGCGGTTCAGACCGGTGACCAACATCTTTTTAGATATGTTGAAGAAAGGTCAATCACAATTTGAACAAGAAGCGGATGTGGATGATGATAAGGTTTGTGTATTATCGGAATTGACTTTGCGGAGTTTGGAGGATGGTACACATAACATCAATGAAAAGGATTTCTTGGACCGTGTGGACATCTTATGTTCCTTAGGTCAAACTGTTTTGATTTCCAATTTTCATGAGTATTTCAAATTGGTTGCCTTTTTAAGTCAATTTTCTAAACTTAAAATGGCCCTGATTATGGGTATGCCAAATCTCGAATACATCTTTGACGAGAAACATTATACCCATTTAGAGGGCGGTATTTTGAGCGCATTTGCGAATCTATTTGGACATAATATCAAATTGTACCTATACCCAACAATCGATGATCAAGGGTCTGTATTGAATCTGAAATCATTCAAACCAGAAGCTCATCTCAAGGGATTGTATCAATATTTGATTGATAATTCGAAGTTGGAAGACATCAAAAAATCCGATGAAAAATTGATGAACATCCGTACTGATAAGGTATTGGATATGATTCAGCAAGGTCCAGGAGAATGGGAGAAATTGGTTCCTAGTTCGGTGGCTGCGATGATTAAGGAAAATGCTTTGTTTGGCTTTCCTAATCAGTAGTTAGCTAAGCTTTGGCAAACCTTGGAGGTTTGCCAAAGCTAGTGTTTTTAAAGCATAAAAAAGCCCAACCGAACGGATGGGCTTTCATTTTATCAGTATCTACTTCAATAAATCAACAAACTGATCAAATAAGTAACGTGAATCATGCGGTCCTGGAGAAGCTTCCGGGTGATGTTGCACCGAGAATGCTTTACGACCTTTCACGCGTAAACCTTCAACCGTTTGGTCATTCAAGTTAATATGCGTTAATTCCGCCTTTTCTGAGCTCTTCAACTCATCCATTTTCACGGCAAAACCATGATTTTGGGATGTGATTTCCGAAAGTCCCGTCACAAGGTTTTTCACAGGATGATTTAATCCACGGTGGCCATTATGCATTTTGTAGGTAGACAAGCCGCATACTTGGGCTAAAATTTGATGTCCAAGACAGATCCCGAATACCGGTTTATCCGAAGCAAGGAATTGTGAAACTGTTTCAACAGCATAAGGCATCGTTGCTGGATCACCAGGACCATTGGATACAAAGTAGCCATCTGGGTTCCAAGCCGCAATCTCAGCAAACGGTGTTTTTGCAGGAAAGACTTGTAGGTAGCAATCACGCTCCGTGAAATTCGTCAAGATGCTTTTTTTCACACCTAGGTCTAATACCGCAATTTTATACGTTGCTGATGGATTCCCTAAGAAGTAAGCTTGTTTAGTACATACTTGTGAAGACAACTCCAATCCTTCCATCGAAGGGATCTTCGATAATTCTGCTTTCAAGGTCGCTAAATCTGAAATCTCGGAAGAAATCAAACAGTTCATCACACCTTGTGTGCGGATGTGACGTACCAACGCGCGCGTATCGATTCCCGAGATACCAACAATTCCAGCAGCGGCTAAATAATCTTGTAAGGATCCATCAGCTGTTGCACGCGAGTGCAAGCTTGCAAATTCATTACAAACCATACCCGCAATTTGCACTTGGTTGGATTCTGCTTCCTCTTGACTGATAACTCCGTAATTTCCAATGTGCGCAGTGGTGTTAATAATTACTTGGCCACTGTAGGAAGGATCCGTGTAGATTTCTTGGTACCCTGTCATTCCCGTATTAAAGCAAATCTCTCCGCCATGCGTGCCAATTTTACCTAGGGCTTTTCCGTGAAAAAGGGTTCCATCTTGAAGTAAGAGTACTGCCGGTGTTGACTCTGAAACTTTCATAAATATTAATCAAAAATGTAAAAATCCTAAAAAAAGGGCTTCAACTAAACGTTGAAGCCCTTCAAAAAAATGTAAGAAAAGAATCTTAAGCGTCTTCTCCTTTTTCTTCTGTAGGCTCCTCCGTTGCAGGTGCTTCAGGAGCATCTTCTACAACTTCAGCAGAAGGAACTTCAGCAACTGGAGCAGCTGCTACTGTTTCTTCTTTCTTAGCTCCAGCACGGCGACTACGACGAGTCTTACCAGCTTTCTCAGCAGAAGCAGCTAACATTGTTTCGTTGAAGTCAACTAATTCAATGAAGCAGATTTCCGCGTTATCACCAAGACGATTACCTAATTTGATAATACGTGTATAACCACCAGGACGATTAGCAACTTTTTCAGAAACGATGCTGAACAATTCTTTGATGGCATCCTTATTTTGTAAATAAGAGAAAACCACACGACGATTGTTTGTGCTATCTGTTTTTGATTTCGTAATCATTGGCTCAATGTATTTACGCAACTCCTTTGCTTTCGCAACAGTTGTTTCGATACGTTTGTGCAAGATTAACGAAGAGGCCATATTAGATAATAAGGCTGCTCTGTGGGAAGCTGTTCTTCCTAAGTGATTGAATTTTTTACCGTGTCTCATTTTTGTATTTCGTAAGTTAAAAGCTCTTTCGAGCTGCGGTTAGTTTACGACTTGTAAACCACCTATTACTTTAGTTTAATTTTTAATCTTCGTCTAAGCGATATTTAGATACATCCATTCCGAACGTAAGACCTTTTTCTTCGATCAATTGTTCTAACTCGGTCAAAGACTTTTTACCAAAGTTACGGAATTTCATCATATCTGAAATCTCCAATTTCGCTAATTCTCCAAGTGTACGAACATCAGCTGATTTTAAGCAGTTGTAAGCACGAACAGAAAGATCTAAGTCAGCTAATGAAGTCTTCAACAACTTGCGCATGTGAAGCATTTCTTCATCAACAACGTTATCTTCTTCCGCTTTTGGCGTTTCGAACGTCATTGTTTGATCAGAGAACAACATAAAGTGTTGAATCAAGATATACGCTGCACCTTTCAATGCATCTTCTGGGTGGATAGAACCATCCGTTTCGATATCAAGAACTAATTTCTCGTAATCTGTTTTTTGCTCTACACGTGTATTTTCAATGCTAAATTTAACATTTTTGATAGGCGTATAGATGGAATCGATAGCAATGTGACCGAATGGAAGCTCGTTTGCACGGGGCTCATCAGCAGGTACATAACCACGACCTTTTTCGATAATCAATTCAACCTCAACTTCTTTCGAAGAATCAAGGTGGCAGATTACCAAATCAGGGTTTAAAATTGTGAAGTAAGGTGTGAATTTAGCGATGTCACCAGCAGTAATGGCTGTTTGGCCTTTTACTTTTAATGTCACTTTATTGTCTAAAATCTCTTGTGCTTTTTTGAAGCGAACTTTTTTCAAGTTTAAGATGATTTCAGATACATCTTCATGTACACCTTCGATAGCAGAAAACTCGTGAAGTACACCAGAAATCTTTACGCTCGTAATTGCATATCCTTCTAAAGAAGAAAGCAAGATTCTACGAAGCGCGTTACCAATGGTAACACCGTAACCTTTTTCGAGTGGCTTGAACTCAAATAACCCGTGAAAGTCATCGGCTTTCTCCATCACAACTTTTTCGGGCATTTGGAATGCTAATATTGACATATTTCGTAGCTTAAAATGATACTGAAAAAACGTTATTGGTACTGTTAATGTTAAGAATAATCCTAGGGATTATTTAGAGTACAATTCGACAATCGCTTGCTCGTTGAAGTTCTCTGTGATTTGATCTCTTTCTGGGTAAGCCAAGAATTTACCAACCATATCACTTTCAGACCACTCTAACCAGTTGTAACGCTTTGGAGAACGTCCAGCCAATGAGTTAGTCACAACTTCTAACGATTTTGATTTCTCACGAACACCGATCAATTGACCTGCGCGCAAAGAGTAAGATGGCACATTTACTACTTCACCGTCTACAATGATGTGTTTGTGGATAACCAATTGGCGTGCAGCACGACGAGTCGGTGCAATTCCCAAACGATATACTGTATTATCTAAACGTGCTTCACACAATTTTAACAAGTTCTCACCTGTGATACCCTCTTTTACAGCGGCTTTGTGGAATAGGTTCTCGAACTGACGTTCTAAGATACCGTACGTATATTTAACTTTTTGCTTCTCCTTTAATTGAACAGCGTATTCAGAAACTTTTGAACGTTTCCCTTTACCGTGCATACCTGGAGCATAATTTTTGCGAGCTAATGCTTTGCTCGGACCTAAAATTGGCTCGCCGAAACGACGTGCAATCTTGGATTTTGGACCTGTGTATCTAGCCATTTTGTTTTTAAAGTCAATGCACCTCTTATGTGCAGTGAAGTAATTAAATTGTGAAAAAAAGCGGGGGAAAATAATTACTAATTACCCCTGCATAAAAATTATTAAACGCGACGACGTTTTGGAGGACGACATCCATTGTGAGGCATTGGAGTGATATCACGGATAAGTGATACTTCGATACCAGAGTTTTGGATGGTACGGATAGCAGACTCACGTCCAGCTCCCGGTCCTTTTACAAAAACTTCCGCTTTCTTCATACCTGCTTCTACAGCTACTGCTGCACAGTTCGATGCTGCCATTTGAGCTGCATAAGGAGTGTTTTTCTTAGAACCACGGAAACCCATCTTTCCTGCTGATGCCCAAGAGATCACTTGACCTGCTGAATTGGTAATGGAGATAATGATGTTGTTAAAGGAAGCTTTGATGTGTACTTGACCAACTTGCTCAACTACAACAACCCTTTTCTTCGCTTTATCTTTTCTTTTTGCTTGTGCCATACTATTTGATAAATAAAATTGGGTGTGAGGTATTTCCTCTACTTATTATTTAGTTACTTTTTTCTTGTTAGCAACTGTCTTACGACGTCCCTTACGAGTACGTGAGTTGTTCTTCGTGCGTTGACCACGTACTGGAAGACCTTTACGGTGACGCAATCCACGGTAACAACCGATGTCCATCAAACGCTTGATGTTCAATTGAACTTCAGACTTCAGCTGACCTTCTGTTTTGAATTCTGCTGCGATGATCGCACGAATAGCATTCGCTTCCGTGTCGTTCCACTCACCAGCTTTCTTATCAAAAGAAACTGCTGCCTTCGTTAAAATCTTTTGAGCAGTGCTGCGACCAATACCAAAAATATAAGTCAATGCAATCTCTCCTCTTTTTTTGTCGGGAATATCAACCCCTGCAATACGAGCCATATAGGTAATTAATTGTTGTGATTAATCAATTTAGTTTGAATTATCCTTGTCTTTGTTTGAACTTCGGATTCTTCTTGTTAATAACGTAAAGCTTACCGTGACGACGAATCACTTTGCAGTCCGCACTACGCTTTTTAATAGATGCTTTAACTTTCATTTTATTTAATTTTATGGGTCAAACCCTATTTTTACTTGTAACGATAAACAATTCTAGCTTTACTCAAATCATATGGAGACATCTCCAACTTCACCTTGTCACCAGGTAGAATTTTAATGTAGTTCATACGCATCTTGCCCGAAATGTGAGCAATCACTTGATGTGTATTCTCTAATTCTACTCGAAACATGGCGTTCGAAAGAGCTTCCAAAATAATTCCGTCTACTTCGATCGAAGATTGTTTAGCCATAATATTTTTAAATATTCAACAATACTGTTGAGGTTTTAAGTACTTCTTCTATGTAAGCAAAAGTTGTTAATGCTTTGGGACCCGCTGCTGTTACGCCTACTGTATGCTCAAAATGTGCACTCGCCTTGCGATCAATTGTCCGGATAGTCCAACCATCTTTATCAACTGAAATTTGACGCTTGCCTAAATTGATCATCGGTTCGATCGCAATGACCATTCCTTCTTTCAATTTAGCTCCATCTCCTCGCCGACCGTAGTTAGGAACTTCTGGACTTTCATGTAGATTTTTACCTACACCATGACCAACTAGTTCCCGAACGACTCCATAACCCAGTGATTCCGTATACACTTGCACTGCGTTACCCACATCCCCTACTCGCTTACCTGCTTGAGCTTGATTCAAACCCAAATACAAGGACTCTTTCGTCACTTGCATTAATTTCTGTACCTCAGCAGCTACATTACCTATTCCGTACGTATAGGCGCTATCGGCATGAAACTTATTCTTATAAACACCTGCATCTATTGAAATGATGTCGCCTTCTTGTAAGACTAAATCACCTGGCAAACCGTGAACAACCACATCGTTTACCGAAATACATAGTGAATAAGCATACTTCTTATTTCCTACTTGGTAGTTTAAAAAAGATGGATGAGCTCCATTGTCCTTAATAAACTCATAAGCAATTTTGTCTAATGCTAAGGTTGTAACTCCTGGCTGAATCGCCTTTGCTACTTCCGCATGACATTTCCCTAAAATCTCGCCATTCGCTTGGATGATGGCCATCTCTTCGGGAGTCTTCAGGTAAATCATCCTTAACGACCGATCACTTCTGAACGTCCTTTCACACGTCCTGATTGCATTAAACCTTCATACTTACGCATCAACAAGTAACTTTCAACTTGTTGCAATGTATCTAAAACGACACCTACTAAAATCAACAAAGAAGTACCTCCAAAGAAAGAAGCAAATCCACGTGTCACACCAAACAAGTTGGCAATCGCAGGAAGAATCGCAATGATCGATAACATAATTGCACCTGGCAATGTGATACGATCTAAAATGCTTGCAATAAAACCAGCAGTCTCTTCGCCTGGCTTAACACCTGGAACGAAACCACCTCCACGCTTCATATCATCTGAAATTTGCGTAGGGTTGATTGAAATTGCTGTATAAAAGAATGTAAAGACAATAATCAAGAATGCAAATAATGCATTGTATTGCCATGTAGTAAAGTCACCAAAAGATTGAGCAACCGAAGCAGCAAATTCTGATTTCTCAGCAAACGATTGTGCAACTAAACCCGGGATAAACATTAATGCTTGCGCGAAGATGATTGGCATAACACCTGATGCATTTAACTTCATCGGGATGTATTGACGCTCACCACCAACAGCAGCAGCTGATGTTTTGGCTCCTACTACTTGTTTCGCATATTGAACTGGAATGCGGCGAACTGCTTGTGTAACCATGACAGCACCCATTACTACGAAGAATAATGCGATAACCTCAATGATGAACAACAAAGCTCCCGACATACCACGAGAACCAGCTTCTTGCAATAATGAAGAAGGGAAACGTGATACGATACCGATCATGATCAACATCGAAATACCGTTACCAATACCTTTGTCAGTGATTTTCTCACCTAACCACATACACAACATCGTACCACCTACTAGGATTGCAACACCATACAGACGGAAGAACCAAGGATCAACCATGATCGCTTCAGTAGGAATTGTTACCTGTAAATAAGTAAAACCTTGAGCCGCAGTAACAAAGATTGTTAGGATACGAGTAATTTGGTTCAATTTTTTACGACCAGATTCGCCATCTTTCTGCATTTTTTGGAAATACGGAAGCGCGATAGTCAATAACTGAATTGCGATAGATGCCGAGATATAAGGCATGATACCTAAAGCAAAAACAGAGGCGTTGCTCAAGGCACCACCAGAGAACATATTCAACAAGCCGAATAAACCACCATCTCCACCTTGAGACAATTTCGTCGCATCTACACCAGGCAAAACGATAAAAGATCCCAAACGGAAGAAAGCAATGAAGAGAAGTGTATTAATAATACGACCTCTCAATTCTTCAATTGCGAAAATATGCTTAAAAGTTGTTATTAACTTGTTCATTCGATTAGAATAGAGGATTAACCAACAATTGCTTTACCGCCAGCAGCTTCGATAGCAGCTTTAGCAGCACCTGAGAAACCTTTAACAGTTACTTCTAAAGCAGAAGTAACGCCACCACGGCTAAGGATTTTCACTAAGTCAGACTTAGATACTAAACCGTTGCTGTATAAAGTTTCAAATGTGATTACATTCGAACCTGTTGCGTCAGCTAATGCTTGTAACGTATCCAAGTTGATTGCTTTGTATTCTACACGATTGATGTTCTTGAAACCGAACTTAGGAACACGACGTTGGATCGGCATTTGACCACCTTCAAATCCACGCTTACGTGAGTAACCTGAACGAGACTGAGCTCCTTTGTGACCACGAGCAGAAGTTCCACCTAAACCAGAACCTTGACCACGACCTACTCTTTTTCTTACTTTTACTGAGCCTTCAGCAGGCTTTAACGATGATAATTTCATTGTAATTGGGGCTTAACGCTGCTATTGCTAGCAACTCGCGTGTTTATTAAATATTTTCTACAACAATTAAGTGGTTTACGGCACGAATCATTCCAGAAATAGCTGGATTTAATTCTACCTCAACGCTCTTACGGATTTTACCTAATCCTAAAGCTTGGATCGTACGTTTTTGTACTTCCGGGCGCTTAATTGCACTTTTTACTTGAGTAATTTTAACTTTAGACATCTTCTGTTCTATTAGTGAGGCTTGAAGCGCTCGGATTATCCATTAAATACTTTCGCTACTGAAATTCCACGTTGGAATGCAACACTGTGAGGTGCACGCATCTTCACTAACGCATCAATCGTTGCTTTAACCACGTTGTGTGGATTAGAAGAACCTTTTGATTTTGCAAGGACATCATGGATACCTGCAGATTCCAAAACAGCACGCATCGCACCACCGGCGATCAATCCTGTACCTGGAGCAGCTGGCTTCACTAAAACGAAACCACCAGAGAATTTACCTAATTGCTCGTGAGGAACAGTTTTCTTCAACAAAGGAATTTGGAACAAATTCTTCTTTGCATCTTCGATACCTTTAGTGATCGCGTCAGTAACCTCGTTTGCTTTTCCTAGACCGTATCCAACGACCCCGTTACCATCTCCTACTACAACGATAGCAGAAAAACTAAAACGACGACCCCCTTTTACCACTTTGGCAACACGGTTGATGGCTACTACCTTCTCCTTCAACTCACCCTCGTTAACCTTAATTGGTTTTGCTTGTAAATGCGACATATCTTATTAAAATTGTAAGCCACCCTCGCGAGCGCCTTCAGCTAATGATTTAATTCTTCCGTGATATAAATAACCGTTACGATCGAAAACTACTTTCGTAATACCTGCAGCAGCAGCCGCTTTCGCGATTGCAATACCTACATTTTTCGCAGCTTCGATGTTATTGTTTACTTTGTCCTTCTTATATGAAGTCGCAGAAAACAATGTTTTACCAGCTAAATCGTCTACCAATTGCGCATAAACTGCTGTATTAGAGCGATATACTGTTAAGCGAGGACGCTCAGCTGATCCAGCTATCTTAGCACGAATCGCACGCTTAATGCGGGTTCTGCGTAAATCTTTTGTTGTTGCCATTGTTTAACTTGTTTGTGTGGATTTCCGGCCCACGCTTATAATTTATTTCTTACCGCCTGCTTTACCAGCTTTACGACGAACTTGCTCACCCAAGAAACGAACACCTTTACCTTTGTATGGTTCAACTGGACGTAATGATTTGATTTTAGCAGCTACTTGACCGATCAATTGCTTGTCGATACCTTCTAAAACGACCATTGGGTTTTTACCTTTTTCCATCGCTGTTACTACTTTAATCTCAGCAGGTACAGACATGAAAATCGCGTGAGAATATCCCAAGCTCAATTCCAAAATATTTCCTTGATTAGCGGCTTTGTAACCAACCCCGATAATCTCTAAATCTTTCTTGTAGCCTTCACTAACACCCACAACCATGTTGTTGATTAATGAACGGTATAAACCGTGCATCGCTTTGTGACGCTTTTGCTCAGTTGGACGAGCTACTGTCAACACACCATCCTCAATTTTAACGATGATATCTTGATCAATTTGTTGTGACAAAGTTCCCTTAGGACCTTTCACTGTTACCAAATTACCAGCACTAACTTCTACTGAAACACCAGCAGGCAATGTGATAATCTTATTTCCAATTCTAGACATAAAATAAATATTAGCTTAAATTACGAGTTACCCCCTTTCAGCGTGAAACAATTAATATACGTAGCAAAGTACTTCTCCACCAACGTGAAGCGTACGAGCTTCCTTATCTGTAATTACTCCTTTCGAAGTAGATAAGATAGCGATACCTAAGCCATTCAATACACGTGGCAACTCTTCAGCACCATTGTATTTACGAAGACCTGGTTTAGAGATACGAGTCAAGTTAACGATAGCTGGTTGCTTCGTTACTGAATTGTATTTCAAAGCAATCTTGATTGTTCCTTGTACGGAAGAATCATCGAACTTATAGTTTGAAATGTATCCTTTATCAAAAAGCACTTTCGTGATTTCCTTTTTAATGTTGGAAGCAGGAATTTCAACTACCCTATGGCGTGCCTTAAGCGCGTTTCTCAATCGGGTTAAATAGTCTGCTATTGGATCTGTCATTGTTTTTAAATTTGCCGCACTCCGAAAAACCGGGATGCAAAATTACAGAAATGAATTTAATTAATCAAATTTTATCTTACCAGCTTGACTTAGTCACACCTGGAATCAATCCGTTTGAAGCCATTTC
>JAHEAY010000192.1 GCA_024642485.1 Cytophagaceae bacterium
CAATTTGCTCCAATGTGTCCAAGTCGAAGAATGAATTTTCATCCTCGTTGAGCATTTTCTCGAAGCGATTTAACGAAGATTGGATATCCTCCTTATGGTCATCAAATTCTGGATCCAGCATGTAGGAAATTTGGGTTGTAATAGTTTCTAAATTACGAATTGTTTTTTAATAAACAGCCTTTCGGCGTACTTTTGTTCCAAACCCTTTTAGGATGCCACAGCCGCGTGCGATAATTGATTTAGGAACGAATACATTTCAGCTTTTGATTGCTGATCAAGACCCTTCAACGGGTCATCTGCAGATTTTGTATGAAGACCACCGTCCCGTGGGATTAGGAAAAGGTGCCATGGAAACGGGATTGTTGCAGTTGGATGCTATGGCAAGAGCCCTCGAAGCTTTAGAACGATTTCTTTGGCATGCGCAAGACAAAAACTGTGTTTCGATACAGGGCATTGGAACAAGTATCCTTCGGAACGCCCGAAATGCATCTGGTTTCATTGAATTGGTTGAGAGCCAACTAGGAATACCGATCGAAGTGATTTCCGGAATTCAAGAGGCGGAATATATTTTTCAAGGCATTCGTCATTCTTTACCTGAGCCCTGGGATGCCGTTTCTCTGGTGATGGATATTGGTGGAGGAAGCGTGGAATTTATCCTGTTTCAAGGCCAAACGATATTGTTTAAAACAAGTCTCGAATTGGGCGGGTTAAAATTGCAATCGCTTTTCCAAAAAGAAGGTGAATATCATGCGGATTTGGACAAAGAATTAGCGAACTATATTCAAACGGGATTACAAACATTATTTGAAGCTTGTGACCTGCATCAACCGCAAAGACTCATTGGGGCAGCCGGAGCCTTCGAAACTTTGGCCGATATTCAATTGGCTCAAGGACATTTAATGCACATTGAAAAAGCTAATCAATTGGATTTACCTGCATTTTATGCATTAATGGACCAAATAGCGAAACTGACAGTTGCTGAAAGGCAAGCAATCCCTGGAATGAAGGCATTTCGTGCGAGCATGTTGCCTTATGCCAATCATTTGATTGCTCAGGTAATGGCAAAGACCTCAATAAAGGAATTGTGGATGTCGATGTTCAGTTTGAAGGAGGGGTATTGGTACAGCACGCAAGAATAATTGAATAAATGCGGTCGATTTTTTTGAAAAAGACAATAATTTTGGCCAACTTTAAGTTTATATTAAATCATTAAAATTTTCAACAAAGCTATATGTCTTCATTACTTAATTTTATTCTGTTAGATGCGGCTCAGGTCGAGGAATTCACGGTATTAAGTTTATTGGAAAAGGGTGGATATGTCATGTATCCGATTTTATTCTTGTTTACAGCAGCCTTATTTCTTTTCATTGAACGTTATTTATACATCCGTAAGACATCCCGTATTGATGAGAATTTCCTTCACAACATCAATGAATTGCTTTTAGCTGGTAATATTCAAGGTGCTGTGACTTATTGCAAGAATTCAAAATTTCCAATTGCTAATTTGTTAGAGCGTGGTTTAGGACGTTTAGGTTCACCTATTCGTGATATTGAAGATGCTATTGAGAACAAAGCGAAGTTGGAGATTTATAACATGGAAAAGAACTTGGGTATCTTAAGTTCGATTGCACGTATTGCGCCGATGTTCGGTTTCTTGGGAACGGTAACGGGTATGATTCGTACATTCCATAATATTTCGACTTCAAATAAAATTGAAATTTCAACGATTGCATCGGGTATTTATGAGAAGATGGTGACATCTGCTTCGGGTTTGATCGTTGGTATCATTGCTTATGTGATGTATACTTTGTTGACAACGATGATTGATCGTTCGATTAACAAAATGGAAATTGTAGCGATGGATTTCATCGACTTGTTACACAAGCCTGCTAATAAAAAATAAATTATCCTATGAATTTTAGAAAGCGCGAACGAGAAGCATCGGAAGTAGAAACAGGCGCCCTAGCGGATATTCTATTTTTTCTATTGATGTTTTTCTTAATGATTTCGACGTTAGCATCTCCGGATGCCATTCGTTTATTGTTGCCAAAAGCAGATTCAACGAAAGTTACCCCACCTGTTGTGGAGTCGATTCGTGTTTCAGTGGATGCGAATAACAACTTCTTTATCGATGGAAATGCTCAGCCATTTGCCTTGGATCAAGTAGATAGTCAATTGAAAGAAATCTTAAAAACGAAAAAAGCCAATTCTTTGATTATCTCAATTGATAAATCAAGAACAGTTCAGGATTTAACGGATGTATATGATTTAGCTGCCAAAAATAACCTTTCAATGGTTATGGCGGCCGAAAAGAAAAAGTAATATGGAAGGCTTTGCAATCATAGCCCTCAAGTCAATAGCCGTCTACGTTTTTATCGTGGCGGCTATTCGTCTTTTTGGGAAGAAAGAGTTTGCACAATTGTCGGTAGTCGATCTTGTGTTTATTTTGTTGATTTCAAATGCTGTTCAAAACGCCATGGTCGGAACAGATACATCACTTTCTGGTGGTTTGTTTGCTGCTTTTGCCTTATTTGCGACCAATTTTATCTTCAAAAAGCTTGAGTTGACCTTCCCTGGTTTGAGTAAAGTTGTTGAGGGAGAGCCAATTGTTTTGGTATATCAAGGAAAGATTATTGCTAATGGCTTGGCGAAAGCATCCTTGAATGAGGAGCAATTAAATGCTGCCATTCGGGAACACGGGATATTGAAATTGGAGGAAGTGGATTTAGCGGTTTTTGAGGTGGATGGGAATATCTCGGTGATGTCAGAAAATTATCAGAAAATTTCGAAAAGAAAGCGGAAAGGACATAAGGTTCTTGGGGGAAATACAGCTTAAACTAGTATATTTGTAGAATTACTTGGCTGTTTGTAGAGTCAAGAATCATTTCATTTTCTTTTCTGATGGAAAAAATTTTAAAATTCGGTGGTACCAGTTGTGGGAGCATTGCGAGTATCGAATCAGTTTTGGCAATTATCGAAGCCAATCATCAAGTAAAATCTTCTTTTGCTGTTGTTTTCTCTGCCATGAGTGGAGTTACGAATGCATTGTTAGCAGCAGGAACAACGGCCGCAAGTAAGAAGATGCTAGAGCCTACGATCATCGAACAAATTGAAGCACGACATTTTGAAGTTATACGTCATTTTATTCCAGTAACGGCCCAATCGCAGGTCATTGCTCAGATTCGTACTTTGGTGAATGAATTACGCGATGTGCTGAAAGGAATCAATTTAATCCATGAGATTTCTCCCAAAACATCGGATTTATTAGTGAGTTTTGGGGAGCGACTCTCGACTGCATTGATTGCAGCTATTTTGGAACAACGCGGATTGCCCGTTCGTTTTTTGGATGCGAGGGATGTAGTGAAAACTAATAATCATTTTGGTAAAGCAGAGGTTCGTTTTGAGGAAACCAATGCTTTGATTCAGGCCTATTTTGCTGCTCATTCAAATGAAATTGCGCTTATCACAGGTTTTATTGGTTCCAATGACGCTGGTGAAACGACAACCTTGG
>JAHEAY010000117.1 GCA_024642485.1 Cytophagaceae bacterium
GGATTATGGGTAGTCCCATGTGGCTAGGTTTACAAAATGGCGGAGCTATCGGGATTTATGCGGAAGCCGCTCAGCAACATTTGGAAGAAAACTTTAACCCGGTTGGTATTACCATTTTACCAGGGAATTATTCATATGTTCGGAAAGGGATTTTACTTGCTAGCGATCCAAGTGCAAAATATTCAGGCTCTGCCGAATATGGTTGGGGTGGCTATTATAATGGGTCGTTGCAATCGTTGGATTCTAAAGTTCGCATTGCACCTATTCCACATATTAACCTTGGGTTATCTTGGAATTGGAGCAAATTTGAGCAAATGGGGGTAGCTCGTGAAACCAAAGAAGTGAATTTGTTGATGTTGGAAACACGTCTAGCGATTAATCCCCGTGTCCAATTGATTGGATTTTACCAAAAGAATACGACCGATGATTTAAATGCCTTGAATTTGCGTTTTGCTTGGGAATACCAACCCTTGTCTTATGTCTATTTGGTGTTTAATCAATTGAATTATTCGGGTGCCGACTTAAGCAAGCAGCACGAACAAACATTTTTGACTAAATTGTCTTTCCTTAAACAGTTTTAAGATGGAAATCGAATTACGCAGTGATACATTTACTTTACCTACACCCGGCATGCGGGAAGCTATGTTTCAAGCACCGCTTGGGGATGATGTTTTTGGGGAGGACCCTACCGTAAATGCACTAGAGGAAAAGGTGGCCAAGATGTTTGGAAAAGAAGCTGCCTTATTTTGTGTGTCAGGAACTCAGAGTAATCAAATTGCCATTTCAGTTCATGTGAGCAAAGGGCAAGAAGTGATTTGCGATGAATTGAGCCACATTTATTTGTACGAGGGTGGAGGAATTATGGCGAATGCGGGTGCGTCTGTAAAATTGCTGAAAGGTGATTTAGGCCGATTAACCCTTTCCCAAATTGCTGCGGCTATTTCTCCAGATGATATCCATGCATGCGAAAGTCGTCTAATAAGTTTAGAGAATACAGTTAACAAAGGAGGAGGAAGTGTCTACAGTTCGGATGACTTGCAGGCGATATCGGATTTTTGTCGGCAAACGCAAATCCCTTTACACCTTGACGGCGCACGTATCTTCAATGCCATGGCGGTGACGGGTCAAACGCCTTCACAGTTTGGTGCCTGGTTTGATACTATTTCGATTTGTTTATCCAAAGGTTTGGGTGCCCCCATAGGCTCCGTGTTAATAGGTTCGAAGGATTTTATCAAAAAAGCGCGCCGAGTTCGTAAGCGTTTAGGAGGCGGTTGGCGCCAAGCCGGTCTATTAGCCGCGGCGGGTATCTATGCTTTGGATCATCAGGTAGACCGTTTGAAGGAAGATCATGCACGTGCGGCAGCTATCGCCAAGATTTGTGCGAATTTACCTTGGGTTGACAGCATTTTGCCTGTGGTGACAAATATTGTAATTGTCCGATTAAAAGAGGGAATTCAAGCGATTGATCAGGTAGCTGCTTTAAAGGCAAAAGGAATTCGTTGTGCTCCGTTCGGGCCGCAATACATACGATTTGTAACGCATTTGAATTTTGATGATGCGGCATTAGCTAATTTTGAAACCCAAATCAATCAGTAAAATTACCTCGACTTTGTCTTTGTTGGAAAATGATATTCCATGCAAAGAAAAGCCTTTAAAATGTTCTTGCTTCCGGGTTTCGAAGCGGAATACAAAAAAAGACATGATGAAATTTGGCCTGATTTGGCCAAACTCCTGAAATCAGTAGGCATTCAGCACTATTCTATTTTCTTGGATGAAAAGACCTTGACGCTTTTTGCCTATTTGGAAGCGCCTGATTTAGCTTTGTTGGACTCCTTACCTGAGCATCCCGTGATGCAAAAATGGTGGAAATTCATGCGGGATATTATGTTGACTAATCCTGATAATTCTCCCATTGCCATCGACATCCCATCCGTTTTTTATTTTGAATAAGATGTACAAAAAAATCTTTATCCTGATTTTAATGCCTTTAGGCATGGTGTTTGCCAAACCGAGTAAAAAGGAGGTCTTGCAAAAGATGCATTTGGCGAATCGTTATTTCCAACTAAAGTGGCCGGATGTTGGACAGCCCATCGTGAGTCCCGATAAAACCCGACCATCCAATATTTGGACGCGCGCGGTGTATTATGAAGGATTGATGGAGCTATATAAATTGGACCCTAAAGCTTCCGACTTGAAATACATGGTCGACTGGGGGAATTTTCATCAGTGGAGTTTACGCAATGGCGCTAAAACGCGCAATGCGGACGATCAAGCTTGTGGTCAAGTGTATATGGACCTGTTCTTGATGCAACGCGATTCAGCTCGTATCAAGCCGATCAAAGAGAATATTGATAACATGGTGGCAACGACAAAAGCAGACGATTGGTCATGGATTGATTGTTTACAAATGAGTATGCCTGTTTACACGCGTTTAGGGGTGATTTACAAAGATCCGCGCTACTTCCAAAAGATGTATGATTTGTATGCCTATACCAAATACAAACATGGCGGAAACGGTTTATATAATCCAACAGAGAAATTATGGTGGCGCGATAAGGACTTTGTTCCGCCTTATAAGGAGCCCAATGGGGCGAATTGTTATTGGTCACGGGGAAGTGCTTGGGTCTATGCGGCTTTGGTTCGAACCTTGGACTTATTACCACAAAATGATCCGCATCGTGCGGAATATTTGGCTGATTATATCGCACTTTCGCAAGCCTTGCCTGCATTGCAACGTCAAGATGGGTTTTGGAATGTGAGTTTGAAAGATCCCTCGGATTTCGGAGGTCCAGAATTAACAGGAACGTCGCTGTTTGTTTATGGAATGGCTTGGGGCGTAAGAAAGGGTATCTTGCCAGCTCAAAAATATCAATCAGTTATTGATAAAGCTTGGAAAGGAATGTCAACCTGTGTACATCCAAATGGGTTTTTAGGCTATGTGCAGGGTACAGGAAAGGAACCTAAAGATTCCCAACCGGTGACCTATGATCATGTGCCCAATTTCGAGGATTTTGGTTTAGGTTGTTTTCTGTTGGCAGGATCTGAGTTAATCCGCGCGAAATAAGATGCGCTGGCTGCCACTTATACTTCTTTCTTTTGCTTGTTTTGGGCAGAAGATAGATCGACGAAATGTGGTGGAGCGGCATGTTGTTCAAATAAATTCTGCTGATACCTTAGCTTCATTATCCGTGGGAAACGGATCTTTTGCTTTCACGGTGGATATCACGGGTTTGCAATCATTTCCTACAGCGTATGCCAAAGGAATCCCATTAGGTACGCAAAGTACCTGGGGCTGGCATGCTTTTCCCAATACATCACATTTTAAGCGATCCGAAACCTATCGAAATGCCTTATATGCTGGCAGAAATGTATCCTATGCTTTGCAGGGGCATCAAAATGCTCGTAAAGATTCAGCTACAGAATATTTTCGGCAAAATCCGCATCGAGTTCATTTGGGGCATGTCGGTTTTCACATATTTTCAAAAGCAGGAAAGCTTCTCGGATTAGAAGATTTACAAGGTATATCTCAGCATTTAAATCCCTACACTGGTGAAATTTCGTCTCATTTTGAGGTGGAAGGAGTACCCGTGGATGTCATTACATTTTCATCTCAAAATGCCGAAGATGTGCATATACGTGTGAAATCTAGTTTGTTGGCATCAGGACAATTACGCTTTTATATAGATTTTCCATTTCCAAGCCAACAATTTTTAGATGAAGGGGTTCGATATCAGTCGGCAGGCCATAGGAGCCAAATGCGTAGACTACATTCCAATCTATTTGCTTTTAAGCATGCCTTAGATCAACTACAATATTCAACTTATATCCGAGCAAATGTTGGTTTGAAAGCAGCTAGGATTTCGCCGCATTATTTTGAACTTGTTTCAAATGCACAAAATGAAGTTGATTTACAGGTAGGCTTTGGTCATAATACACCTGTCAGTTTCGCGCAGGCTCGTGAAACAAATCGTAAGGCCTTTGGTCGTTATTGGAATTCGGGTGGGATGATTGATTTTGGCGATGTGAAAGATCCCCGCGCAAAGGAATTAGAGCGTCGGATGATCTTATCCATGTATTTGACTAAGATTCAATCGACCGGCGCGGAACCGCCTCAAGAGACAGGTTTGACTTATAATTCCTGGTACGGCCGACCGCATTTGGAAATGACTTGGTGGCATGTGATGCATTTTGGTTATTGGGGAAAGGCTGATTTATTGGCGAAATCTTTGCCCTGGTATTTGAAGAATTTTAAGAAGGCAGAGGCTTTAGCTCGTCGACAAGGTTTTGCGGGAGTTCGTTGGCAGAAAATGACGGATCCAGATGGGGGAGAGTCACCTTCGTCGGTAGGCTCATTTTTATTGTGGCAGCAACCGCATATCATTGATATGTTGGATTTAATTGCCAAAGGAAAGCCTTTGGCTTTTCAGAAACGGTATTTCAAATTAGTGAATGAAACAGCCCAAGGCATGTATTCGCTGATGCATTGGAATAAAGAAAAACAGGAATATCGATTAGGACCAGGTTTTATCCCAGCGCAAGAATCATTGCCTTATGCAAGCACCTATAATGCACCTTTGGAATTGGCTTATTGGTATCAAGGCTTGCAAAAGGCGCAAGCTTGGAGGCTACGTTTGGGATTAAAAGCAGAAAAGAATTGGGCTCATGCTTTAGCGCACTTTCCTGCTTTGCCTGAACATGAAGGTATTTATCAAGCTGCAGCAGGAATAGGTGATGGATTTCAGAATCCACGATTTGTTTCGGATCATCCGGCTGTATTAGGTGCTATGGGGATGGTTGAGCCCTTGCCAACAACAGATGCATTAAAAATGCGAAATACCCTGGCCAAAGTATTGAAAACCTGGAATTGGCCGAGTACATGGGGATGGGATTATCCCTTGATGGCAATGACGGCGATTCGATTGAAAGATGCCGACTTGGCCATTAATTTATTGCTCGCGCCACAAGAAAAGAATATGTATTTAGTGAATGGCCATAATTATCAGGATAAGCGCCTTCGTTTGTATTTGCCCGGGAATGGAGGTTTGTTGACAAGTTTGGCTTTCTTAGCTCGAGGTCAAATGGGTGATAATCAATTTGTTGGCTTTCCTGCCACCTGGCCAGTTCGAGTCGAAGGTTTCGGTAAATAATTGGATATTTTGTAGTTAAAATAGAACGAATATTCTAATTTTACCGATAACTAACAATTATTCACATGAAAAAGAATTTACTTGGAGCTTTTGTGGGCGGCTTGATACTGTTTGTTTGGCAGGCAATGTCACATATGGCATTTAATCTACATGAGCCAAATCAGAAATATTCAGCTGGACAAGATTCAGTTTTAGCAGCCATTAAAACACATATTAAGGAGCCAGGGGGGTATATTTTGCCACGGATGCAGGATGAATTATCCATGGATCAAATGGAAACTTTCACCAAGTCCATTCAAGGTAAGCCTTGGGCAATGGTTCGATATTATCAAGCCTATGAGATAGACATGACATCGAATATGGTTCGTGGTTTAGTAGTAAATGTGTTACTCGCTTTTTTGTTGATATGGATCATAAATCGCTTAAAGGTTCCAAGCAAGCAAACAATCTTATTGCTAAGTATTATCGTGGGATTTATCGCTTTTAGTAATATTTCCTACACAGAACATATTTGGTATCCTGTTTTTGATTTGCGGGCTCAATTAATTGATGCAATTGTAGGGTGGGGTCTCACAGGAATATGGCTTGGCTATTGGATGACGAAACGAAATTAAATTAAAAAAGCCCCTGACAATGGGGCTTTTTTTGTGGAATCGGAGGGATTCGAACCCTCGTCCAAACCTAGAAACCTGAAGCTTTCTACACGTTTAGATTTGATCAATTTTCGATGCCCAACAGGTTCAGATCAGACCTTATTGAACACTTATCCGCTGGATACTAATGAACGCTTAGCGAAATCGCATTCACCGACTCTGCATGGTCGACGCTCCAGATTCCCTAGCGGCAGAGTTTGGCCGGGGTGGAACGATGGCAATTGGTTAGTCTATCAGACTAAGCAGCCATGGCATACGAAGTATTGCCAGCTATAATTCGAAGGTTTTTTTAACAGGAAATGCCTCCAACTCCCGACGTGCTTACAACCGATCTACATAAGCTGTCAAAACCGGTCGATCCCAAATTAAGAACAAAGATACAAATTAAATTAAGGGCAATGCGGTTGTCGACTTAATTTCATCCATAACAAATAAACTACTGATGTGTGCCACGGATGGCAATACCGCTAATTTTTCTTGGTAAAAGCGGTTATAGCTTTCCACATCAGCACTCAGAACATTTAAATAGTAATCAAAGTTCCCTGATACCAAATGGCATGAAATAACTTCAGGAAAGGCCTTGATAGCAATTTCAAATTCACTGAAGTTTTGACTCGTTTGTTTCTCTAAGGTTACTTGGCAATGAACGAGTAAACCCAGATTGAGTTTTTTTCGATTTAATAAGCCTACGTATCCTTTGATATATCCGTCTGATTCTAAGCGTTTTACCCGATCGTGTGTTGGGCTTAATGACAGATTAACCTGTTCTGCAATCTCCTTGAGCGTTTTTTGGCTGTTTTCCTGAATTATTTTTAATATTTTAATATCAAGATCATCTAGTTGTTGATTTTTTGCCATAAAGTTTTCGGTTTATCAGTAATAAATTACTAGGTAAAAGTAATATTTTTTGCTTAATTATTTATTGGCCGTATTAATTTCTTATTTATTGGTTATTGTCCAAAATATTTGTTGCTTGTACTATATTTGTATCGTATTATACTTCATCAAAGGTAACGGCCAGCGGATTTTTCTGTTGGCCGTTCTTTTTTTAATCAACATCCTATGAAAATCGCTGTTCCAAAAGAAATTAAGATTCAAGAGTTTCGCGTAGGTTTAACGCCTGCCGGTGCACAAAGTTTGATCCAAGCAGGTCATTCGGTTTATGTAGAAACCGCTGCTGGTTTGGGTTCAGGTTTCCCAGATGAGGCTTATCAGAAGGTTGGTGCTCATATTTTGCCTTCAGCCGCTGCTATCTATGAAATAGGGGAAATGATCATTAAAGTGAAAGAGCCGCTTGCTGCTGAATTTCCTTTAATTAAATCGGGTCAAATCCTATTTACTTATTTCCACTTCGCGGCCTCTCGTGAACTTACGGAAGCCATGATTCAATCAAAGGCTATTTGCATTGCCTATGAAACGGTTGAACTTGCGGACCGAAGCCTTCCGCTATTAACACCTATGTCGGAAGTCGCTGGTCGTATGGCCATCCAAGTTGGGGCTTATTTTTTAGGTAAACCGCAAGGTGGCAAAGGGAAAATGTTAGGGGGTGTTCCTGGTGTCAAACCAGCTAATGTATTGATTTTGGGTGGTGGTGTCGTAGGTACGCAAGCCGCGAAAATGGCTGCTGGTTTAGGTGCAAATGTGACCATTATGGATACTAATTTGGCGCGTTTACGTTACCTGAGCGATGTCATGCCAGCGAATGTTGCAACCCAATATTCTACGGAATTCGCCATTCAAGAGCATTTGCCACAAGTGGATTTAGTGATTGGTGCAGTATTACTACATGGCGCCAAAGCTCCACATCTCATCAAAAAAAGTGATTTATCGCGTATGCAGCCTGGTACTGTGTTAGTTGACGTAGCTGTAGATCAAGGAGGATGTATTGAGACATGTAAACCGACAACGCATGAAAATCCCGTTTATTTGGTTGATGGGATTCAACATTATTGTGTAGCGAATATGCCAGGAGCCGTACCTCAAACCTCCACACAAGCTTTAACGCAAGCAACCTTGCCATATGCCTTATTGATTGCCAATGAAGGCTGGGAAAATGCTTGTAACAAAAATGAGGCCCTGAATAAAGGCCTCACAATGAAAAACGGTCAATTGATAGATGCAGGTTTAAAAGCCCTTTTCAATTTATAATTCCCAGAATTTAACACCCTTGGTTTTTAACAAGTCCAATTGTTGGAGGTTCAATTGCAATTTGAAATTTTCCTCTTGCAATTGGGCTTCTTCCAAGGTGTTTTGAATTTGATCTAATTCCAACTGCTTAATCGTTCCTTCCTTGTAACGTGCTTCGCCTAATTGGTATGCATATTTAGCTTGCTCGATCAATTGGTGTTGGGTTGCCAATTTCGCTAAGATCGTTTTTGTATTCGCTTCCCCTTGACGTTGTTCGTAAGCTAATTTTGTGTTAGCATCCTCTTTTTGTAATGCAATTCGCTCTTGTTGAATTTGAGCGATATTTTTCTGCAGTGAAGCACGTTTTCCTGAATAGATCGGCACATTTAATTTTAAGCCGACCATCGTGTTGATTTTGAAATCATCTGAAAACGCTGGCACCTCGCCATTAATACGTGGCAAATAACCATTGCGTAAACCTAAGCTTGCCGCACCTGAAAGGGTAGGTGCACTCGCTTTTTCTTGCAAATTGATTTCTTGTTGGAGAACGGCATGTTCCGCATTCAATGATGCAAATATCGGATTGTTGCTTATTGTCTCGGTCGATTGAATGCTACCCTGAATGGGCTTTATAAGATCTTTTACGGATTGTCCTGTTTGAGTTTCCAGGTAATCTGTTAATTTGTTCAATTGCGTATCTGTTTCGCCAATCTTCGTTTCTTGATTTTGAATGCGAATGCGAAGGCTCATGGCATCCAATTGCAAAGCCTCGCCTAATTTCAATTGTTGCTCAACAATTGCCGATTGAGATTTAATGCGAACCAATTCCGATTGCTGGATTCGCAATACATTTTGCAAGAATAGAATTTGATGGTAAATCGTTGCGATTTGGTAAGCGATTCCAAAGGCGCTTTGGTCTATTTGCGTTTTGCTTAATTGGGTCTCCAACTGGCTTTTTTCAATGGCTATTTTGTTCTTCCCCCAATCGTAAATTGTTTGGTTGGCCACAAAATTCGTATTGTAATTCATGTTGGGCTGAAATTGTAGAACCGCTGGAGCCCCACCCATCGCAAAGGTTGCTTTGGATACAGGGTCTACACGCGTGATTCCAGCCTCATAGGCAATCGTGGGTTTGTCCAAGGATTGTTGGAGTTGTGTCTTCGTGTCCCCAATACGTAATTGAGTTTTTTGCGCCTTTAACGCAGGTGCATAGTCTAAAGCCTTTTTTACCAAAGCCGATAAATCAGCATTGGTTTGTGCTTGTAAACTAAATGTTGCAAAAATTAATAAGGCAATTTTCTTCATAGCATTAATGAGCCTCTTCACTGGCTTTTAATATTTTTTCAATTTCTTTTTTGTCTTTCTTAGGCGTTTTTATCAAGAATACGAATGGGAATATCAAGATAAAAATGATCGATACTAAACGGAATGTATCTAAATAAGCCAAATAATAAGCTTGCTTGGTCACCATCAAATCAATCTGTTTATATGCCATTTCACTCGCTCGCTGAATTTCTCCTGTCTTCTGGGCCAGTGTCTGGCTAATACCTTGGAAGCGCTGTTGGAATAATGGATTCTCTGCTGTTACATTGGCTAATAAATCACTCCGATGCTGTGCCGCTCGAGTTGTTGCATAATTGTTGGCAACTGCGATACCAAAGGCTCCACCGAGTTGGCGAATCATGTTTGTCAATGAAATACCTGACGCATATTCATTGGGTTTTAATCCGGCAACGGCTTGATTAATCAAGGGCATTTGTAAACAAGAAACCCCAATTACGCGCAGCATCTGCATGGGAAAAAAGTCCCAACGTCCCATGTCGCTCGTTGATTCCCCTCCAATAAACCCAAATACGATGTAGATTAATATGCCAAAAACCATGAAGGGAAGTGGTTTGGCGCCTTTAGAAAGGGCCCGACCAATCACCGGAAATAAGAATACACCTAAGAACGTCGGAACCATCAAGGACAAACCTGTCTCTGTGGGTGTTAATCCATTGATTCGTTGGACCATGATCGGATAAATAAATACCGACGTAAATAATCCAAATCCACCCACGAGCGTGAATATCGAGCTCATGGTAAAGGTTTGGTTTTGGAAGATATGTAAGTTGACAACGGGGTGTTTCGTTTTCAATTCGCGGTAAATGAAAGCCGCAAGGCCACCCACGAATAGAAAAGCACAGATGTTGATTAATTTGGAATCAAACCAACCTTCGGATTCGCCTTTTTCCAACATGAATTGTAGTCCACCTACGGCAACCATTAGGAAAAGAATTCCAGGATAGTCGATTTTCATGTTTCGTCGATTCGCTCCTTCGCCTTCCTTCCGATCAATATAAACAAGAGTCAAAATGACAGCGATGATACAAATAGGAATATTAACAAGGAAAATATCCGACCAGTGAAAATTGTCCACTAAATAGCCTCCTAAAACAGGTCCTAATGAGGGGCCTAAGATAATTCCCATGCCGAAAAAACCGGATGCCATGGGACGCTCCTCGGGTTCAAAAGCATCAAATAAGATTGCTTGAGAGGTAGATAATAAGGCTCCACCACCGATTCCTTGAATAAATCGCCAGAATACAAGTTCCCACAACCCTTCGCTCATGCCACAGAAATAGGAGGCAATCCCAAAAAGAATCATGGACCCTAAGTAGTAATTTTTCCGACCAAAATATTCGCCCAAGAATCCGGTCATGGGGATAATCACCACGTTCGCAATCGCATAACTAGTTATTACCCATGCGATATCTTCGATCGTCGCTCCTAATGCCCCTGAAATTTGATTCAAGGCAACATTGACAATAGTCGTGTCCAATAACTCCATTACGGCAGCCGTAATGGTGGTTATGACGATAATAAATTTGGCAAATCCTTTCGGGCGCTCCATAGAATTAGTTCAATGGGATAGAAACTTCCAAGGACATCCCTGCACGAAGCATCGACTTGTATTTCGCTAAATCAGTAATCTCGATTTTAACAGGAATGCGTTGGGTTACTTTTACAAAGTTTCCTGAAGCATTGTCTGGAGGCAATAAAGAAGTTTTTGCACCAGTTGATTCTGAAATAGAAACGACTTTTCCTTTGATCTTCTCGTTCGGGAACGCATCGATGGTTAAATCAGCTTCCATGCCTGCATGCAAATGTTGAACTTGTGTTTCCTTGAAATTTGCTACGACCCAGAACGTATTGTTATCCACAATCGTCATCAAAGGTTGTGATACTTGGATGAATTGTCCAGGCTCAATGGCTTTTTTGCCAATTTTACCTGAAACAGGAGCTAGAACTTGGTAATAACCCAATTTTAATTTTTGTTGGGCAATTTTTACCTCCTTGTTTTTTACCAAATTCTCTGCACGTTTCACGGCAGATTCTTGAATCGCCAATTTGGATTTTGTACTCGTGATTTCATCGATCGCGCCATAATACTTGATATTTGCTAACTCCGCTTGATCTTTCGAATCGATGTATTGTTGGTGTGTGATTGCTTTTGCTTTCTCTAATTCACTATTGCGATTTAAATCACGCTCCGCTTTCGACTTTAAATATTCAGCCGTTTTCACTTGTGCTTGCTGTGCTGTAATCGCTTTTTGGAGACTTAGTAAATTCGCCTTAGCACTTGTTACATCAATGCGCGCCTGTTCTAAATCTACTTCCATTTCGGATAAAGCCAATTTAGCTTCCTCTGAATCGATCTCTACCAATACCGTTCCTTGCTTCACTTGCTCGTAATCGTGAACATTCACCGCTTTTACGAATCCAGCCACACGGGGCAAAATAGGCACAAAATAGGTTTCAATCTGTGCATTATCCGTTTCTTCGTGCGTAGTCGCATGGCGATATTTCGTATAGCCGTAAAATGCACCTACAAGGACAATGGTACCTAAAATGATTTTAGGTAAGTTTTTTTTGGGTTTCGGAGTGTCAGTCATCTTATCTAATTTGATGCAAAGCTACATGAATTTTCAATAAAGTCAATTTGGTTGACTAATTTTTATCAGTTAAATTTGTGTTATGAATGAAGCGCGTGAGGATTCACAAATTTTTCTTTCCCGACTATTTGCCAAGTCTTATCGTATTATAAAGGCTTTGAACGCCCGTTATTTGGAAGAATTAGGCTATAATGACTTCAAGGTAGGGCATATCATGGTCATGATGAACCTAAAGGAAGAAGGGACGACTGCGGCTGAAATAGCTAAAAAAGTGCGCGTTTCTAAGCAAGCCATGAGTAAATTGGTTCAAGAATTAATAGAAAAAGGTTTTGTGCAAAGCATCAAACATCCGACGGATCAGCGTGCAAGTTTAATTCAAAACACATCACAAGGTGCTGCGTTCATTGCAGCCTTACATGTTTGTCGGACGAAAGTCGATCAAGAGATTTCAACGATAATTGGAGATGAAAAACTAAGCCAACTACATGCAATCTTAGGAGATCTCATGCAATATTATGAATCGGATAGTTTATTGGATTCCGAAAATGATTCCTTGGCGACGTCTAAACTTAATTAAAGAAGCGTTCATGGAAGTTGACTAGAAACAATTCATGCGTGGCACGTGTGATGGCTGTATAGAGCCAACGGATATATTCGGCATCAATCTGGTCATCTTTTAAATAGCCTTGTTCCACAAAAACGGCTTTCCATTGACCACCTTGTGATTTGTGCGTGGTCAATGCATACGCAAATTTGACCTGAAGCGCGTTCAAATAAGGATCCTTACGAATCGCCTCTAATCGTTCTTTTTTCTTCGTAATGTGGGAATAATCCTCACATACGGAGTCATAAAGTTTTTTGTTTCCTTCTTTTCCGAGGGCTGATTCCGCAGAATGTAAGGTGTCTAAAAGAATTTTGGCTTCGATTTCTGGATGTTCCTCATAATCACATAAACGCAAAGCAACATTCATGAATCGTAATCCATGCATTTCCTCTTCTTTCTTAATCTTTAGCACCTCCACAAAATCACCATTGGCCAAAAATCCTGCCGGCGAATCTTCGTCCAACCAATGATAATTGTTGCGTACAATCATTAGTAAATCACCTGAGGATATTTCGTCTTCTTGATACAATATCGTCCGACGAACAAATTCGTTGAACTGAACTGCACTTTTATTCGAACGCGTTAAGACGATGGTATCTTCTTTGCCAAATTTCCGATAGGCATAATGCATCCCATCTTCCATCTTTTCGCCGGTCATGCGAAAAAAGTCTTTGAATGATGCGGTATTAAACTGTATAGCAGTGGAATTATGAGCTAATAAGCCACGTAAGTTGGTCGCATTGTATAATATCCCCGAATGAATGTCTTGACGCATGACGTCAATTAATTCATGGTCCATGACATCCATGTGGAATTCCCCTGATATATAATCTTTGGAAAGGGCAGGAGATAGGCTTTTTCCAACAGGAGGTAACTGAGCCGTATCACCTACAAAGATCAATTTATTGCCTGTATGCCCATTTTCAGGATTCGTGAAAACGTATTCAATTAAGTCGGTCAATAAACTGTTTTGGCCAAATTCCGATTCATCCGTAATCATGGAAGCCTCATCTACGATAAATACCGTGTTTGTGGCATAATTATTCATTCGTTGGAATACCAATGCTCCCGAATTGGGATTACTGACTTGTCGGTAAATCTTCTTATGGATCGTCGAGGCCTTCTTTTTTGAGTAATTAGCCATGACTTTCGCTGCCCGACCGGTAGGTGCCAATAATTGCGTTTTGTACGAAAAGCTACCTAAAATCTTGATGAGCGTAGATATGACCGTTGTTTTACCCGTTCCTGCATAACCACGAATTATGAATGTCAACGGAGCCCATTCGTCCTCATTGAGAATGAAGGTGCTTAATTTATTGAATAATTCCGCCTGCGAAGGTGTCGGTTCAAAGGGGAATTTTTGATGCAATAAAAAAGCGGGACTCTTGGTGCTACTCATAATGTGAAATTACACAATTGCATCGGCGATGGCAATCGAGTTTTCGATAGATAAAGGACGAAATACATTAATCAGGCAAATTCGTTCGTATTGGTCTAATTCATCCACCAAAATATCAGTTTCTTCAACTTGGTCTTCGACCAATAAGCGCGCACGCGTTGTGCCCCAATGCATAGGTGCTTCTGGCGTGTACCAAATACCCTCTTTTAGGAAAGCTAAATTTGCGAAGGTACAATCCTGAATAATGCCATCTTTATGGAAAATCACTTCGTCTGCTTCCGGATGCGCGTCTAAAATACTTTGGAAAAATCCACGCTCAGCCCATTTGAATCCATAATCTATTTCGCCACTTTCCACCAACGCGAATGTCTTCACGATTTTGGGTATATAGGGCAATACTTCGATGCTTTGCGGATCTTCATTGTAGGTGATTCGCAGTCGGTGAATTCCCTCCTTAGGTAATTCGATTTTCTCGATTTCTTCTTGAACATCAAATGGTTCCCATTCTGGAAAAAAGGCATCAAAGGTTTCATTAACACGCATTTGATGGTAGTCAACATGCTGGGCTTGGCCGTTCGAAATGCAAATGGTTTCTAAAAATGAGAACATAGCTAAAATGGGAGATAAACTTTTTGAATTAATTCTTCGTATTCTTTTTGCGGATCAGATTTGATGGTAATTCCTCCTCCGCTTTTAAATATCTTTTGATGGCCTCGCAGTTCGATAAATCGAATCATGACACCCGAATCTAGATTTTTGCCATCAAATATACCCATGATTCCTGTGTAAAAACCTCGGTCATATACCTCGGCATCTTCAATGATTTGCATCGTTGATGCCTTAGGGGCCCCTGTAATAGAACCTGCGGGTAAAAGTGCTTGTAAAATTTGACCTAATTTACCCTGGAATTGGGGCATGATATCACCTGAAATGACCGAGGACATTTGCCAAAGATTTCCTTCGTGGGTTTTAATTTCTTCTACGTATTTGTAACGATCCACGTGGATAGGAAAGGCAATCTGGCTTAGGTCATTTCGAATTAAATCCACGATAGTCGCATGTTCGGCTTGTTCCTTCGGGTCTTTTTTTAACATTTCAGGTCCTTGTTCAGTCGCAGATGAAGTGCCTTTCATCGGATAAGAATATATTTTTTGGTCGCGAATTTGAACAAAACATTCGGGTGAAAAAACAACAAAAGCGTCTTGGACTTGAAGCTTATATAATGCGTTTGCGTTTTGATAGATTTGAGCTAAACTCGCATCGGTTTCAATGGGCGTTTCTGCTGTTAAATTAACTAGAAAGCTGTCTCCGCGTCTTAATCCAGCTTGAACAAGATTGAATTTCGATTCGTATGCTTCAAACGAAATGGGACTCTTGGAAAAATTAAATGAGCCCGCATGCAAGGGGTTTTCTTGACGAATCGAAAAATGAATTCCTAAAGCTTTGGCCTCTTCTTCCGTACCAGCCCAGGCCTGCGAGCCGTCGTAATTGATATAAAATACGAAAGGTATACCTAAGCTTCCCCATGTATCCAATTGTTCAGATACTTCTGCCAAGGATACATAGGGAATGGATGGATACATCCTATAAGTAGTTTTGAGCTAATTCAAGTACTTTGTTTAATCCTACAGGATTTTGTCCACCGGCTGTCGCCAAGAACGCTTGACCACCGCCGCCTCCTTGTACTTCCTTCGCTAATTCGCGAACGATTGTACCCGCGTTTAAGGATTTCGCTTCCACCAAATCTTTGGAAATAGCCAAAGCTAAACTTGCTTTGCCTTCAATTTCAGCCACCAATAAGCAAAATAAAGATCCTGCCTCTGTCTGTAAATCAAATGCTAAATTCTTCAATGCATCCGCCGTTGGAACTGATACTTGTTGGATTAGCGCAGGAATTCCTGACTTCGTATCGATTTGCTTGATTAATTCCGTTTTCAAACCTCCAATTTCTTTGGCTTGATAGTTGGCAACCGTTTTTTGTAGGCTATTTGCCTGTTCAATTAAACTAGCCACCGCTTTCACTAAATCCTTTGGTGCCTTTAACAAAGCATTTAATTCCGAAATAATAGCTTCTTGTTCACTCAAAAGCGCATAAGCTTGTTGGGACGTAATTGCCTCAATCCGACGAACTCCCGTTGCCACGGAAGTTTCCGTAATGATTTTACATAGTCCAATTTCGCCAGTGGCTGGAACGTGCGTCCCTCCACAAAGTTCAACGGAATAATTCTTGTCAAAGGTGATTACACGAACAAAATCACCGTATTTTTCTCCAAACAAAGCCATCGCACCTTTCTCCTTCGCTTGCGCGATAGGAACATTGCGTTCTTCCATTAATGGAATGTTCTCCGCAATTTTGGCATTGACGATTTGCTCGATTTTTTGAATTTCTTCGTCGGTCACTTTTTGAAAGTGCGAAAAGTCGAAACGCAATAAGGCTTCATTCACCAATGAACCTTTCTGTGCCACATGATTTCCTAATACTTCTTGTAAAGCTGCTTGTAATAAGTGTGTGGCGGTATGATTTTGGGTAATAGTCCTCCGACGACTTACATCGATTGATGCAATTACTTCCGCATCCGCAGCTACCTGCTCTATGCGTGCATCACTTACGAAATGAACAATAAGGTCATTTTCTTTTTTCGTATCTAAGACGTGAAGCGTAATGCCTGAAGGTTTGAAAGTTAATGTTCCTATATCGCCCACTTGCCCACCAGATTCAGCATAGAATGGTGTTGTTTCAAGGACAACTTTGTATTGTACTCCACCTTTGTTTTGTACTTTTTGGTATTTTAAAACTTGAGTTACTGTTTGCGTTTCATCATATCCAACGAATGAAACCTCTTCGCCTTCACGAACGATCATCCAGTCCTCAGCACTCGCTCCAGCATCTTTCCGCGAACGGTCTTTCTGAGCCTGAAGTGCTTTGTTGAAACCTGCCTCATCAATATCCAATCCTTTTTCACGTGCAATTAAGGCGGTTAAGTCAATCGGGAAGCCATAGGTATCGTTCAATTCAAACACATCATCACCGGAAAGAACTTTGCCTTTGCAATCTTCCATCAATTTGTCAAGGCGAATTAAGCCTGTCGACAACGTGCGTAAGAAGGATACTTCCTCTTCATAAATCACTTTAGCAACGAATGCTTCTTGGGCAATTAATTCATCGAATACACCCGCGAATTGTTTCGCCAATAAAGACACTAATTCGTGCATGAATGGCTCTTTGAAACCTAAATAGGTGTAACCATAACGTACGGCCCGACGTAAAATACGACGAATCACATAGCCTGCTTTTGCATTTGAGGGTAATTGACCATCCGCAATACAAAAAGCAATGGCACGAATATGGTCGGCAATAACGCGCATCGCAATATCTGCCCATTTTTCATCTCCATATTGTTTACCTGCTTTTTGTGCTAGGTATTGAATCGTTCCTTGGAAGACATCCGTATCGTAGTTGGACTGCTTTCCTTGAATCGCCATGCAAAGACGCTCAAAGCCCATTCCTGTGTCCACATGTTTATTGGGTAATGGAACCAAAGATCCATCTGCCATACGCTCAAATTGCATAAACACGTTGTTCCAAATCTCTACCACCTGAGGATGGTCTGCATTCACCAAGGATTTACCTGAAACTTTGGCAACTTCATCTGCATCACGTAAGTCGATGTGAATTTCCGAACAAGGACCACAAGGACCTGTTTCACCCATTTCCCAGAAATTATCTTTCTTGTTACCGTAGATGATACGATCTTCACCAACAATCGCTTTCCAAATATCAAATGCTTCCTGATCGAATGGGACACCGTCTTTTTTATCTCCTTCAAATACCGACACATAAATGCGGTCTTTGGGTAATTTAAATACCTCAGTTAATAATTCCCATGACCATGTTAAAGCCTCTTGCTTGAAATAATCGCCAAATGACCAGTTGCCCAACATCTCAAACATCGTGTGGTGATACGTATCAAATCCTACATCTTCGAGGTCATTATGCTTACCAGAAACGCGTAAACACTTTTGTGTATCCGCAATGCGCTTCGATGGGGGAGTTCCGTTGCCTAAGAAAAAGTCCTTAAACTGAGCCATTCCTGAGTTGTT
>JAHEAY010000200.1 GCA_024642485.1 Cytophagaceae bacterium
TGCTACCGTACTATCCAAACGTGCATTTTTCGCCATGTCTTTTTGAAGGCTATCGATCGACGCAATGATGAATTTTACTTGTGCATGTGGCAAATTACTTTGATCAGCAATGGCCTTGATGTTATTCAAATTATTCCAGTGGTAGTTCACGGTAGGTTCTGGAATGCGCATCGTGATGAATTTTTCAGCGGCGAAAGAAAACAATGCTACAGATGTAGCTACTAATAAAACCTTTTTCATAAATTGATATTAACTAGGATGAACTTCCAAATGTACTAAAATACTTGAGTAAAATAATGCTTTTAAAGCCTTTAAAACATGTTATTTAGTTTGTTGATGAAGTGTAATACTGAAACGCCACCCGATATTCGCGTGGTGTTTTTTTATTTCAATAATTCGAAATACGTAGCAACAAAAAAGCCTTTTTCCACCTTGCCCTGAACACGAGCTTTTCGGACTGCCATGCAAAAACCATCCTCAGCATGAGCATCTCCATGATCATCTAATCCAGTCCCCTTCACCTCATAGGCAATACCATCTTTTTTTACCGCCAAAAAACATCCCTTTTTCGCCATCTTGAAGTTACACGACCCACAGGATGCGGCTAAGGTATCTATCGGAAGACCCGAATTAATTTTCCCAAAAGGCTTTTGAGCTAAGCTCGAAAACGATAGCAATAAAAATCCGATTAAATAGTTTTTCATGATGTGTATTTTTGTGCAAAATAAGCGATTATCTTTGAGCGATAAATGATTTCTCGCATGAATTGGATAAAAGAGTTTAGGGCCTTCGCCATCAAAGGTAATGTCATCGAATTGTCAGTTGCCGTAGTAATCGGAGCTGCATTCTCCAGCATCATTAATTCCCTCGTTTCCGACATCATTACGCCGTTAATCTTAACGCCAGCGATTGAAGCAGCGGGCGTTGCCGACATCGATAAACTGTCTTGGGGTGCCGTAAAATATGGCAAATCCCTCGCGGCCATCATTCAATTTATCTTAATTTCCTTCGTCCTTTTTGCCATCATCAAGGCCATCAACAAAGTTAATTTAGTTGATGTACCCAAAGAGGAAAAGAAAAAAGACCCCCAAATTGAACTGCTCAAAGAGATACGCGATTTGCTGAAAAAGTAAATCTATTGAGCAATTAATTCAAGTGCTTTGGCATTTTTCAATGTGGTAGCCTTTGTTTCCACATCCAATTGCATCAAGGTATTTTCCGCTTGAAAACGTGGCCAAACCGGTAAACCTTGCCCATTCGGATTTCCTGTTTTAGCAAAATTGACCCAATAGTTTGACATGTAGCTAGCGAGTTGTCGATCAATCGCCTGATATGGCCTCCGCACTTTAGCTAAGTTATCATAGGCATAAGGTACCTCACCCGTATGGAATGCACCATTCTGGGTTTCAGGCGTAACGCCAGGAATCTGCCGGTTAAAATTATAGAGATAAATGGGTGATTTTCCGTGTTTCAACTGCGTTTTGGCCCAGAAAAATACGCCTGCTCCAAAGGTCTCATCCCGACTCAAATTTCGTTGCGAGATTGCGGCCTCCGCGTCATTTGTCGCAGGATAATAGCTTAATAGTTCCGTCGACTTAGCCCCATATTTTTTCGCCACATTTTGTAGATATTCCTGTGCCGGCAACCACCGATTACTTACGACATCTTCCGAATTCCACCCCACAAGTAAATCCACATCATTCGCCTGATGTCCTTCGTATGCCTGAACCATATTCAAGGGCTCTACATAGCCATCCAAATATGGGGACGATAAACCGCCTGGGGCGGCTAATATTTCATTGGCCGATTTAGCTCGCAAGGCTTGGAGATTTTCTGCTCCTAATTTCGTTGCAAACACTACACCTGTCGCCTCCGCTGTTGCTTGGTTCAAGGCAGGCCGTAAAGGACTTGAAAGCATGGCGCTTCCGCTCTCAGCAATAGCGCGCTTGAAAAGCCCTTTGGCCAAAGGTGAAGCGCATAAATAATTCACAGCAAAGGCTCCGGCAGATTGCCCCGCAATCGTCACTTGGTTGGGATCACCCCCGAAAGCTGCAATATTCGCTTTGACCCATTTCAGCGCTGCAATCATGTCTAAAAGTCCATAATTTCCTGATACGCCAGCGGCTGACTCCTTACTTAGTTCCGGATGCGCTAGGAAACCAAAAGTTCCCACTCGGTAATTGATACTAACAAAAACGACACCTTTCGCTGCAGTCGCAGCACCATCATAAATGGGACATGCCGAGCCTCCGCTTCGGAAACCTCCGCCATAAATATAAACCAGAACGGGCTTAGGGCCCTTTTCTTTGGAGTCATTCCAAACATTTAAATACAAGCAATCTTCGCTAATAGGTTCCTTGGGAATTAAATATTCCTCCGACCAAACCATAAAAGGTTTTGGCTCCGCTTGCATGGGACTTGGTCCATAAGCTTTCACGGATTTCACCCCCTCCCAAGGAGCTAGTTCCTGCGGTGCTTTCCATCGCAAATCGCCCAAAGGTGGCTGCGCAAATGGAATACCCAAAAAGCGTTGTATGGATCCGAATTTTTCCCCTTCCACAATACCTTTTTGCGTCTTCACTTGAACCGACTGAGCCATGCCACTCAAGGCGAAAAGGCAAACAAAAATTAAGCTTAGTTTCATTTCTTTCTTTTTATTTTTCTTTCCCCAAAGATCCACAACGGCGCATCTGTATGCGCATGCTTTTCAGGAGATAGCTCGGTGAAATTTCGAATATGCTCAGCGGCTTCTGCCACATCATCCGTGAATAAAATATGTTGGAAATCCGTTGACCCAACGGTCTCTTCTTTAACCAAAGACTCAAAATAGCGCATTAATTTTTCATGGTATTCTAGTCCCATCACCACCACCGGAAAATTGTTCATTTTGCCCGTTTGGATTAAAGTAATCACTTCAAAAAACTCATCCAAGGTTCCTAGGCCACCTGGCATGATGACAAATCCAGACGAATATTTACGTAACAATTCCTTGCGCACAAAGAAGTAACGAATATTGACCATGCGGTCTAAATACGGATTAGGATGTTGCTCAAAGGGTAGTTCGATGTTGCAACCGAGCGACAAGGCACCAGCATTTTTGGCCCCTTTATTCGCCGCCTCCATAATACCAGGGCCACCACCAGTCATAATAGCAAAACCCTCCTTTCCCAACAACCCAGCAAGTTCCTCTGTTGTCTGATAATAAACATCATCAGGCCCAAACCGAGCGGAACCAAAAATGGTGATGCAGGGTCCAACAAAATGTAAGTTTCGAAAACCTTTGATGAATTGAAATAAAACTTCCAAGGAGAATAAAAATTCTTGCCATCGGGAACGCGGACCTGCTAAAAAAGCGTTTTCAGAATTGTTGTTCATTAGTTAAAATAAGTTTCCTCCAAAACTACGCCTAAATTCCACATTTTAAGCTTCCCAAATTAAATTAATACTAGCTTTGTTAAATATTAGAAATACGATATGAAATCCTACGAATTACATACAGC
>JAHEAY010000119.1 GCA_024642485.1 Cytophagaceae bacterium
AATTGCCTTTGGAGTCTCTGAAGGTCTTATGTGCGCAAATTCAGCATCCGATTGTATTAGTAGGCGGCAAGGAGGAGAAGACGGATGGAGATGCCTTAGCTTTAGGGGACCCATCGCGAATTGTAAATACCTGTGGCGCTTATTCTTTGCATGAATCGGCGGTGATTGTTGCCAAAGCCCGAGTAGTCATCTCGCACGACACCGGTATGTTATACATTGCTTGTGCCTTTGAAAAGAATGTAATCGCGATCTGGGGAGCGACTTCTCCCGCTTTGCAGGTGGAGCCTTTGTTGCCTTCATATTCGAATTCCCAAGTTTTTCAATCGATTGTTCCCGATTTAAGTTGCCAACCTTGTTCCAATTTTGGCACGAAGACTTGTCCTAAAGGATATTTTGCTTGTATGAAAAAGCAGGATTTACCTGAGATTGTGAGGCAAGTGGAGAAAATGTGGACGGCTTAAGTATATTTCAATCGTTTTAATCGTCCCTGATAAGCCTGATAATAGTTTTTCTGTGCGATTTCTTCTAAGAAAGAATGTCGAATCAATGTTTCAATAGATGCATAATTCGCAAACATTTGATCGATAATTCGTTCTGCCATTTTTTCAGGTATGTTCGCCATTTTTCCCAAGTGTATAAATTGATTGATTAATTTCCCCTGGTATTGCGCTTTCGGGTATAAACCTCCCAACAAGGCAAAATCGCTATCTGCGATATGTAATTGAGAATTTGACAAGTCATACGCGGGGCTCAAAATGAAATCTCCATCCACTGTTTCTAAAAGGGAGAAGTTTTTCAGGTGGGCATCTCCGTTCGAAAACAGGTAATTAAATAAGATGATTTTAAATAGTTTAGGGGCTTCGGTGGCATAAGCAGGCACATAATGCTGCATGATTTGGAACAATTCGAGGTAATTCCCTTCGTATTTGTAATTAGCCCCGTGTGTTTGTGGTGTTCTGTTAGCCAAAACCGCAAAGTCCTCCTTCCCCCGCTTCAGTCCAGCTTCATCCCGGTCAAATCGTTTCGTCAAGTAGGCCATTTCCCCATTTTGGAAGAAAACGATACCATTCTCTGCTGTATCTATTTGAAACACTTGTTTTGCTATCTGCATCGTCAAATGCTCATTTGCTGGCATCAAATGCTTATTCTTGCCCAAAGTTGGAATCGGCTTTAGCAAATAATGGCCACTTTCTCCCGGCTTTGCTAAACGCAATTTGTTCTTCTCCATGACTAATGAAAACTTTTCTTGCACACCCGAAATGGACATGATCGTTCGATTCTCAAAGAATATGCCAGAAATCTCGTCAGAACTCGCCGGTGAATCATAGGGCAGCACGTGATGCACCTTGTGATTCGAGAATAGTCGCTGAATCGCAGATCGGCAGTAGCTGGAATGACCTTCAGCTAGTGTACTTGGGCAATAGGAAAGCAGAGGTATATTCACTTATCAGTCTAATTGTTCAATGGTTATCGCACCTATCGTATCGAATCTTGCTGTATGCAATAGTATGCCAAAGTGATCCGACGGATCAATCTTCTTGAACTTGCATACCGCTTGCTTATTTGCTCCCTCAGGTAGCAAGTGAAAGAATACGGGAAATAAGTGAGGGGACCTAAATTCCTTTTTAGACTTAGGCATGGTTAAGCTGATAGCTGGCTTATTATTATCCTCTAGCCAAGTCTCCAAATAGTGAAAATGAAAACTGCCATTATTCAGTTGGCTTATTATTCCAGCAGGTTCAGACTTATAGCATATGGTCGCTTTCCTCATTTTCAGCTGTTATTTTTTTGATGGCTAATTGCAATTCAAGTCCAAGTACATTCGCAAGTTTTTGAATCGTCTCCAAGGTAGGATTTCCTTTTCCACTTTCAAATTGTTTGATTGTTCGCAGACCTACTCCGGACAGCATAGCAAGGGTCTCTTGGTTCACTTGGAGTGTAATTCGTCGCTTTTTTAGTGTTTCTATGATATCTTGATGGTGCATCATATTGCTCTTTTATGTGTAATTTTGGGTTTTTGCGGCCTCTTTTGGGTTAATTTGTGCAATATAGTGCACTTTTAGTAGCAATTGTGATTTTGTAAGGAAATAATCAGTTTACAGGGGGAATTATCAGGGGAGGGGCAATAAAAAAGCCCGACATTCCTGTCGAGCTTCTTGAGCCTCCTATCGGGATCGAACCAATGACCTACTGATTACAAATTTTGTGTATATATTTGAACAAGGTTTCTTTTATTGTCATTTATTGATTCTATATAAATCTATCTAGATTGGTTGTCAATTACTGGTATTAATTATCATTTGCTCTTGTACAATTTCTGGTACAAATTTTAAATAGTTTTATATAAAAAATATTTCAATAATTATCCAATTTTTATTTGGATAACATTTTCTTTTTATTCAATTTTGCATCACAAACCAGATAGGCAGTGAAAGTAAAATTTCCTAAGGCGTTAAATATTCAAAATTTGTTGTATCTCTATTCATATGGTATGATGGGGCGTACAATTGATGAATCTTATTTGGATGCATTGGTGGTTGATGAATTAGAATATTTAAAAGCACATCGAGTTCAAAGGTTTTCTATAGCAGGAAAACCAGATAAACATCAATTGATAATAGACAATTTTGACGTGTCGCTTAACACTAAGATGCGTGTCAGAGAGTTTATCCAATTATATGGAGAAGAAACTGCTTTGTATTTGTTGGAAGCAAGATTGCGTGAGCCATTCAAACAATACTTTGTAAAGGACACTAAAAAGATGACCCAATTAAGATTGAAGGTTTGTAACTTGATTGAGAAAAATTTTGATAAGTTAGTTGAGGTTGATTCGGCTATGATTGAGTATATGCAGGAGATGGTATTTGAAAATCCGCCGATATACATGTCAATTGTAAGCAATGGAAATTCCGATATTAAATATCTTACAGCTAAAACTGTGATTCCTTTGTTAGGAGGTGGTAAAAAGGAAATTCGAATCAATATTTCTAGGGCAGATGTTTTTGAGGATCCATTAAATAATCCAAAGGCAAAGCTATTTGCATTTGAAAAGATGAAGGATGTATTAGCTAAAAAAAGAAAAGAAGGTATTTTTTGATTTTTTTTGATTGATTTGTTGTCAAATTTTATAATGATAACTTTTGCTTAGTAACCAAATTTTATACTATATGAAAAATGTTAATTACCTGGATATTGAAAAGCTTAGTAAGCTCATACATTATTCAAAATCTGCGATTTATAAAATGATCAGATTGAACAAAATTCCTCATCATCGTTTGCCGAATGGAAGAACTTTACTTTTTGATCCGGTTGAAATAGACACCTGGATTAAAGTCGGATCATCAACTATTTCTCCACTCCCTAAATTGCCACAATTATGAAAAGAGGACTTGGAACAGTGACCGTGGTATTATATGAAAAGAATCGAAAGGGTCCACTTTTTAATATTGCATTAAGAGTTAACTATCGAAATCTGGTGACTTATTTAAATCTCGTAAAAGTTACAAAGGAGCAATATGAATCAATTTTCATCCGTCGTGCTAAAGATGAAGCTAGTATAGAATTTAGAACATCTGTTGAGGCGCAAAAATTGAAGTGCGAATCACTAATTTATAAATTAGAAAAGTTGATTGACACCAAAGATGGTGTTATAAGTTTATCACTGTTGCGTGAAATGTTTTTCAGCCCCAGTGATTCAAGTGAATCTCAAGATATAAGTATGTTGCTTTTTTCGGAGTTAACTCAACAATATGTAAAATCTAATCAAATTTTAGCTTTAAGAAGTAAGCGAAAGTACCTGAATTCGAGTAATTCATTAGAAAAGTTTAAGCCAAATTTAAAGGTTATAGAAGTAACGTATCAGCTATTGATTGATTTTGAACAATATCATTTACGTAATGGTAAAAAAAGTGCTACTGTTGCTAGCTACATGCGTGATATTAAAGCAATCCTCAACTTTTACATTACCGAAGAACTTTCTGATACATCATATAAATTTCCATTTGGAAGAGGTCGCAATAAATATCAAATAAAAACTAGTCATCATAGAAAAGATGTTTTGACCGATGAGGAATTAAATAAAGTATTAGCCTTTACTGATTTTGAATCCGCAAAAGAGGAGTATGCATATAAGTGCTGGAAATTTATATATGGATCAAATGGGATGAATCCAATTGATTTGATTTTACTGCGTAAAGATGATTTCAAAGAGGATTTTTTCTTTTTTGAAAGACACAAAACCATTAATACACGCAAAAATAATTTAGAATTAATACCTGTATTTATGTCTCCTGATATGCAGGAATTGAAAGCATTTTTACAAAATAAGGATGTTGAAAATCCATTTTTTCTTGGGGAACTTAAAAAAGGATTTAATGTATTAGTAAAGGAAAATGAGAAAATTCTGATTAACAAAGTTATGAATTGGGGAAGATACCAAAATCGTTATCTAAAGAGAATATCAAATCGACTAGGTATATCTCAAAAAATAACAATGGCATCCTGTCGAGATTTATTCACCAATAAATGTTTGAGATCAGGAGTTGCAAGTTCTGAAATATCTAGGATGCTGGGGCATTCTTCTCAAACAGTGATTGAAAATTACATTGGCAAAATAAATTTAGTTGAAGCTAAAAAAATTGGCGGTGTATTATTTAAATAATTTTTTACCACATATATTATCCATTTTTAATTGGATAATTTTTTAAACATTTTACCATGAAAAAAATAACCTTCACCATCACCGCGAACGTAAAAGCGGAACAATCATTTCTTATTCCAGATGAATTAGAAATTAATGCATCAGATTTAGCTAAAACATACAGAGATGTATTAGCATTTAACGGGCTATGCGAGCATAATAATCTTCTAGCGAACCCAGATCCTATTTTAATTGCACGAAATATAGATATAGAGCAAGAACCATGGAAAATCCATCCGAAAGTAACTGCATTCAATCTATCATCAGATATTGATGAATGGACATCTGACTTATTTGTTATTAATAGCCATTTAAATCAACTTAAAAGTCGTGCAGTTTGTGCATTACTGTTCGATGAACATTTCTACGACCATGAGTTCGAACATTTTACATTTTATATAAGTATGTTGCAAGGAGAATTTGACGAGATTCATTTCACGTTTGACGAAGCGTTTTACCTATGGCATCAAATTAAAGATGAAGTGGTGGAAAAGGACGTACCATTCGATTATAAGATAAGACCTAAAGTGAGTGAACAAATTGGTAGGTATCTATTGGAAAAACAAATAGAAGAAGATGAAGAAGACTATACATATTAAATATAATCGCCTGAGCCATAAATCTCAGAGCGGAGACCGATATCAACTGGACAAAACTACGTATGACCAGGTTTTTATGGATGTTGTATCTGGAACAGTGAAATTTAAAGATCGACCATCTGCGAAAGAGCTTATAAATTTGATTGTGAAAAATAAAGCTTCTTCTTTTATCATTCTTACAATTGAGGAGCAATCCCGTCTAGGAAGAAATATGGCCGACGTATTCTCAACACTTTCGTGGCTTGATGAGGCTGGTGTTAATGTTGTAGTTAAAAATTTGGGGATCGAAAGTAGACCAAACGGTAAGCCCAATCCCATTTGGTCAATTATCAGTGCAACATTAAGTTCCCTTTATTTCTTAGAGCTAGATAATATCAAAGAGAGAACTCGCATGGGCATGGAAATCTATCGCCATAAAAATAGTGGTAAATGGGGGCGACCAAGAGGAACTTTACAGTCTCCCAAAGATTTCTTAGACCGAGATTCAACACGTGAAATTTTAAAAATGCTAGAAAAGGGTAGGACCATAAAGGAGATAACATCAACATTGAAGGTGGGTAGCCAAACAATTTATAAAGCGAAAAGATTAGCTCAGAAATATCATCCAGAAAAGGGTGAGGTTTAATTGAGAATAAAAACCGCATTACTTAGCTGGAAAAGAGTAAGAGAATCATCCAAACTCTTTTCCAGTTTAACTATACTTTTCATGGATGTGTTATTTTTAAGTAAGGTCATCAAATTTTCGATCGATGTATTGAAAAATAGCATCCCTAATAAGGTCCGCTCTTGATCTTCTTTCACGAAGGCTGATTTGATCAATGCGCTCCATAGAAAGTTCATCTAATCTTACTTGTAAGATGTGCTTTTTAATCAATGACCGATGATAATGCTTATACTCGTCTTTAGTTTTAAATTTTTTTTCCATTGTGTTATGTATTTACAATAAATACCTAATGTATATCCAAAAGAATACACAGAAAGAAAATATTTTTATTCCCATGGATTTAATAAGTACTCAATATCACCGCATTAATTTCTAGGCGTCATATTTCCCCAATACGGCTCTATTTGTTTGCTGGAAGGCATTTTCCAATTGAGCCGGTTTATGCCGCATATGTGGCGCATACGATATATGATGTACTAAAAAAATCTAAAAACATGAAGCAGCCAAAATTTTTAAAAGTACCCAATAATAACATTGACTATAAAGCTCTATTTGCCCAAGTTGATGAGATGAAGTTTAAGCGTTCAGACAAAATAGCTAATGTTAAAAATTCAATTATCATCCTATTAAATATGATTCAATATCCGGAACACAGACGGATAAAAGAGTTGAAAAACAATTACTATACTATCCTAGCAAATTGTGAAATGGTTGAAATATTTTCTGTAGAGGGTTGGTACCTAGTAAAAGGTTTATTAGTGAATAACAATATTATTGAATCTGATGGTCAATACGAAAATGGTGTTGTTCCAATGGGATATAAATTAGTAATTACCAAACTTGGGCCAGATTCAAAATATCTTAAGCTTGAAGAAATTGGTAGTGTTTATAAGAACTATGTGAAGTTTTTGGCATCACTTGGTATGCAGACTGAAACAAACAATGTGAACCATTTATTAGATGAATTTAATGGTCTTACTCTTACTCTTGACCCATCAGTATTCGATTTTGTGAGACTTTATAGAGACAAATTAATTGATCGCTTTATTAACAATGAAGAAGATGAATTGTGTTATTATTTGATTCATCATCGAGTAGGAGAATACCTTAGTATGATTAATGATTTTAATAACAAGAAGTATAATCCATTTATAAGCTTATCTAACAATAGATTTTATTCCCTTATTAATACATGTAAAAAAGAGTTAAGATATTATATAAGAAATGGATTAAATAGGTTTTATGAGTATGATCTTAAAGCATCATATAACTATGTATTAGCTACTATGCTTAATGATAGGTATTTTAATTATATGTATACTAATACTAATGGATATAATATATCATCAATATTTAATAAATTAAGTAATAAGCTGTTTAATATATATAAGAGCAATAATAATATAACATATATGTCCTCGACTTATTTTGAGAATGAAGACATTGCGAGGTATCGTGAGCTTCCCTTCGAAGATGGTATATACGAATATGTATTAAATGTTATTGCTCTAGACCCAGACTTTGAAAAGTATTCAATTCAAACAAGAGAATTTATAAAAGATCAGTTCAAACTCTACTTCAATCACGATGATTCACAAATAAGAAAAGGAGAATATATAAAGCGTGGACTGGTTATAAACGATCATCAAAAAAGTAAAATTGATGATAATAGTTTATCAAAACCAGCCGGCTTATTTATTGTTCAATTTATGAACAAATATTTTCCAAGCGTAAACCGTATCGTTAATGAGTTAATCTATAAGAAAAATATTAGGTCTCCCTTATCCATTCTTTTGCAACGATCGGAAGCATATTTAGTTCAACAAGTGGTTGCGAAAAAAATCAAAGAACTATATCCTGATCAACTAATTTTTTGTGTCCATGATAGTCTTTTAATTGAGGAAGGTTTATGTCAACCAGAAAAAATAGTTAAACTTTTTAAGGACACATTAGAAGAATTTACAGGTGTAAGACCCGGCGTGTCTAACAAGTCAATTGATCCTATTTCAATTATAGATTCAATAGTCGAGGAGGACTATAATGAAATTCTTTCAAAAAAAGATAAACCAACAAATGAATTGTTGGATAAAAAAATTATATCAAAAATATACAGAAGTCTTAAATTTATAAGTAAGGACAATGGTTCATTTAAAACCGAATGCCATAGGTTTAAGGAATTTATAAAGATTCGATCAATTTAATACTCATAAAATCCCTTACCCACTTTCTTACCCCATTCCCCTTTTTGAAACTTATCGACTATTGTGGGTGACGGCTTATCTGCCTCATTGCCTGAATCTTGGTATTTTTCCATCCCTACATGATAAGCCAAATCGATCCCTGTTAGATCCAGGAGTTGGAATGGACCCATCGGGTAACCTAAACCTTTTATAACAGCCTGGTCAATATCTTCCACCGAGGCAATTCCCAAATCCAATAAATTCAGCGCTTCTTTACGGGTTGCTTGCAGCATTCGGTTTACAACGAATCCATAAATTTCTTTTTGAAGAACCACTGGGGTTTTACTTAACTGAACCGTTACTGCTTCCAATTTTGCCACGGTTTCATCGGACACATGAGGGCCTTTCACAATTTCGACCAAGCTCATGACTAGTGCTGGATTGAAAAAATGCATGTTAACGACTTTATCTGGGCGCTTCGTGGCAGGTGCAATTTGAGAACTGACAATATAAGAACTGTTGGTTGCCAAAATCGTATGTGACGGACACAATTGATCCAGTTGACCGAAGACATCCAATTTGACTTCGAGCTTTTCAATAATTGCTTCAATCACCAAATCCGCTTCTTTCACTGCTTCCGCTAAAGACGTTTTAAATTGCAAACGCGCCTTCGTTTGTGCGACTTCAATACCACTCATTCGTCCTTTCGCAATTCGGCTAGCAAGATAGCTATCCGCAAAATCACTTGCGCGTTTAATAGCCTCCTCGTTTTGATCGATGCAAACAGTCTGAAAGCCAGAAATGGCTGCGCAAATGGCAATTTGGTGTCCCATATTACCAGCCCCAATTACTGTGATGTGTTTAATTGGTGTTCCCATGTTAAGATGTTTTAGTAATTGAATCCGTAGGGCGATTTCGCCACCAATTGGCAAGTAAAGAGCCTGAAATAGTCATCCAGGGTACAGAGATCGCTGATGCCAAGCCTACAGTGGCAATTTTACCCATTTGAAGAGCTATACCAGATGCCAAACCCCCATTTTGCAAGCCCACTTCCAAGGATATTGTTCTACACGTTTGCTCACTTAAGCCGGCAAAACGACCGCTCCAATATCCCAACAAATAACCTATTGAATGGTGAATCATCGAGGTTAAAAACAAGAGTGGGCCAATTTGCAACAAAGCATTTCGACCCGAAGAAACAATAACCACTAACATCATAAAGACCCCAACCATCGATATGATGGGCATAATTTTTTTTAGAATTTGCAATTTTGACTTCAAGAAAATATTCAAAAGCAAACCTAATATGATGGGGAGAATAATCATTTCACCTACATGCAACATCATCTTGAGAAAGTCTACTTCCACGTACTTACCTGCCAACAGTTTCATTAATAATGGGGTCATGATAGGTGCCATGAGCGTAGATATAGTACCAATTGTAATCGAAAGAGGGACGTCAGCTTTTGCTAAAAAGGCAAGAACATTTGAAGTCACACCACTTGGAACAGAGCCAATCAGAATAATTCCCGCTGCGATCTCAGAAGGGAAACCGAAAATCGTAGCAAGGCTTACCGCAACCAATGGCATAATGGTAAAATGGCTAATGAGGCCGATAATCACGGCCTTTGGCATTTTTAAAACACCCTCAAAATCCTTGACGCTCATTTCCGTTCCCATGGTAAACATGATCAACTGGATCAGCGGAACGATTAAGGCAGAGAACTTAAAATTCCCTACTTTGACAAAATAGTGAGGATAAAACATCCCTAAAACAACAGCCCCTAAAAGACAGAGCGTGAAAACATGCTGTTTGATACGGCTTTCGAAAAATCCTAAAGCAACAATGCTACCTAGTGAGCCCAACAAGTAAATTCCAGCATTTAAAAAACCGCTTGCCCAAAACCCTTGATAGAAAAATGCGAGCAGGAGTAGCCCGCTAGAAGCAATCAGCATTTTGGAAATGTTTTTCATAGGTTTTTAAGGGTTTAAAGCAATTCGGTTCGTAATTAATCGAGAGGCTTCTGCCAATTTTTCACGTACAAAATCGATATCCATCTGTGCTTCCTCGTCAATTCGGGCTAACATAGGTACAGTCAATGCAGCAATCGCATTTGCATGTTGGTCAAAAATGGGAAAAGAAATGGCTTGTAATCCAGCATATTGATTACTTTTAATCGAAGCAAATCCATTTTTTAGCACCTTTTCTGTTTCCTTTTTAAAGTTTTTCATTAGCGCTGGAGACTCATTTGCTAAACTTTCTTCCATCCGCATCTGCCGAATGATGGGATCTTGTAATGCCACTAATACATAGCCTGAAGCAGAAATACCCACTTTCAATTCCGCTCCTACACGTGTCATAAATCCTACCCCATTGGGTGGCTGGATAGCTGCAATGACGGTTTGTACTCCATGATTATAGACACGCAAATCACATGGAAATGACGTATCTGAAGACAACTTCTCCATCACTGGAATGGATTCGCTTAACAAGCGATAGGTGGGAGGATGAAAATGTGATAATTGAAACAGCTTAGAAGTAAGCGCGTACTTGTTTGCCTGGTTTGAAATATAATTTCGCTCCACTAAACAAGTCAACATGCGATAGATCTCGTTCAAATTACGTCCTAGGCTCGCCGCAATTTCTTGTTGGCTTAACCCTGACTCGCTCTTTGACAATAGTTCTAAGATATCGAGCCCTTTCTCTAAAGCAGGTGCTGCATATCCACTGTTACTTTTCTCGCTAACTTCTTTCTTCATGTAGTTTACATTCCTATTTGGTGTACCTCAATAATGTTGCCATCTGGATCATGAAAAAATATCTGATACCATCCAGCTAGGGCCCACTTGCCGTAATCAGCATATGGAATCCCCTTTTCTTCCAATCTCTTTTTGAAACCTTCTATATCATCTGTTCTAAAACAGAAATGGCCTCTTTCTAAAGGATTGATGAAGTGCTTCATTTCAAAACCTAAATTTACATCCTTTTTAGTGATATGAAATTCTACTTCGCCATCCGTTAAAAAATCCACAACGCCATCAAATCGATCTTCTGTGTCTTCGCTAACTAGATTGTGTTCCTCATCTTGCAATCGTGAAAGATTAAAAACGGACTGATAAAATTCCGAAGTTCGTGCCACATTTTCCGTGCACAAATTCATGTGATGATACTTAAAATTCATAGGATTTTCGCTTTTGTGTTTTGCAAATATAAAATTAGAATTTTATATATAAAAAATATCGTTTAAATTTGGGACAAATAAACGTTTAAACCTGCTCAAAGCGCTCTATATGGAACAAAACGAACGTGTCATTTCTGAAGAAGTATGTAGTCTGTCTACGGTAAGGAAAGTGGCTTCGATGTTAGATTTAGTACCTTCTGATTTTCAAAAAGGCGATTTGCTTCCAAGAGGTTGGCATTTTTTTCTCTTAGCTGGTAATGTTCGCCGTTCTGATATTCGGGCTGATGGATTTCCTGGATTTGGGGTGGCAATTCCTGATTTAGGATTACCACGTTTAGTTTTAGGTGGTAGAACGGTTGAATTTTTAGGAGATATACACATTGGAGAAACGCTTGAGCGGAGTAGCTATTTGGCTTCGATATCTGAAAAAGAGAATGCAGCGGGTCGAATGGCATTTGTGAAAATTCAACATGAAATCCGCAACCAAAATTCCGACTTACTTGTAAGCGAGGTGCAAACTTTTATTCTTTTGGAAGCAAGCATTGGCAAACCCGTTATTACCACGGGAGCACCCATCAGCCAAGAAGTGTTTGCGAAAAAAACATTGACTCCTGATGCATTGCAGTTGTTTCAATATTCTGCTTTAGGATTTAACTCCCATAAAATTCACCTTGATCGTTCTTATACAGAGGATGTGGAAGGTTACCCCAATTTGTTAGTCAACGGTGGCTTGGCTTCTCTTTATGTAACCGAGTTTTTACGAACAACGTGTGGCGTAAAATTAGCTCGTTTTCAGGCTAAACATAGTGCGCCACTTTTTTGTGATGCGGAAATGACCTTACTGGCCAATCCAGTCGATGCGCAAACCTGGGAGGTCAAAATTTGTAACGCAAATCAATCCTTAGCCGTTTCCATCGAAGCCCAAATAAACGCATAATATCATGTTTGAAGCGCTGAAAGGAATTAAAATTTTAGATTTGACCTCCGTAGTGGTTGGGCCTGTTGCGACTTGGCGATTAAGTCAATATGGTGCTGAGGTAATTAAAATTGAACATCCTACCGGAGATTTAATGCGAGGTTTGGGAGGGAAATCACCTAGTGGCCAACATTCAGGTACCTACCTTCACTTAAATAGAGGTAAACGCAATTTGTGTTTGGATTTAAAAAGTCCTCAGGCAAACTCAATTACCGAAAAACTAATTGACTGGTGCGATGTAGTTATCGCGAATATGCGTCCTGATGCGCTGGAAAGATTAGGCTTAGGGCCAAAGGCCATCCAATCAAAGCATCCTGAAAAGATTTATTGTTTGATTTCTGGGTACGGCACAGAGGGCCCATATGCAGGATTACCTACCTATGATAGCGTTCTGCAAGGTGTTTCTGGAATTGCGGGTCTGTCACAATTGCGTGATGGAAAACCAGCGTATGTGCCCATGTTAATTTGTGACCATGTGGTAGGAGAAATTACTTCAGCTGCTATTATGGCTGCAATTATTGACCGCTTCAAAACAGGTAAAGGTGCATTTGTTGAGGTACCTATGTTTGAGACAATGGCTACTTTTGTTTTGCAAGAACACTTGGCACAGAAAAGTTTTGAACCTCCTGTTGGTCCAGTTGGCGATTTGCGTCTTTTGAGCCCTCATAATCAGCCTGTTAAAACGAAAGACGGTTACATTTCTTTTACCATTAATACCGATCCACAGGTACAAGCATTCCTAAAAGCGACAGATCGTTCGGAATTATTAAAAGATCCCCGTTTTCAAAGTATTGCGAGTCGGGCCGAATTTGTCAGTGAATGGTTCGAAGTACGCGGAGCCGCTTTGATGAGTAGAACAACAGAGGAATGGTTAATCACTTTACGTGCTGTGGATATTCCTGCGATGCCCTGTCACACCATCGATACACTTATCAAGGATCCGCATTTGAATCAAGTAAATTTAATGTCTTCGGAAAACCATCCGGTGGAAGGAAAAACAGTGGTCATTCGTTCGTCCATTAAAAACAATGGTGAATACGCTCCTGTGAATTCATTCGCTCAGCCGAAAGGTCATGACACGTTGCCTATTTTAAAAGAGTTAGGGTACAGCGAAAAAGAAATAGCTGAAATTATTGAAACTAAAGCCGCCTATACATATGAAGTGTGAAGATTTTCTATTCCTTAATAACCAAGTTTGCGTCATTGTGGGCGCTGCGAATCCGAGAAGTATCGGTTACGCAACAGCTGAACTGTTTGCCCATTATGGTGCTCAGATTGCAATATTAGATGTTGCCGTTACAGATACAACGCAGGCAGCATTACGTACAGCTATGTCAGCCAAGGTGGGACGAGAAGTCGATTTACTTTGTATTCCTTGTAATATTGTAGATCCGGTGGCTTGTGATCGTGCCATGCAGATGGTAGTAGAACATTTTGGTCAAATCGATAGCCTCATAAACTGTGCAGGAATCGTACGATCTGAAGGTATGCTTGACATTCCAAGCCAAGATTTAGCTTTAATGCTTGATGTGAACTTGAAGGGTACATTTCACACCTGCCAAAGCGCGTTAGCGTTCTTTACAAAACAGCAAAAGGGTACTATTGTAAACTTAGCTTCCGTTGCAGCTCAACGTGGAGGTGGACTTGTGGGAGGAGCACATTATGCTGCATCTAAGGGCGGAGTGGTAAGTCTGACAAAATCCATAGCTCGTGAATTTGGTCCTCAGGGTATTAGAGCAAATGTGATTTGTCCCTCGATGACTGAAACAGGTATGCTAGATGGTAATGTCACGGAAGAACAATTTAATCAAGTGGTCGCAGGCATTCCGTTACGCAGAGCGGGAAAACCACTAGATATTGCGAATGCCTGTTTATTTTTAGCGAGCGATTTAGCTGCGTACATCACGGGGCATACCTTGGATGTGAACGGAGGAGGTCATATACATTAATTGAGAAAACGATGTCAAAAAACACTTACATCATTGATTCCGTAAGAACTGCCATAGGTAGTTTAGGCGGAGGTTTGTCTGCTACACGTGCTGATGATTTGGCAGCGATTCCCCTGCGCGCTATTCTTGAGCGTAATCCAAATTTAGATCCAGCAAGTATTGATGATGTTATACTAGGATGCCATAATCAAGCAGGCGAAGATAACCGCAATGTAGCTCGCATGGCTCTTTTATTGGCGGGAATTCCGCATACAGTACCAGGCGAAACGGTTAATCGATTATGCTCTTCTGGTATGTCGGCAGTGATCCATGCGAACCGTGCGATCAAAGCTGGCGATGGAGATATTTTTATTGCGGGTGGTGTTGAACATATGACGCGAAGCCCATGGGTAATTGCAAAAACGACAAAGCCTTTTGGAAATGATGCTCAAATGTATGATTCCTCCTTTGGCTGGCGGTTCTTGAACCCTAAAATGAAGGAATTATATGGTATTGATGCCATGGGAGAAACAGCAGAAAATTTAGTAGATCTATTTACTATCTCCCGTGAAGACCAAGATTTATTTGCATTTCGTTCGCAACAAAAAGCGTTTAAAGCGCAGAAGGAAGGCTATTTTGCGTCGGAAATCGTGACGGTAACGTCTGCTGACAAAAAAGGGAATGTCCATGTTTTTGATCAAGATGAATTCATCAAGGGTAATAGTACGCTCGAAAAACTTTCCACGTTAAAACCTGCGTTTCGTAAAGTAGGAGGAACGGTTACCGCAGGAAATGCTTCAGGAATTAATGATGGTGCTGCCGCAATGCTATTAGCTTCTGATACTGCTGTAAAAAAGTATGGATTTATTCCCAAAGGACGAATAGTCGCCTCAGCGGTTGTGGGTGTAGAGCCACGTATCATGGGCATAGGGCCCGTAAATGCGAGTAAAAAAGCATTGGAAAAAGCTGGTTTGGCTTTATCAGAAATTGACCTTTTTGAATTTAATGAGGCCTTTGCGGCTCAATGTTTGGCTGTCACACGTGGACTTGGATTAGCTGACGATGATACACGGATTAATCCACACGGTGGGGCCATTGCACTAGGTCATCCGCTGGGTATGTCAGGAACAAGAATCATTCAAACAGCACTTCACGGTTTAGAGAAACAAAATAAAAAATACGCCTTAGCCGCCATGTGTGTGGGTGTGGGCATGGGTTATGCCGTTATTATCGAAAAAATCTAATCATATGAAAAACTACCTTTTACTCTTTTGCTTATTGGCGACTACAGCTATCGCACAAAAATCAGATCGTTATTTCACCACTTCGGACGGTGTTAAATTACATTACACGGTTACAGGGCAAGGAAAACCCTTGGTCATTTTCCCAGGCTACACGCAAAGTTCGGCTAATTTCGAACCTAATTTAGAGGTGATAGGAAAGCAGTTCCAAGTGTACTGTTTGGACTACCGTTGGCATGGACTTTCAGAAGATCCAAACTACGGCGTACACATTGAACGCTTTGCAAAAGATGCCAATGAGATGATTGCGGACGCAAAAATCGGCTCTTTTTATCTATTAGCGCACTCAATGGGAAATACGGTAGCCTGGAGCTATTTTGGTTTATTTGGCCAAAAGCAAGTCATCAAATACATATTAGGCGATGAAGCTCCTTGTTTAGTTACTGATCCATCATGGACGAGCCAAGAAAAAGAGATGTATACGGGCAGCGCGACAGACAAGGATCTGTGGACCGCATGGCGCATGCCCAAAAGCCAACAACAGCCTCCGAAAAACACACGTGAGTTAATGATGGCTAAGTTGTTAACGGAACATTTGGGAAATGATTGGCGGGATATTTTGCCTACGATTCAAGTGCCAACCTTAGCATTAATGGCTGAAAATGGGACGTTTAATAATCAACACCTATTTGATTATTTCTTAAAGACTATCCGCAATTCCGAATTAAAAGTGATTCCGAATGCGGGTCATGGATATTACGCAACGAATCCGAAAGAGTTCAATGAAATCGTATTGAGTTTTTTTTCAAGTAAATAAATAAAGGGGCTATTAATTGAGCCCCTTTTTTATTTAATTCTTCGTTACTTTCAAGTCTTTAAAGTAGCCAATTGTCCCTACTTCTACCCACAAACCAATGCTTCCTCGCGTTGATTTGCCCAACATTTTGTTGACAATAAAATTTGGTGACTTTTGGTTGTTAATAAACAAAGTGACCTTCTCTCCTTGATATTCTAATCGGACATCAATCCATTCGTTTAATCCGATATCCGCATAGGTTTCATATAAGCCATTAGCTTCTTTTCGCAAGCGGCTGAAAGTATAACCCGGATAAGCAAAATACTGAACAGTATGGTTTCTGCGCAGTTGGTCATTAGCTCGACCATTACTTGGTCGCAAATAAATATTCTCAAATTGGGTATTCGCCTCATCGATGCGATAGGCCAAACCGATGAATCCTCTTGCTTGTGGGAACGGTGAATCTACTTGAATCTTACTTAACATCTTCACTTCGATGATACCATTTTCGATGTCAGTATTTGCCAACTTAACAAAGGTCGGTCCATCCACAGAGTTCTCAATATTATTGATATCAAAGGGAGATTTGACTAAGTCTCTAGTAACTTCTAAAACTTTTGCTCCGTCTAATTCAACTACTTTAGCAATTGAATTAATGGCGGAAAACGTTTGCTTTTCCCAAGTGAATTGCTGACCATACATGGGTGCGGCCAACAATATCATTACGGCTATAAAACCCTTATTTCTCATTTGATGATTTATAAAATAACCCCGCCCCATAAGAAGTTCCTAAAGTTCCAGGTTTTATTTGTAAATAATAACGACTTGTTTGGTCTTCCTCGATAGATAAACCGCCTGTTTTTTGAAGAACAAAATCAGAACCATACATCAATTTCTTTGGATCGGCTGGTGTACCAAAATCTTGTGGGCCTCCACCTTGATTCACTAATTGATTATAGCCAATAACCATAGAATTCTGAATCTGGAAAGCATTTTTTGCTTCTTTCTCTAATACCCACAAGACGTTGATTCCACTCATGACATTGTTATAAAATTTGAAGTCAGGTGTTGTTGACCAGGTCCAAACAGCTGCACCGTAACTATTCAAAATCAAATTATGATGCATGCTAGATTGTTCCGCAGGTGCATTCCACATCACTACAGCATCTTTTACCCCATAAAAGACACAATGATCGACTTCTAATTGCTTTCCATTGGATAATATGCCCAAGTGATTAGGTAATGCGAATTGATTCCCTAGAAACAGGCATTGTGTAACGCGCAAATCACTCAAGTTTTTACCTTCCCATACGATTGGATAATTTCGAACGAGTACACCCGCTTTGGGTTTTTCATGCACAGGTTCACCTAATATACGAAGTCCTTGAATGGTAGCATGACTGCTTTCGATTAAAATACCATAATTTGAACCACCCGTGATTACTTTCTTATCATCACGTTCAAGTTTAAATGGCATTGTCGAAACAATTATGGGCATTTTATTAGGTTCCCAAGCTGAACTGTCTGGTAAAATCTCCGCGCGAATTTCGAGGCGATCTTGTTTTGAAAATACCCATTGTGTGGGATTGAATGTAGCGGTTTCAGCAAGTCCATACGTACCTTCTGACAAGAGGACTTGTATAC
>JAHEAY010000206.1 GCA_024642485.1 Cytophagaceae bacterium
TGAATGGATTGTATGTTCCCGGAAACAATGAATTTATTGATTCACACACGGTTGTAGACCATCGCAAACCAAATTCAGAATCAAACGAATTATACAAAGGTGTATTGCTAGGTAATTCAACGGGTGTATTTAACGGAAAGATTTTTGTTCGTCCTGACGCGCAAAAAACGAATGCCTTTCAATCCTGTAAAAATGTGTTGGCTTCTGATAAAGCAACGATGAATACCAAACCTCAATTGGAAATTTGGGCGGACGATGTGAAATGTTCACATGGGACGACAACGGGTCAATTGAGTGATGAGGCCTTGTTTTACATGCGTTCACGCGGTATTTCAGAAGAAGCAGCAAAGACCTTATTGATGTTGGCATTTGTCCAACAAGTCATTGATAAAGTAGAAATACCTGAACTGAAAGAATCTATTTCTGATCGGGTGGTAGCGAAAATACAACAAGCATTAGGGGTATAATCATGGCAGAGAAATTTGATATTGAGCAAGTACGGAAGGATTTTCCCATATTAGACCAACAGGTCAATGGGGCTCCTTTGGTGTATTTTGATAATGCAGCAACGACGCAAAAGCCTCAAATGGTGATTGATGCGCTGAATCATTATTACACGCGAGACAATGCCAATATCCACCGCGGTTTACACACGCTTGCAGAGCGTGCGACAACGGGTTATGAATTGACCAGAAAGAAGTTGAAAGATTTCTTGAATGCGGAATCTACGGATCAAATTATCTTCACTTCCGGAACAACTGCTGGGATTAATTTAGTTGCTCAGACTTACGGTCGGGCCAATTTTTCCAAAGGCGATATAATTCTAGTTTCGAATTTGGAACACCATTCAAACATTGTTCCTTGGCAGATGATTGCTGAAGAAAAAGGAGCGGAGGTTCAAGTGATTCCAGTCGACGAGGCCGGTATTTTGGATATGAAAGCCTATGTGGAATTATTAGACACGAAGCGAGTTAAGTTTGTTGCTGTAAACCATGTATCAAATGCGATTGGAACAATTAATCCTATTGCGTATATCATTGAGCAAGCGCATCGAGTAGGAGCGAAGGTTTTAATTGATGGAGCGCAATCAGTTGCACACTTTGAAATTGACGTTCAAGCGTTGGATATTGATTTTTTAGCCTTTTCGGCACATAAATTATTTGGTCCCACGGGTGTAGGTGTGTTGTATGGAAAACGTGCGTTGCTTGAAGCGATGCCGCCGTATCAAGGTGGAGGAGAGATGATCAAGGAAGTGAGTTTCGCGAGTACAACGTACAACGAGTTACCATACAAATTTGAAGCTGGAACACCGAATATAGCGGATGTTTATGCTTTTGGATTTGCTTTGGACTATTTGAAATCCTTGCCAAAGAATGCCGTTTGGGAGCAAGAAAAAGCTTTGTTGGACTATGCGACTGAACAATTAATGCAAATTGATGGTTTACGTATCGTAGGTCAGGCACCCGAGAAAATTGCCGTGGTAAGTTTTGTGATTGATGGTGTACATCCACAAGACATCGGTGTTTTGTTGGACAAGTTTGGTGTCGCAATTCGTACGGGTCACCATTGTGCCCAACCGCTGATGGCACGTTATGAATTAGTAGGAACTTGTCGGGCGTCCTTCGCGTTTTACAATACCAAATCAGAGATTGATTTGTTTGTGAAAGCGTTGAAACGTACGATAACAATGTTGAGTTAATATGGCAACGATCAATGAAACCCAAGATGAGTTAATCGAGGAGTTTGGTCTTTTTGAGGATTGGGCTGATAAATACGAATATTTGATTGATTTGGGTAAGAAATTAAGCCCGATGAATGAAGCCTTCAAAACGGAGGAAAATGTCATTAAAGGTTGCCAAAGTAAGGTTTGGTTACATGCCGAAAAGCATGGGGATCATATTGTCTTTTTTGCAGATTCGGAAGCGATTATTGTAAAAGGAATGATCAGTATGTTGATTCGGGTTTTATCGAATCACACGCCAGCAGAGATTATGCAAGCTGATTTGTATTTTATTGATCAGATTGGGATGGCGCAGCATTTGGCCCAAACACGTTCAAATGGATTGGTAGCCATGGTAAAACAAATGAAAAATTATGCGGTTGCGTTTAATGCAATGGCTTAAGATAATAGAAGCATGACGGAAGCAGAATTAAAGGAAGAAGTAGTAAAAGCAATTAAGACGGTATATGACCCCGAAATTCCGGTGGACGTGTATGAGCTTGGGTTGATTTATGAAATCAAGATTTTTCCAGTGAATAATGTGTATATCTTGATGACCTTGACATCGCCTTCTTGTCCTTCGGCGGAAAGTATTCCCGTGGACATCGAGAAGGCTATTCGGGAAGTGGAAGGTGTTGCAGAGGTTTCTGTCGAATTAACGTTTGATCCACCGTATTCACAAGATATGATGTCGGAAGTTGCCAAATTGGAACTTGGCTTTATGTAAGTGTGTTAAGCAAATTAAAATAGAAATAATATGTATCCAGAACATTTAGTACATCCCATGCGGATGGATATCGTAGAGGGTGGATTTCAAGAATTGAAGTCGGCCGCTGAAGTAGAAGATACCATGGCAAAACCAGGTACGACCTTGTTGTTTATCAACTCAGTTTGTGGTTGTTCAGCATCTACTGCTCGTCCAGGAGTGAAAGCTGCAGTTGCGGCTTCTGCAAAGAAACCAACGAATTTAGCAACGGTGTTTGCGGGTGTGGATCAAGAATCTACGCAAAAAGCGCGTGAATATACTTTGCCTTATCCACCATCATCTCCATCAATTGCTTTGTTCAAAGATGGTGAATTGGTTCACTTTGTAGAGCGTCATCATATTGAAGGCCGTTCGGCGGCTTTGATTGCTCAGCATTTAGAAGGTGTATTTGAAGAGTATTGTTAATAAAAAAGGAGCCGAGAGGCTCCTTTTTTGATGATTGAAATAGCCGTTCCATGAACGGCTATTCTTGTTTTACTGCTTCGGTGCACCACCCACAGCGCCAGACTCCGAAGGTGTATTTTTGGCCTTCTCAGCCATCTTTTTGGCTGCACCCTCGTAATCCCCCGCTTTGATGAATGACATCTTCGTCAAGTCGATTGTTTTACGAGTAGCTTCTAGAATTTGTTCCGGTGTTAAGTTTTTCACCTTGTTTTCTAATTCCTCAGACCATTTTAAATTGCGACCTAAGAATAGATTGTTATTCAACGTTCCCACCAAAGCATTGTCTTGTGAACGCGTCACTTGTTTCGCTTGAATCCACGACTTCTTCGCCTCATCGATTTCTTTCTGCGTAAAGCCTTCCTTCAAAACCTTCTCAATTTCCTCTTTGAAAGCAGCCTCTAGTTTAGCAATATTCTCAGGTGCATAAATTGCATAACCTAAGAAAGCGCCATTTTGATCCAAAGGACTCGCAACGAATTGTGAACCTACACCGTAAGATAAACCTTCTTTCTGACGGATACGATTCATTAAACGAGAACTTAGGCCACTGC